>NZ_AP025292.1:321624-643249 GCF_036492425.1 Persicobacter psychrovividus
TTTTATTGCCTAAGAATAATGAAGATTAGCCCTATAGATAGTGATATAGGCGAAATTTATTGATACTCACCCTTCTATTTAACTTTTAATTTTGACCATTTTAATTACATTTGTGAATGATATTCATCAATAATGTGAATGTCAAACCTAAAACGTAAGCGTTTTTTTCTATGATTGATTTACCAGTAATAACCAGTGTTCCTAACGAAACAACAGCAGATGGCCGGACAAAAAAACCGTCATGGTTAAGGGTCAAGTTGCCTGTTGGAAAGGATTATAAGAATGTTAGGGATATTGTTGATAAGCATAAATTACATACCATCTGCCAAAGTGGTAATTGTCCCAATATGGGAGAGTGCTGGGGTGCAGGAACCGCCACTTTCATGATTTTAGGAAATGTGTGTACCCGTTCGTGTACTTTTTGCGCCGTATCTACGGGGCGACCACCTGAGTATGATGATGCAGAACCTCGCCGTGTAGCGGAGGCGATCACTAAAATGAAAGTGAAGCACGCTGTGATTACTTCGGTGAACCGTGATGAACTGAAGGATCGTGGTGCAGAGATTTGGTATCAGACGGTAAAGCTGACCAAAGAGATGAGCCCGTTAACAACGATTGAAACCCTGATTCCTGATGTGAAAGGCACTTGGTCTGCTTTGGAACGTATGGTTGAAGGTGGACAGGAAGTGGTTTCTCACAATATGGAAACGGTAGAGGAGTTATATCGCCAGGTGCGACCTCAAGCCAAATATGCCCGAAGCCTTGAGCAAATCCGCAGGACGAAAGAATTGGGGATGCGTACCAAAACGGGTATTATGCTTGGTTTGGGAGAAAAGCCAGAGCAGGTATTGAAAGCGATTGATGATTTAGCGGCAAATGGTTGTGATATCCTGACCCTTGGGCAGTACCTGCAACCGACCCACCGCCACCATGAGGTGATCGAGTTTATTACCCCTGAGATGTTTGAATATTACAAGCAGGAGGGTGAGCGACGAGGCATCAAGTATGTGGAGTCTGGGCCATTGGTTCGGTCGTCTTATCATGCTGAGCGCCATGTTAATGTATAGTAAGAAAAAAATCAATAGAAGGGGTAATGTTTTACATTACTCCTTTTTTTATACCTTTTGGTGGATAAAAGTTGGTTAATATTTAAAATTCAGAAATCAAATCATATTTTTGGGTAATCGCTTCACTCTAATTTTTGACTGGTTGAAAAAGTTAAAGAAAATTATAGCCTTGATAAGGAAATATGCGCCCTCGTCAGATCCTGCGCGCCTCAAAATTATGGGGATTTGTTTCTTGTCAGCTTTTGGCTTTTGGTTACTTACCGCACTGCAAAAAACAGATCATCGGATGGTGATCAAGGTGCCTATTGGCTATCGGTATAACCAAAGTGAGTTGAGTGTGATGAAACCTCTGCCCGCTTATGTACAAGTGGAGGTTTCTGGTGAGGGGTGGAACTTGCTGAAGCAGTATTCTCCTATTTCCGATACCCCGATAGAGATTATTTTGCCTTCAGATGCCTCGCGGAAGTATATTACCTCCTATGGTTTGAACAATGATGTCCATGAATTTCTGAGAGAGAGAGAACTCCACCTTGAGCGGATTTTAACAGATACCCTTCGATTTGATATTGATAAAAAGGTCAGAAAAAAAGTGAAACTCGCGGTGGAAATTGATTCCATAAGTCTTGCGCCTGGTTATCGGATATTATCAGCGATCAGTACTTTTCCCGATAGTCTTGAACTTCTTGGCCCAGCGCATTTACTGAAAAAGCAACCAGATGTATTTCATGTGAAGCTTCCGTTGAATAACATTGAAGGGGAAGTGAATGAACAGATTGATATTGCGGCGCAACTCAAGCCGTATATCAGTATTTTTCCTTCCAAGGTAAGGGTGGCTTTCGATGTCGATCACCTGGTGACTGTCAATCGAAAAATTAAAATGGAGCTGAAGCACTTTGACCCTAAAGGAGCCTGGTTCATCAACGACAGCAGCACCTATATTCAGTATGATATCCGTAGCAGAGATAAAGACCTTGACCTCCCTTTTCGTGTAGGGCTTGATTTTTGGCAACTCGATCGGGACTCGATGGTTATGCCCGATGTAATTTCCATTCCTAAACATGTAGAGAATGTTCATTTGGATTCTGGGGCCATAAAAATCCTGTTTAAGCAACCTGTAGTAAAGGAAGGTTCCAAAAAGTAAAATGAAGATGAAAGTAGGCATTACTGGGGGGATTGGCGCGGGAAAATCTGCCGTTTGTAAATATGTGGAAGTTTTGGGCTATCCCGTTTATTATGCAGACGATCGCGCCAAGGAGATCATCGTCGCGCATCAGACTGTTCGGGCACGGATTATAGCTTTGCTGGGACAGGAGGCTTACACCTCTGAAGGGTATAACCGCGCATGGGTAAGCCGTCAGGTATTTTCTTCACCCGAAAAGCTGGCGAAGCTTAATAGTATTGTGCACCCTGCCGTAAAGGAGGATTTCAGCTTATGGGCATCGGCTCAGACGGCCCCCATAATTTTCAAGGAAGCGGCAATTATGCTTGAGCAAAGTGCTGCCGAGCGGAATGTTGATGTTGTGGTGGCGGTCATGGCACCTCGTGCAGAGCGGTTGATTCGTATTCAGCAAAGGGATCCACAACGCAGTGCATCAGAGATTCAGAAAATTATTGACCGACAAATGCCTGAAGCGCAAATGACTGCCCTGGCAGATGTGATCATTAATAATGGCGATCACGATGCCCTCATCCCACAGATCAATGATTTGATTGCTCATTTAAGTAAATCAGTAGGAAAATTAATTTGATCGGTGTAGAACTTGGTTCTTTTATGTTTTGGGTCGAACAGCTCAAACTGGTCGATCATATCAAGCCGTGGATTGTAAAATACTTCCACATAAAAATCATGCACCAGATATAAATTGACTTTGTGCCTGTAGTACCGGATAGAGACAATGAAAGTCCCGTGAAAATACAAGGTCTTAATTTTATCCCGATATGTTAATTGTCTGAAGTCTTCAAAAGTTTCTAAATGCATCATAACCCGTCTTTACCCGTTGGCACATGATCTGTTAAACGGCTGAAGGGCATTTCTGTTAATAGTCGATCGTGATTGCGCAGGGGCAATGGGTAGGTATGGACAAAAAAAACAGCCTCAGGAATTTCCTGAGGCTGTTTTTATATCAGTAAACTAAAATCAAAATACTTGATAGTAGAAGAATAGCACCCATACCAATACCAGGATTGGGAACAGGATAGGCAATGAGTAACGAATGATGTAACCGAAGAATGAAGGCATCTTGATTCCCTCTTGCTCCGCAATCGATTTTACCATAAAGTTTGGCCCGTTACCAATATACGTCATCGCGCCAAAGAATACGGCGGCAACCGAGATGGCGGTCAGCTCAAAAATACTTGATTCGCCCACATGTAATGTACCTGCAGCAAAGGCCTGAACATCAGCTTGGCTTGAAAGCTCAACACCTTTAGAAGCCATAGAGGCCGCAAGGAAGTTCAGGTAAGTTGGCGCATTGTCCAGGAATCCTGAAAGTGCACCTGTTCCCCAATAAAGAGTGTTGTGGTTGATCATGGCTTGTCCCGCAGGAGACTTAGCAAAGTTTCCTACCAATTCCAGTGCAGGCATCATGGTACCAAAAATACCAATGAAAATAAAGGCAACCTCACGGATCGGTTCGAAATTGAAACCATTACCTTCCAGAGCTTTTTTGTCAGCGAATTTATAAGAGAAGAAAGCTGCAGCCAGCATAATGATCTCTCTTATGAAAGACATTTTTTGTCCATCGTAATGAATTGCAGGAACCCAGTCGAATACGTTAGGATCCAAAAATACTGCGGCAACAACAACAAACAACCAAGCAAAGTTTTTCGAACCAGTGAAGGTGATTTTACCTGAATATACCTGCTTTTTGTTTCCAGTAGTTACGGTAGTCGTTGTGGCATCGCCACCATTAATTGTTTCTTCATTGTAAGCCATTTCAGCTTCCAATTCATTCTTGCTGTTGTTATGACGGTCGAAGAAGTAGAATACGCCTGCCAACAAAATAATCGCAAATGCCCAGGTATCGAAGTTGTTGGTCATGGTCCAGAAGAACGGAACACCTTTCAAGAAACCTAAGAACAATGGAGGATCACCGATTGGCGTCAGGCAACCACCTACGTTGGATACCATGAAAATAAAGAACACAATGTGATATGGCTGAATACGTTGTTTGTTCAATCTCATGAATGGACGAATCAACAACATAGAAGCACCTGTAGTACCGATAATATTGGCGATCACAGCACCCACAAGCAATAAAGCTGTATTGGCCAGCGGAGTGCCTTTTCGGTCTACATTGATCATGATCCCGCCAGAGGCAACATAAAGCCCTGTCAGTAGAGCAATAAACTGCACATACTCAAAAAAGGCGTGTACAGGCCCGTGGGTATTTCCCATAACCAATAAGTAGTAACCGACCACCAGAGCGGCCAACCCTACCGCTACCTTTGGGTAATGGTGGTGCCAGAAATGTTCATAAAATAAAGGACCTGTTGCAATCATCAACAACAATAAAACGAATGGAATCACCGTCCATGCTGGTGCCTGATGGTGATCGGCTTCATGATGACCATCGTCGGCGCTCACCGTCTGATGATCGTCGTGTTGGTGGGCATCAGCAGTAATGGTCGTTGCTGCCGAATTTGGGGCTGATGTAGCGAACGCCTGCTGACTAACGGCCCCCGCAACTGTTAGCACAGAGACTAACAGGAAAACAATAAATTTCTTCATAATCTGCTTTAATCAACTCAAAAAATCCCTCATAATGAATTACAGAGCATGCGTTGATCCTTAATTTAGTTTTAAGTTAAATTATTCCTGATCTTGGAGTTGTAGGTGTTTTTGGAATGTGTACCATTGGCTTTCATCTCAAAAAGTACCTTTAGTACAATAGCGTAAAAAAAAAGCCTTAAGCTATTCTATTATTCTATTTTTAATAAAATAACTCTTTTTTTATTAACGGCACATAAATTTGACGGATTCTAATAAACATTTGCAAGGTAGGAAAAAATCACATTAGCAATCAATTAAAATTTTAACCAGTGATAAAATTCAAATTCATTTGATTGGAACTAAAAGTCTTTATGTACCGGTTGCATGTTGTGTATTATTAAAATTACAGCAAAAAAGACGCCATAAGCTATTTTAGGATGCTTAAAGTCACAAGTTTTTGCATCTTTGTCTAAACAAAATCAAAAGATTCTTAGCGGATGAAAACCGATGAAATGATTAATATTGTATTGGACGTTGGCAACACACGTGCAAAGTTAGGCGTTTTTTTTGCTAATAAATTGATAAAAATCAGTAACAAAGTTGATCGTTTTTCGATTGATCAGCTTTTGGGCGAATACCCGAAGGCCAATATTATTTATAGTAGCGTTGGGCAATTCGATCAAGCGTTGTTCCATGAACTCAAAAAAAGAGCCCACTATTTGGTGGAATTAAAATCATCCACCTCAGTGCCTTTCATCAACAAATATCACAGCCCTCAAACGCTTGGAGTAGATCGGGTAGCAGGTGTGTGTGGTGCCCAGCAGTTGTTTTCTGGCAGACCAGTACTGGTCATCGATGCAGGAAGTTGTGTTACTTATGATCTGATTGACGCCCATAAGGTGTACCATGGCGGGGGGATTTCCCCAGGTTGGAAAATGCGACTCAAAGCCATGCATGAGTTTACCGCAAAATTACCCGATTTGGCGGCCGAAGTGCCAAGTGATATTTTAGGCAAAAATACGGTTGAATGTATGCAAAGCGGTGCTTTTTATGGACTTTTGTCAGAAATGCGTGAAATTATTAGCCACTATCACACGAAATTTAATAACTTGCAAGTCATCATGTGTGGAGGAGATGCTTCCGTGTTTCAATCACATCTCGGTAATTTAAACAATTTTGTGGAGCCTGATTTAGTGTTAATCGGTCTTAATGCAATATTACATCATAATGTCAAAGAAAAGAATTAGTGTTGTAAGCCTTGTGCTTTTATGGATTGCCTGCTCCTTTCAAGCAGCAGCGCAAATGGCTCAAACCCCCTACTCCTCTATGGGGATTGGTAGTCTGAATCCACAGGGATTTGCATCAAATCAGGGGAAAGCAGGCGTTGGAATCGCACAGAGCTCTCCTTGGTTTATCAACAACCTCAACCCCGCGCTGTTGTCAAATGTTAATCTAACCCTTATAGAAGTTGGAGGAAGCTATGATGGCCGAACTGTTCATGACGAGCAATATTCTCAGTTTTCAGGTTCAGGAAACTTGAGCTATATTTCGATTGCTTTTCCAATTATGGCCGGGAAATGGACCATGAACTTTGGTTTTAACCCATATTCAAATATTAATTACCGCATTAATCAAGGTACAAGCCCTGTAATGACGGGTCCTTTGGCGCCAGACGGATCAGCTTATATTTACCGATCGCAGTCACTTCAGGGTGAGGGAGGATTACGAACAGCCTATTGGTCAAATGGGGTTCGACTAAATAAAAATTTCAGTATTGGGCTTAAGGCATCATATTTGTTTGGATTTTATACGAGGGAACAAATTAGTAGCTACCGCGATGAGCGTGCGTTCGATTTGGATCCGAGTGTAGCCGAGGAAGCCTTTAGATTTAGCTATCTGACGGCCTATCAGGATAAAATATCGGTAAGCGACCTTGCTGTTCAGCTTGGTGGGCGATACCGTGGCAAGATTGGCGAGAAAAAATGGTTGAATATTGGTTTGACCTATGATGTTCAAGCCGATTTGTCGGGTTCTCGTGAGATTGCGCTTGAGCGCCGTGTGAGCACTGGTAACCCCTATGCTCCTGAGGTGATCCGTCAGCCGATTTTAGATGACCCAGGTTATACAACTGACCTGCCTGCTAAGTTAGGGGTTGGCCTTGCTTTTGAAAAGGAATATAAATACTCGATCGCCCTGGATTTTACGCAACAGGATTGGAGTAATCATTTGCAAAATTCAGGATCTGATGCTTACTCGTTGGGGAATGCCTATAAGTTAGCACTTGGTGGAGAATTTACACCAGACATGTTCTCGGTGAGAAGCTATTTCTCGCGTGTGGCTTACCGCGCAGGGCTTTCATTTGAACAAACGCCTTATCTAATTCTTAATGATAATGGTGGTTCTACAAATGTTACCGAAATGGCAGTGTCTGCAGGAGCATCGTTTCCTGTAGGTTATAACTTCCTCTCCGTAGCAGGAGCTGCAGGTGTCCGCGATGGCGGAGATAATGCTTTCAGGGAAAATTACTTCCAGATAACGTTGGGAGTAACCTTCAGTGAAAGATGGTTTATTAGAAGAAAATACGACTAATCAATAATAACTATGAAGATCAAATCACTTTTGAGTGTTCTTCTTGTCGCTGGTAGCGTGAGTGCTTCTTATGCACAAGCGGGCTGGAACTGGCCACAAGGGAAAGAGGAAATCGCACAGGAAAAGAACGTAATTTACACCGACAACATGAAGGCGAAAAATTACGAGGCATGTCGTGCGCCTTTAAACTGGTTGATTGTAAATGCACCAGACTTGAACAAATCGCTTTACCAAAATGGAGCGAAAATCTATGACCAATTGGCGCGCAGATCGAAAGATAAAGCGGCTAAGGCAATGTTGCAGGATTCAGCAATGATCACTTATGATTTGCGTATCAAGCATTTTGGTCAAAGAGGTACAGTGCTTGATCGTAAGGCATATTATGCTTATTCATATTACAAAGATCAGCCAGAAAAATATCCTGAGGTTTACGCTATGTTCCAGGAGTCTTTCAAGATTAACGGTGCCAAGGTGCTTGATAATAACTGTTTGGCTTATATGGATTTGGTTCGCCGCTATAAAGAGCAAAGTCCAGATGCCATTACTGACGAACAAGCAACCGTGATTTATGAAGAAATCAGTGCGGTACTTGATCAGAAAGACGCAAAAGGGACGAATGCTGAGAAGTTAGAAGGTATTCGTGAAACAGTTGATAAGCTGTTCACAACGGTTGTAGAAGTAGATTGTGATTTTATCGCAAACACTTTAGGACCAAAATTAGAGCAAGATCCTACAGACTTGAAATTGGCAAAGAACATTTTCAAATTGTCGTTGGCGGGTCGTTGTATGGAAGCACCAATCTTTTTGACTGCTGCAAAGATCATGTTGAAGCAAGAGCCTGATTTCGGTATTGCTAAATTGATCGGTATGAAAGAAAAGCAAGCAGGGAATTACAACGATGCTATGGAGTTCTATAACCAAGCATTGACATTGACTGATGATGGTACCAAAAAAGCACAAATCTATTTGGATATGGCTGGGGTATATGCAAAACAACACTCTAATGCTATGGCACGTGAGTATGCATTGAAAGCCGTTCAGGCAGATCCTTCAAAGAAAGATGCTTATAACATCATTGGTGGATTGTACTTCTCTTCTTTCGAGAAGTGTCGTCAGAACAAAAACAAAGTAGAAGACCGCGCAGTATTTATTGCCGCTTACGAAATGTACCAAAAAGCAGGAAACAAAGGTGGAATGAGCAGTGCTAAAGCGCAGTTCCCATCAATGGAAGATATCTTTACTTATGACATGAACGTTGGTGATCCAGTGAAAATTGGATGTTGGATCAACAAGACTGTCTTGGTTAAAAAGCGTGACTAATCATCAGGCTTGATACAATCAATGAAGCGACCAATATTTTATTGGTCGCTTTTTTTATATCTTTGGGCTATTAAGTATTTTATCATTCCT
The DNA here is from genome assembly GCF_036492425.1 of Persicobacter psychrovividus. Lineage (NCBI taxonomy): Bacteria > Pseudomonadati > Bacteroidota > Cytophagia > Cytophagales > Persicobacteraceae > Persicobacter > Persicobacter psychrovividus. Next base: position 330,403 of record NZ_AP025292.1, read on the forward strand.
ATATGAGTAGATTTCATTCTTCGACTTTTATTGTGTTGTTGCTGGCAGTTATCGGGTTAAGCGCCTGTCATAAAAAAGATGCCGAAGTAAACCACTTTGTCAAGTATGAAGGCCCCATGATGGAGGCTGACAGTATCCTGACTTATTACAGCGATTCCGCAAGGCTCGTGCTTTCCCTTAATGCTGATAAGCAATTGGAGTATGAAACGGGCGACCGTGAATTTCCCGAAGGCCTGTATCTGGAGTTTTTTAATAAAACTGGGGAAATTGAAGCTACGCTGCGTTGCGATTACTGCTATTACGACAAAGAAAAAACAGAATACAAAGCGCAGGGCGATGTGGTGGTTAAGAATGCGATTTCTGGAGAAAAGCTGAATACTGAAGAGTTGTACTGGAACCCTAAAACCAAAAAGGTTTATACCGATAAATTTGTCCGTATAGAATCTGATGGGCAGATTTTGATGGGGGAAGGACTTGATGCCGACCAGGATTTTACAGAATACCGAATTCGATCCCCTAAAGGGACCATCCTGCTTGATCAGGAAAATGACAGTACCGCAGATTCAACCAACAACACCCGATCAACATTTTAGCATGTTTTCGAAAGCCCTTTTTACCCAGATTATTTTCGCAATTTGCGTGGCCACATTTATAATTGGTGTACATCAACTCATGACCGTCGGTTTTGAGCAATCCTATTTTATCTTTATGTTTAGTGTAGCAAGTTTTTTCGGCTACCTACTTTTGAAAGGAAGAGCGACGGCACCGGAAGATAAATCAGCATCAAAAAATATTCAACAGCCCAAACGTAAAGGGCGAAAAAAATCCAAGCGATAGCCTTTAACTCATGATTGATTCATTAGAACAGCCCATAATCATTGTCATCATTTCCTTGCTTGCCTCTGCCCTGTTTTCTGGTGTAGAGATAGCGTTCGTTTCTGCCGATAAACTGCAGTTTCAGCTCGATGCAAAAAAGGGAATGTTTTCAGGCCGCATATACTCTAAATTCCTGAAGAAGCAAAGTCAGTTTGTGGCCACTATGCTGATCGGTAATACATTTACATTGATGATCTATACGGTGTTTATGTCGCAGATTATCAACGGGCTGAATGATATTTACCACATCATGCCTATTGACAACCCCTTGCTGTTGTTTTTTCTCGAAACAGTCATCTCGACGGTAATCGTTTTGTTTTTGGCAGAGTTTACCCCTAAATCGGTTTTTTTAATTGATCCCAATGGGGTGCTTAAATTATTGGTCATTCCTGTTTGGCTGGTATATCACATCAGCAAGCCTGTCGTAACGACCGTGATGTACCTTTCCCGTTTGTTTATTATTCACATCATGCGTTTGCCCTACAATGAAGAAACAGGCGTACTTGGGCGCACAGAGCTGAGTCAGTTTGTGAGTAACCTCAAAGAGGGTTATGCAGACGAACAGGAGGTCGATTCACGGATCATCAATAATGCACTTGAGTTCAAAACCATTCAGGTGCGGGACTGCCTGATCCCACGGACGGATATTGTGGCTGTGGAACAGAATGATGATATTGAAACTCTCAAGGCCGCTTTTATGGACAGTGGGCACTCCAAAGTATTGGTTTATCGTGATACCATCGATGATATTATTGGTTACTGCCACTCGGCAGACCTTTTCAGAAAGCCCAAAAGTATAAAGGAAAACATGATGGATATTCCCATCGTGACCCAAACCATGCTGGCAAGCGACCTGCTGTTTCTGTTCGTGACCAAGCAAAAGAGTATCGCTGTAGTTGTTGATGAATTCGGTGGTACGGCAGGGATCGTGAGTGTTGAAGATGTGATTGAGGAGATATTGGGGGATATTCGCGATGAGCATGATGAAGAATACCTGGTGGAAGAGGTTCTTGAGGATGATAAATTCATCCTGTCTGCCCGATTGGACATTGATTACCTTAATGATAAATACGACTGGGATATTCCCGAAGGTGAGTATGATACACTGGGCGGATTCATCTTTGCTGAAGCCCAAAAGATCCCTGAGGAGCAAGAGGAAATATTCACCTCTATTGGTGTTGTTTTTATTGAATCCAAGAAAGACAATGGCATCGATGTGATCCGATTGGATCGCTCGGCAATGGACTAATGCAAAAATATGTTTGCATTCTCAAAATAATAAAAAATATAATTTGGTAAATATTCTTTTATTTTGGCTTATCTTCGAAGATCGTTAAACTGAATTTTGGATGTTAAACGCTTGAATTAAGTGCGAAATATCCACCGAATAGGCCCTTGATCGTAATTTTTTGACAATACGATACAGAAAAGGTTTATTTTCAATGGTTTTTTACCGATATTTCGAACCAAAATTTTTTAGAGAGGAAGATGGCTTGGTGTAGGTTGGGATTTGTTTTTTTGCCTATTTGGTCCTTCTCAATATTGAAATAAATAAGAAATAATATTCGTTGCGCTTTTTAGATTGTGTTAAACAATGGCTTTAATTAACAAAATACGTGAAAAATCGGGCGTCGCTGTGGGTGTAATCGCAGTGGGCCTATTAGTTTTTATTGTTGGTGGAGACCTGATGGGTCCTAAGTCTGGTCAGAAGGACGAACGGAATGTGGGGGAAATCGCAGGAAACACCATCCCACTGGACGTTTATCAGAAACAGATAGAAGACCTCAAGTACAACTTCACTAACAGCTATGGTCGCTTCCCTACGGAAACAGAGATGAACTCTATCCGTCAGCAAGCATGGGACCTTATGGTTGTAAAAGAATCCTTCAAACAAGAATATGACGCTGTTGGCGTGAATGTTTCTGATGAAGAATTGGTGGACATGGTACAGGGTAAAAACATCAGCCCTCAGATCCGTGCCTCATTTACTGATCCTAAAACAGGGCAGTTTGATAAAGGTGCAATTGTTCAGTTCTTGAGCCGTTTGGGCCAAATGCCTGCTCAGCAACGTACACAATGGAATGCTTTTGAAGCTTCTTTGATCCCTGCGCGTAAGCGTATCAAATTCGATCATTTGTTGCAAGGTGCCAACTACATTACAGATGCAGAAGCACAACAACAATACCGAGCAGAGAACGAAGTTGCTGAGGCTAAATATTTGTACATCCCTTACTATTCTGTAAGTGATTCAGCGGTTGCGGTATCTGACAGCGAGTTGTCAAGCTACTTGAATGACCACCAGAAGCAATATCAAACAGATGCTTACCGCTCTTTGGAGTATGTAACATTCCCTATTGTTCCTTCTGCGGCAGATTCAGCAGATTTCTTCAAAGATATGCAAGCTTTCAAAGCTGAAATGGCAACGGTGCCTTCAGTAGAGGAAGATTCGATTTATGCTTCGGCTAACACCGATTCTAAAGCACCTTCTTTCGGTACTTATACCGTAGATCAATTGCCGATCATCTTGCAGTCCAATGAGAAAATCTTGAAAAAAGGTGACATCTTGGGACCATACAACGATGGTGGTTTCTATACATTATATAAGATCTCTGACGTTGCTACTGATGGAGCAAAATCAGCTCGTGCATCGCACATCCTGATTCGTGCTGAAGACAGCACACCAGCAGCTAAAGCAAAAGCAAAGAAAAAAGCAGAAGGTATCCTTCGTGCGATCAAGCGTGGTGCTTCATTTGAAAAAGAAGCTCGCGAAAATTCAGCAGATCCTTCAGCATCACGTGGTGGTGACTTGGGTTGGTTCTCTGAAGGCCGTATGGTGAAGCCTTTTGAAGATGCTGTATTCTCTATGAAAAAATCGGGTGTTTATGCTAAAGTGGTAGAAACACAATTCGGTTTCCATATCATCAAAGTAACTGAAGCGCCGATTGCTAAATCGTTTAAAGTAGCGACTGTTCAGCGTGAGATGATCGCTTCTGATGAAACACGTGATAAAATCTTCCGTCAGGCAGATAGCTTTACTGCTTCAGCAGGTGACTTGAACGAGTTCCAGGCGGCAGCGAAAGAAAAAGGATACCGTATCCAGACAGCACCAACTGTAAATGCTAACGATCGTCGTTTGGGTGCTATCGCTGATGCACGCACAGTAGTTAGCTGGGCATTCCGTGATGCAGCTATGGAAGAAGTTTCTGATGCTAAAGAGGCGGGCGATAATTACATTGTTGCAGCATTGACTGGCGTTGTTGAGAAAGGTACTGCTCCATTGTCTACCGTGAAAGCGGAGATCACTGATAAAGTGAAGAAAGAGAAGCAAGCTGAAGTTATCATGAAAAAGCTGAAAGGTGGTTCATTGGATGAAATGGCAACTGCTTACGGTTCGGATGCTAAAGTTTACGAAGCATCAGACTTGAAAATCTCTTCTAACATTTTGCCATCTGTTGGTTTCGCTCCAGAGGCTGTAGGTACTATCTTCGGATTGAAAAATGGTGAGATTTCTAAGCCTGTAAAAACAGACAACGGTATCTTGGTTGTTCAGACAATCGCTAAAACTGAAGCTCCTGAAATTGCAGATTACAGCAAGTTCAAGAAAGAGTTGGAAGCAAAATTGGATAACCGTGTATCTTTCAACATCAGCGAATCTTTGAAAGAGGCTGCCAATGTTAAAGATCAACGTTACCTATACTACTAAGAATTAAAGACAGCCACGGCTGTTAAAATATAATAAAACAGCCTGCTGATCTTTATCGGCAGGCTGTTTGTATTTAGATGCAAAATGGAACCGAGGGGTGCCTAATTGCCGTACAAGACGTATAATTAGATAAAAAGGAATATTATGGCAGATGATTCGTTTTCGTTCGAAGACTTTAAGGATAAGCTGGAGCAACAGTATGATTTCCCGACAAAATATACATTTAAGTTTATTGTGCCAGTAGCGCAGGTAGATCGCTTCTTTGAAGAGGTTTTCCCTAAGAAGATGGTGGAAGAAAAGCAGTCCAAGACAGGCAAGTTCTCGTCGTTTACGGCCCGTTTTTCTGTTCGTTCTTCTGATGAAGTCATTGAAATTTACAAGAAAGCTACCGTAGTACCAGGGCTTATTTCTTTATAAGCGGCAGGTTTTAATGAGTAGGTATAAAAAAAAGGCATCCGATATGGATGCCTTTTTTCATTGGTATGATCAATAATTAAAGACCGAATTCCGCCTTAATTTTATCTACATAATCTAATTTTTCCCAAGTGAAGGTTTCCACTTCTACCTCTACATCATCAGTGTATGGGCTTGGGAAAACAACTTTCTTCACCTCTGGCGTACGTCCCATGTGTCCGTAAGCTGCCGTTTCCTGATAGATTGGGTTACGAAGCTTCAAGCGTTCTTCAATCGCAAAAGGACGAAGGTCGAAAATGCCTTCAATTTTACGAGCGATCTCGCCGTCCGACAAGTCAACTTTTGCTGTTCCGTAAGTGTTCAGGTAAACGCCTGTCGGGCGTGCAACGCCAATGGCATAAGATACCTGCACCAAAACTTCTTCAGCAATGCCTGCCGCTACCATGTTCTTAGCGATATGGCGTGTCGCATAAGCTGCTGAACGGTCCACTTTGGAAGGGTCTTTTCCTGAGAATGCACCACCACCATGAGCGCCTTTTCCTCCGTAAGTATCTACGATAATCTTACGGCCAGTTAGTCCTGTATCGCCGTGAGGGCCACCAATCACAAACTTCCCTGTTGGGTTGATATGATATTTGATGTCGTCACCGAACAATGCCTGAATGTCTTCAGGGAAGCTGGCCAATACGCGAGGAATCAAAATGGTTTTGATGTCCTGTTCGATTTTCGCCAACATTTCCTCATCTGAATCAGCAAACTCATCGTGCTGTGTAGAGACGACAATCGCCTCGATACGCTCTGGTTTGTTGTCGTCAGAATACTGTACAGTTACCTGAGATTTTGCATCAGGACGAAGGTAAGGGATTTCCGTTTCTTCACGGCGGAGATCAGCCAACACGCGCAACAAGCGGTGAGAGATTTCCAACGCCAACGGCATGTAGTTTTCTGTTTCGTTGGTCGCGTAGCCAAACATCATTCCTTGGTCTCCCGCTCCCTGGTTTTCACGATCTTCACGATCAACACCACGGTTGATATCATCAGACTGCTCGTGAATGGCAGAGATTACCCCACAGGAGTTACCATCAAACTGGTATTCACCTTTGGTATAGCCTATTTTATTAATAACATTACGGGCGATATGCTGAACATCCAAATAAGCTTGGGATTTCACCTCTCCCGCCAATACAACCTGTCCTGTCGTAACCAAAGTTTCACAAGCTACTTTGGAGTTTTTATCGAACGCTAAGAAGTGATCGATGAGTGCGTCAGAAATTTGATCGGCAACTTTGTCAGGGTGTCCTTCAGACACAGACTCTGACGTAAAGAAATATGACATAATAATTATGATTTTAGGATTTTTTGAACTCGGCACGGGGACCAAAATCGCCTTGGATTCTCACCAAGAAAAACACTCCCACACAAAGAACATTAAAGTTTTTTCCAAAACATAAAGGTAAGTAAAATTGCAGTTACTCAATACCTTTTATGCACTTAATACAAAAATTGTCGGGAACTTACCAATTGATAGCTTTACCTTTTTCCATTCAGCAATGGTTTTGGTCATGATCATTTCGTCTTGTCCCGAAACATCTTTGGCGATACAGAGCTTTACATTGGCGCTGCAGGTTTTTACGAGATCAGCAAACAGATGATCGTTCCGATAGGGCGTCTCCATAAAAATTTGCGTCTGATATTTTTCGCGTGCAGTAAGTTCCAGTTTTTTGATGGCATCAATGCGGCGCTTTTTATCAATCGGCAGGTAGCCACTGAAAGCAAAGTGCTGCCCAGAGAAGCCCGAGCTCATCAGGGCCATAAATAAGGACGATGGCCCTACCAATGGTACCACCCTGATGCCGTGTTTGTGGGCGTATTCTACTGCCAGAGCGCCAGGATCTGCAATGCCAGGGCAACCTGATTCTGAAATAATGCCGACATCTCTGCCGTCCATTACAGGCTTCATCAGCTGCGCCAGTGCGGCATCTTTGGTCTTTTTGTCCAATACTTCCAATTCCAGCGCTTCAATGGTCAGTCCAAGCTTGAGGCTTGAGATGTAGCGCCTTGCAGTGCGAAGATTTTCTACGAGATAATAAGAAGTATTTTTGACGATATCCCGAACCTGTGGGGCAATCATTGCTTCGGCGGTGCCGTCAGCAATTACATTGGGAATCAGGAATAGTGTACCTTTATTTTTTGACATTTATATAAATTTTTGAATCGCTTTAAGAAAAGCTTCGGGCTGTTCGGCATGAATCCAGTGCCCAGCATTTTCTATTGTTACAACGTGTGCTTCAGGAAATTGATTTTTGATCAGGGCAGTATCTTTTTCCATGATATAATTGGAAAGTGCGCCCCGAATAAACAGGCTTTGGCCGTCGTAACCCAATTGTGGGTCGAGGGCCGCAACAACATTTTCGATCTGGTCTTTAAGTACCTCCAAATTGAATTTCCAGCGAAAGCCTTCTTTACTTCGGGCAAGGCCTTTGAGTAAAAATTGGCGAACACCGATATCCTTCAGGGACATTTGAAGCGCTGCGTCGGCCTCTCCCCTGCTTTTCAGGGCTGTCAAGTCCACACGCTCCAGGGCTTCAATAATTTCGTGATGATGCACAGGATATTGCTTTGGGGCAATATCTACCACCACCAGCTTTACAACTTTATCAGGATTTTCTGCCGCAAACTGCATGGCTGTTTTTCCTCCCATGGAATGACCTATGATTTTGGCTTCTTCAATGTTGTGTTCTTCGAAAAAGGCAAGCAGGTCATCTGCCATTGCTTCATAGTTATGATCTTGTGCGTGGGGGGAATTTCCGTGGTTGCGTTGATCTACAAGGTAAACGGTATGCTGTTCAGCCATTACTTTGGCGAACGTCATCCAGTTATCAAGTGAACCAAAAAGGCCGTGCAGGATAATCAGCTTTGGCCCCTGCCCCAATTTTTTAAAGTTGAGTTGCATGGAAAAGGTGGGTTTTAGGGTTGTGTCAAAATTTGAAGTGGGTGATCAGTGATTTCGTCAGCCATTGATTGTCCGCTTTGGCTCCTTGTACATCACCGATCACGATAAGTAAAGACCTTATTTAAGTTGTCTCAGGTAAATTTGGATGGTATTTTCCAGTCCCTGGTAAAGGGCATCGCAGATTAGCGCGTGGCCAATAGAGACTTCATCAAGCTGTGGAAGCTTTTCTTTCAAAAATTTCAGGTTTTCAGCATCAAGGTCGTGCCCAGCATTTATACCAAGCCCCAGGGCTACTGCTTTTTCTGCCGCCTGAACGTAATCAGCAACGGCCTTGTCGCGATCGGCCTGATAGTTGGCCGCATAAGGTTCGGTGTACAGCTCAATGCGGTCTGCTCCACAAGCTTTGGCACCTTCGACCATTTTAGGGTCTGGATCAACAAAAATAGAAACCCTGACACCTGCGGCTTTGATCTCAGCGCAAATTTCTTTGAGAAAATCCTGATGAGTGAGGGTGTCCCATCCTGCATTCGAAGTGATGGCAGTCGGTGGATCGGGTACCAAGGTGGCCTGTGCAGGTTTTACACGGTGAATGATTTCCATGAAACGGGCGTCAGGGTAGCCTTCAATATTAAATTCAGTGGTCACCACCTCGTTCAGGTCCAATACATCTTGATAGGTGATATGGCGTTCGTCTGGTCGTGGGTGGACCGTGATGCCTTCCGCACCGAATCTTTCTGCATCCAAAGCAGTTTTGACTACATTGGGATTATCCGCCCCACGGGAATTGCGAAGGGTGGCGATTTTATTGATATTTACGCTAAGCTTAGTCATATCCTTGGCTTAATTATTTAATTTGCGGCAATTTACTACTTTTAAGTATAGTTTATTCTAAAATTGTAAAGTCAAAAAAGGGAATTCCCCCCTGAAGGACTTCAGATTGTATTAATCACATAAAAATATTGAAATTATGAGCCTAAAGCTAAAGATCAACGACGACATCAAAACAGCAATGAAAGCAAAGCAAAAAGATGATTTACGTGCCTTGAGAGCGATTAAATCCATGATTTTGCTGGCTGAAACTGCTGATGGCAGCACTTCGGAACTGACCGAGGAGCAGGAAATTAAAATGCTTCAGAAAGCGGTGAAGCAGCGTAAGGAATCTGCGCAGGTTTATAAAGAGCAAGGACGCGAGGATTTGGCGGAAGTTGAATTGGTAGAAGTGGCTGTGATTGAGAAGTATTTGCCTGCACAAATGGGCGAAGAAGAATTACAGGCGAAAATTGCTGAAATTATTGCTCAGGTAGGCGCTGAAGGCCCTAAAGATATGGGTAAAGTGATGGGTGCAGCCTCAAAAGCTTTGGCAGGACAGGCTGACGGGAAGTCGATTTCCACGGTTGTCAAATCATTGTTGAACAAATAAGCTGAAGCTTTGGCAATATTTGATATTTGCGTCATACTGCTCATTGGCTATGGCGCTTATAATGGATTTAAAAAAGGGCTGATCGTCAGTATTGTAACGACCTTCAGCCTTTTTATAGCGTTATGGGGTGCCGTGAAATTTCAGGAACCTGCCACGAAAATTTTGTCGCCCCTCATCAATACTGACCCGCATCTAACCCCTTATTTGGTATTTATTTTGCTGTTTATCGCTTTTGTAGTAGGCGTGCACCTGATAGGTACCTTGCTCAAAAAGTTTGTAAACATGACCCTGCTCGGAAGCCTGGATACCTTTGCTGGAGGCATACTTGGTGTACTGAAAAATGCCGCTTTTGTAACGGTGCTTGTTTTCGGAATGACCAAAATTGCACCCGAAATGGCAGAGCGACTTTCCAAAGACAGTGTGTCATTTCCTTATTTCGAGAAAGCAGTAAAGGAAGTAGCTAAAGTGGTCCCTGCGATCGACTTTAAAGTTCCTGACATAAAAAAAATGGTTTAGATTGATTTTACTGATAGATAATTACGACTCCTTCACTTACAACCTGGTGGATTATTTTCAGCAATTGGGGGTAAACTGTAAGGTGGTCAGAAATCACTGCCCTATCGAGGAATTGCCTGAAGGTATCCGTGGGGTAGTGCTTTCTCCAGGGCCTGGTCGTCCGCAGGAGGCTGGCCGACTCATGCAATATATAGAACACTTTCACGACAAACTGCCCATGCTTGGCATCTGTCTGGGGCATCAGGCCCTGGGGATGTATTTCGGTGCCCCTTTGGCACTGGCGCCTACACCTATGCATGGGAAAATCAGCGAAATTTCCCTTGACAACACTTCCGTTCCATTTCTAAAGTTGCCAAAAAAAGTCAAGGTAACGCGCTACCACTCCCTGATCCTTTCGCAAATGCCTGAAAACCTGAAAGCCACCGCATATACTGATGATGGCCTGGTGATGGCCATGCAGCATCAGCATTTGCCGATCTATGGGCTGCAATTTCACCCTGAAGCAATTTGCACAGCCGAAGGACTCCAAATGCTTGAAAATTGGGTGCAAAGTATAGGTTACCGCCCTTAGCATGATGGGCGTTCAGTCCAAAGTATTTTAAAATAGGATTGGTGGTCAGCGGTGTGAAAGGGGAAGTATTTTCCCCTCAGTAGCTGCCTGTTATTTTCCTCTTTGACTCCTCCGACCTCTCCAATCATCATCAATTATAGCATATGCCCCACTATTTAGAGAAGGTGCTTCCGTATTCTGAAAATGGAAGAACTCGGGATTTTGCAGGATGAAAATGAGCATCGAATTTAAAGCTTGGCTGATATTTATTTTTGGCGATGAAAATTATCCTCGACGAATCGGTGGAGAAGTTTCCGAAAGCCAATAAAATATCACTATATTAAAGTAATGTGTGCCGTGGCGGAGCATCCTTCAGTTTGTGAGTATCGTTTGAAGTAAATGAGCAGGCTTCGCCATGAACAACAAACTTTTATTGGTCACAATTACTTGTTATAATGTGCTTGAGCTTTTGCAGGACTGTTTTCTGCCCGATAAGTTTATGTTGGGGAACCAATCCCGCACTTTAACTATTGATTTGGACTTGGATTTCCGTGTTGAATCAATACTTTTAGATAACCGATTTCTGAGTTAAAATTAAGATATGATCGCTGAATCTCTTATAAATCATTCTATTCCACCGTTAAAATCCTCTGACAACTCTCAGAAGGCATTATTGTGGATGGAGGAATTGCGAATGAATCAATTGCCTGTTGTTGACAAGCGAATCTTTAAGGGAATGATCTCTGAAGAACTGATTCTGGAAAACAATAATATTGAAGCCCTGGTCGGGGATTATGACCTGCTGGCGGAAAATTGCTACGTTCAAAAAGAACAGCACCTGCTGGATGTGATCAAGCTCTCGACCGACTATAATGTTGATATTGTAAGTGTAGTGAATGAAAAAGGGCACTTTCAGGGCATTATTACGCTCAACGACACCATCAAAGCATTGTCTCAGCTTTCGGCAATCCGTAGCCCTGGAGGGATTATCATCCTGTCGATGCGCCAGATAGATTACTCCCTTGCTGAAATCACCAGGCTGATTGAGGAAAACCACGTGAAGATTCTCAGCACTTATGTATATGATGATCCCGACGATCCGAGTAACTTACACCTGACCATCAAGCTGAATTCTCAGGAAATCACGCGGGTGATTGCAACGCTCGAGCGCTTTAATTATCAGATCGAAGCCCGTTTTGAAGAAACCACAAACATCTCCAATGAGCAGGAGCGTTTCGATATTTTGATGAAATATCTCAATATTTAGGTAATCTGTCCTTAAATTGTCCACAATTCCGAGTGAGTGAAGGCTTTCGTCGGAAGTTTGTGTTCAATTTTTTCAAAAAAGATAGTATGCGCGTCGCCTTACACGGTAAAAATTTCTCTGAACAAAGCAGTCCTGTAATGAAATCGATCTTTGATCTGGTTATTCGTTACAGCAGTAAAATATTTCTTACTGACCGTTATGCTAAGGTGTTGAGTTACCGCCAAATTCAGTTGCCTGCTTCAGGGACTTTCAGCAGAGGGCATCTGCCAGAAGTGGATGTGGTGATTACGCTTGGCGGTGATGGTACCTTGCTTGACACCCTAACCTATATCGGGAACAGGGAGACGCCAATTTTGGGAATTAACACTGGACGTCTGGGTTTTTTGGCAACAATTCCTATTCAGAAGTTTGCGGAAACTTTTCGTCGTGTTCAAGAAGGCGAATATAAAATTGACCGTCGAAGTCTGATCTCCCTTCAAACTAAGGAAGGTTTCTTTAACCGACAGAATTTTGCATTGAATGAGTTTACGGTTACCAAGAAGGACAGCTCCTCCATGATCACCGTCAGGGCGTTTATCGACAATGAATACGTGAACAGCTACTGGGCCGATGGGCTGATTGTCTCGACCCCAACAGGCTCTACAGGTTATTCAATGAGTTGTGGTGGCCCGTTGATGCACCCAGGCACGGGGAATTTCATCATCACACCTGTGAGTCCGCACCACCTTAATGTGCGCCCGATGATTGTACCTGATAGCTCTATTGTGAAATTGGAGATTGAAAGCCGCTCGAGAAATGTCTTGATTTCCCTGGATTCCAGATCGCAAAGTATCCCATACCAAACTGAAATTATCCTACAAAAGGAAAAATTTGATGCCCACCTGATTCATATGCCAGATTATAGCTTTTATGATACACTGAGGCATAAGCTAAATTGGGGCATGGACCTTAGAAATTAAAGAATATTTGTATCTTAGGAAATCCTTTCAATATAAATACTCAATGCCTATTCAATAAATCACTACGCTGTAAATTATTTCTCCCTTTTTGCCCTGTGCAATTAACTGATTTAGCATTGAACAAATAATGGTGCCCCAAATTATTATAAAAAAACACTTGCTTAGGCTCCTGCTATTGCTGCCCTTACTTTCCTGTTTTTCGATAGGTGCAAATGCACAGTTTCGTGAACTGGGCTTTGGTATTGGCGGTATGACCCTTTCAGGAGATATCAACCCTAACTTTTCTTTCAGGGAAACACTGCCTGCAGCGATGGTTACCTATCGTAAAAATTACCCCTTTGGCTTCAGCCTGCGTTATGAGTTACTCGTGGGTGGAATTCAGGGGGCAGACAGCCGCACCCAAAGAGATGATTTTGCCGTGCAAAGAAACGCCTCTTTTTCAGCGGTCAATGCTGAACTGGGTGCACTCCTTGAATATAATTTTATGGATTTCCGCAGTGGTAAATCGGGCTTCCCCTGGACGCCTTACCTGTTTATGGGGGCCGCACTGAATTACTATCAGGGAACGGCAGAGATTGCTCCACCAGCACCTTTTCCCAGCACGAAATACAACTTCAATACTCTTGGGTTTCGGGCTACAGAGTCCGATGGGACCGTTTATGACCAATCGTATACGCCTTTCCCATTGGTGATTCCCCTGGGCTTTGGTTTTAAATATGCCTTAAATACTTATTGGACAATGAACCTCGAATTTGGGGCAAGGCTTACTTTTACGGATCGTATGGACATGCTTTCAGAGGATATTCAACAGGTGAATAAGCCTGTTCCGAGCCCGCAGCTCAACCCACAAAGAGATTACTACTATCCGCATGATACCAAGGCAGATGTTTACTATTATTTCGGAATTTCCTTTAGTTATGGTTTTTTTAGTGTGCCTTGTCCTCATGATTTTTATTAAAGGAATGCCAAACTTTTTTATTCTTAAAAATTTAAAGCAACTTTACAGGCTATCGAGATAGAGAATGGTTAATTCGCATGAAGGAACATATTAATCCAAATAATATACCTCAACACATCGCCGTAATTATGGACGGAAATGGTCGTTGGGCAAAAAAACAAGGGGCCGCAAGAATCTTCGGCCACCGAAATGCTTTAAAAGCGGTACGTGATACCGTTGAGGGTTGTATCGATATTGGGGTACAACACCTAACGTTATATACTTTTTCTACTGAAAACTGGAATCGCCCAAAACTGGAGGTGGATGCTCTAATGCAACTCCTGGTGACAACCATCAGAAAAGAAACCCCAGACTTGCACAAAAATAACGTACGGATCTGTACGATTGGTGATTTCTCGGCATTGCCAAAAAACTGCCAGAAAGAGATGCAGGAAGCGATTGACCAGACCAAGAATAATACTGGCCTGACGCTTAATTTAGCCTTGAGCTACAGCGGAAGGGAAGAGCTCTGTCAAGCCATGAAAAAAATTGCGCAGGGTATTGAAAAAGGCTTGATTAAAAGTGAGCAGATCACCGAAGAATTTATCGGCGCGAACCTTTATACCGCAGCCCTGCCAGACCCCGAATTATTGATTAGAACCAGCGGAGAACAGCGCATCAGCAACTTTCTCCTTTGGCAAATTGCCTATACTGAACTACATATTACTGATACCCTCTGGCCTGACTTCAGAAGAAAACATTTGTTTGAAGCGATCATTGCGTATCAACAACGAGAAAGAAGATTTGGAAAAATTAGTGAACAGCTTCAAGCCCAAAACTCATGAAATTGCATAGAATAATCCGATTTGCCACCATCCTATGCTTCGCGCTGACGCTTATCCAAGAGGCACATGCCCAATTTAGAATGGGGGTGGGGCGAAGATTGGACAACTCCATTAAGCTCGACTACGGAAACCCTAAAGAGTACGAAATTGCCGAAATTGATGTGAAGGGCATTGAAACCCTGAACAAATCTGCCTTGCTTTCCCTTACGGGCCTGAAAGTAGGCGATAAAGTACGCATACCAGGTGATGATATCAGTAATGCCATCCGTAAGTTATGGAAACACGGAATTATTGGTGATGTATCTATTCTGGTGAATAAATTAGAAGACGGACAAGCGTATCTGACACTCCAGCTTAAGGAGCGCCCACGTTTGACACGCTTCGAGTTTGATGGTATTGGCAAGAGCCAGGCCAAAGAACTTGGCGATAAAATTAAACTGATTCGTGGCCGTGTATTGACGGATGCGATCATCAAAAATGCGGAGCTTTCCATCCGTGATTTTTACATTGACAAGGGTTACCTGAATGTAAATGTGAAAACCAAGCAGATTGAAGACACACTGGTTACCAGTGGTGTTCGTCTGAAATTTTTGGTGGACAGAAAGAGTAAAGTGCGCATAGACCAGATCAACGTTTATGGCGCTGATGAAATCTCTGCACAAACTGTTAAAGGGAAAATGAAGAAGACCAATGAGAATCTTCGTTTCCATTTGCCAAACCAGTTGGCGACAGACCTTGTGCATGTGCTGCGCCCAAAAAATCTTAAATATTGGCTTACACACAAAGATACGTCGGGTGTGGCGAGTATAAAGAAATATTTGAATGATAATGTGAAGATGAACTTCTTCAAAACCACCAAGTTTATCCGAAAGGATTATAACGAAGACTTGAAAAAGGTGGTGGATTACTATAACGCCAAGGGATTCCGCGATGCGCAGGTTCTTGAAGACTCTGTATATGCATCAGGAAAAAACCGCATCAATGTGGATTTACATATTGAAGAAGGGCAAAAGTATTATTTCAGAAATATTGATTGGGTAGGTAACTATGTTTACTCTGATAAAGTCATGAACGGTATCCTCGGTGTGAAAAAAGGGGATATCTATGATATGGACTTGATTCAGAAGAAACTGACCTTTAATCCAAACGGTAAAGATATTAACGGACAGTACATGGATTTTGGTTATTTGGCCTTCCAGTGTGTTCCTGTTGAAGTTCGTGTAGAGGGTGACTCTATTGATGTGGAGATGCGTATTAAAGAAGGTGCGCAGTTTACCATTAACAAAGTAAAAGTTATTGGTAACGACAGAACGAATGACCACGTGGTTTACCGTGAACTGAGAACCATTCCTGGAGATAAATTCTCGCGTGAGATGATCATCCGTACACAGCGTGAACTTTCGCAGCTGGGTTATTTCGATGCCGAGACCATCTCCCCTACTCCTAAGCCAAATTTTGCGGATGAAACCGTAGATATCGACTGGGGAGTAACAGAACGTCCTTCGGATCAGATTTCCCTTTCTGGTGGTTGGGGTGGTGCCTTTGGTTTCGTCGGTACTGTCGGCTTAACCTTCAATAACTTCTCTGTAAAGAACATCTTTGATAAGTCAACTTACCGTCCGTTGCCATCAGGTGATGGTCAGAAATTATCCCTGAACATTCAGGCCAATGGTGTGCAGTATCAGTCTTATTCGATTGGTTTCACCGAGCCTTGGTTGGGAGGTAGAAAGCCGAACTCATTGAACGTTTCTTTCAATCACTCTATTCAGCGTATCTTCCCATTCAACGACTTCTCTTTCAAAAATCAGATTGGTTATTTGAAAATGTGGGGTGGATCGATTGGCTTGGGACGTCGCTTAACGTGGCCTGATGATTACTTCACCTGGTCGAATGCCTTGAGTGTTCAAACCTATGAGATGGACAACTATGACTACTCTCGCTTAGGTTTCAATACAGGTACTTCTACCAACCTGTCGTTTATCTCTACCCTGTCGCGTAGCTCGGTCGATAATCCAATGTATCCTCGTACGGGTTCATTACTGACCGCCCGCCTTGCAATGACACCACCGTACTCTTTATTCAATAACAAGGATTACGATGGATTGAGTGATACAGAAGAAGGCCGTGCTGAAAAGTATAAGTTTGTAGAGTTCTACAAAATTAACATTGACCTGAAAAACTATGTGACTGTTTGGGGTGACCTTGTATTGGAAACCAAAGCACACTTCGGACATATGGGGTCTTATTCAGACCGTGTAGGTGTAGGTCCATTTGAGCGTTTTGAAATGGGTGGATCGGGTCTTTCTGGAGGTAACTTCATGCTGGGTACAGATATCGTATCTTTGAGAGGTTATCAGGACAGATCATTGATTCCATTTAACTCAGACGAACAAATTCAGGGGGGTACCACTTTCGTGAAATATGCCGCTGAGCTTAGATATCCATTATCGCTGAATCCATCGGCAACCATTTATGTACACACTTTTGCTGAAGCAGGTAACAACTTTAACGAACTGGATAACTTTGATCCATTCAACGTGAAACGTTCTGCTGGTGTAGGTGCACGTATTTTCATGCCTGCCTTTGGTTTGATCGGTATTGACTGGGGTTATGGATTTGATACCACGCCTACCAACCCGAACGGAGGCCCTTCAGGTTCTCAGTTCCACTTTACTATTGGTCAGCAAATCCGATAAAACGGATATCGCTTATAAAATATTAAATCATGTACGATGCGACGAAAAGCATTGTACATGATTTTTTTTTGAGTGATGGCGCCATATCTCGTGACAGGGATAAAAAATATTCCTGCTTTTTAAATGATAATTCGATTAGGACAAGTAAATTAGTCGGTCAAGTGTAAATCCATTTTTTTTAGGATATGAAAATTAAACTCTTCCTCTTTTCCTGTTTTTTTATTCTGATGCTGACCCCTTCGGTCATGGCTCAAAAGTTTGGCTATGTTGATACGGAGTTCATTTTGAAAAAAATGCCCGAGTATCAGGAGGCGCAAAAGGAAATCAATAAACTCTCTGAAACCTGGCAATCTGAAATTGAAGAAAGCTATAAGGAAATTCAGGGGATGTATGATGAACTGCAGGCCGAAGATGTACTGCTCACCAAGGCCATGCGCGAAGAGCGGATGAAGGAGATTCAGCATAAAGAAGAAGAAGTGAAAGCATACCATAAAAAGGTATTTGGCTTTGAGGGGATGTTTTTCCTGAAAAAGAAAGAACTCATCAAGCCTGTGCAGGATAAAGTGTTCGAGGCGGTTTCAAAAGTAGCCAAAGAAAAACGCCTTCAGGTGATTTTCGATAAGTCGGGTTCTTTAGTGATGATTTACACGGATCCTATCCACGATTACACTGATTATGTGTTGGAAGAGTTGGGGTTAGGTGATCCAAATGACACTGTTAAATAGTGTTAAATAGCGGTGATTTAACAGTAATGCTGTTTTAATAACCCGTAATCTTTATTAGTTTGCATTAAATTTAATTTTTGGGATAATTATGAAAAAGAGAAGCTTTATTACTGCGCTGGCCTTAGTGTTGGTGTTTTTCGGACTGAATTCAGCAAGCGCACAGAGCGCTCCGATTAAAATTGGATATACTAACGTTGACTATATCTTGAGTCAGTTGCCAGAAGCTAAGCAAATCGAAAAGCAACTTAAAGAGTATGAAACTCAGTTGGGCAATCAGCTAAAAGCGAAAATGTCTGAGTTTGAAACTAAATACAAAGATTTCAACGCTAAAGCAGAAACGATGCTTCCTGAAGTACGCAACGACAAGCAACAGGAACTTCAGCAAATGCAACAGCAAATCCAGCAGTTCCAACAAACAGCACAAGGATCTTTGCAAAAGAAACAACAAGAGTTGTTAGCGCCTACTTACAAGAAAATCCAAAACGCGATTGACAAAGTAGCAAAAGCAAACGGTTACACTCACGTGTTTACTTCTGATGCTGCAGGTTTCCCTGTATTGTTGTATGCTCGTGATGAGGACAACATCTCTAACTTGGTATTGAAAGATATGGGTGTTACAGCAACAACGCCTGCTCCTTCTAAAAACTAAGCAGAAAATATCAAAAAATATTTTGAAGATCCCAGCCATTTCGGTTGGGATTTTTTTTATTTGTACCCTTATGATTAACGCGTTTATTGCTCCTCCAAAACTTCAAATAGGCGATCAGGTCGCCATTGTTGCCATCTCAGGTCCTGTATTGCCTGAGCCCATCCTGCGCGCCCAGGCGATCCTCGAACAGTGGGGCTTGCGGGTTCTTATTGGCAGGCACTGCTTCGATCAGGAGGGTGTTTTTGCAGGGTCGGATACCAATCGGCTGTCGGATTTTCAATCGGTATTGAATAGCGCTGAGATCAAGGCAGTTTTTTTTGCCCGAGGAGGTTATGGCGCGACCCGTATTCTGGATCAGGTAGATTTTTCCAGCCTCATGGAAAGCCCAAAGTGGCTGATCGGTTTTTCTGACCTCACGGCGATACATTTACAGATGTGTTGTTTGGGCGTACAGTCGCTTCATGCCGTTATGCCCAATAGCTTCGAGCGCGAAGGCGGGGAACGTGCGCTGAAGAGCCTTAAAACAGCACTCTTCGATCAGCTCATGTGTTTAGAGGCGCCTGCTCACCAAGCGAACGTCAATGGGGTCGTAAACGGACGTTTGATCGGAGGTAACTTGTCCCTGATTGTTCATTCTATCGGGACTGCTTCGTTCCCAGATTTTACGGGAGCCATTTTATTTATAGAGGATTTGGATGAGCAACTTTACCATCTCGACCGAATGATGGTGCAACTGAAACGTGCAGGGGTGCTCTCAAAAATCAGTGGTTTGATTATCGGGCAATTCAGCGATATGAAACAGGGGCGTTTCACATTTGGTCAGTGTGCAGAGGAAATTATTAAAGCGCATGTCAGTGAATATGCGATTCCGATATCAGTAGGCTTACCCATCGGGCATGAAGCTGACAACTGGGCGGTTGCTTGCGGAGCGGAAGCTATTTTGGAGGTTTCAGAGCAGGGGACTAAGCTTTCTTTTGTTTCGGAAGATCTACCCTAAGAAAATACCGAATATCAATGCCAATACCACGATGATGGGGGCGGGAACCTTATTGGTCATCAGTAATGCAAAACCAATAAGTACCGTCGCTATAAAAGGCAGGCTCCATTCGATAGGTGTGCCCAGCTGTATTGCAGCCGCAGCCACAAATCCTGTACTTGCTGCTACAATACCTTTGAGCGAGGCACGAACGACTGCAAAGTGTTTGAGTCTTTCCCAGAACCGAATTACAAAAAAGATCAAGAAAGTCCCAGGCAAGAAAATAC
Organism: Persicobacter psychrovividus; assembly: GCF_036492425.1. Taxonomy (NCBI): domain Bacteria; kingdom Pseudomonadati; phylum Bacteroidota; class Cytophagia; order Cytophagales; family Persicobacteraceae; genus Persicobacter; species Persicobacter psychrovividus. Next base: position 350,176 of record NZ_AP025292.1, read on the forward strand.
CGATAGCTGCTGTAAGCCCACCAACTACCGCAAAAATGATCCCCCCTTCTTTCAGTGAGAGGGTGCCGATATAAGCACAGAAAGAGAATACAGGGCCTGGAATTGCCTGAACCATGGTGTAGCCTGTCAGGAACTCCTGACTGCTTAAATAATGCTTAAACTCAACAAACTCGGTGTACAAGAGGGGGATCAAGACTTGTCCTCCCCCGAAAATCAGGCTACCATTTCTATAAAAATTTTCAAATAGCCGAATGACGGTACTTTGGGTAAAGTAACCCAGTAATGCCGCGACAATCAACACACCAATCCATAATACGAAATTCCCCCAATGTATTTGCATAGGAGCGCGTTCGTACTCCCCCTGTTCTCGGTGGTGCCTCCAGCTCGTAAAAGCCCCTGCAGCAAGCAGAATTAGCGGAAACAGATATGGACTTGCCGCTAAAAGGGACAGGCCAGCAGAAAGGAGCATCAGTAAAACACCCTCTGTATCTTTGATAACCTTATGACCAATTTTCAGCCCTGCCGCAGCCACAAAAGCAACGGCTAATGGAGCGATGTACTTGGTGAACTCAAGAGAAATATGGTATTGCTCAGCGTAAATCATCAGCAGCCCCAGAATAATCATTAGGCAAACTGCAGGGATGCACCAAATCAGGAGGGTCCAGTAGGCGAGTGAGGCCCCGCCAAGCCTGAAGCCTATCGCCGTGATCGTTTGAGTGGAAGTTGGCCCAGGAAGAATCTGGCACAAGGCATTCAGCTCAAGAAGCTCTTCTTCAGTAAGGTATTTCCGTTTTTCAATCAGCACCTCAAGGAACAGTGCAATGTGTGCGTGAGGGCCGCCAAAAGCTGTGAGCGCAAGCTGTAAAACGTCCCGTAAAAAAATTAGCCGTCTTCCTTTATTCATAGGTTTATTAAATCAGCAGCAAATACATCTGCACCTCTAATATCGAATATCTGCTGAATATATTTTGAAGAAAAGAATTTAATTTTCAAATTGAATTAATCCAACAATCAGACTATGAACAAAAAGCAAAACCTACCAAAGACGAATAGCCGACGGGCATTTGTTAAAAACGCGACCAAAGCGGCAATTTTGTCCGCTGCGGGCTTATCAGTTATTGGGACAATGAGTGCTTGTGAAGAAAAATCGAAAGAGGAATCTTCGGCTACCAGCGAAAATAAGCAAGTGAAACCTACTGTTTTTACGCAGGCCGCTTTGCCTTATGAGTTTGCAGCTCTTGAGCCTCATATTGATGCACAAACGATGGAGATTCACTACGGAAAGCATCACGCAGGTTATGTTCGTAAGCTGAATGCCGCGGTTGAAAAAGAAGGGGTTAGCGATGACCTGAACACAATTTTTCAGCATATTTCAAAATACAATACCGCTATTCGTAATAATGGCGGTGGCCATTATAACCACACCCTTTTTTGGGAAGGAATGACCCCTGCAGGTGAGGGGAAGCCAACAGGTGCATTGGCAAAAGCAATCAATAAAGATTTTGGGAGTTTTGAAGATTTTAAAACGAAATTTTCAGCGGCAGCAAGTGGCCGATTTGGCTCAGGATGGGCCTGGCTTGTCATTACAGCAGATAAAAAATTAGCCATTGGATCTACGCCCAATCAGGATAACCCGCTAATGGCAGATGCTGAAATCAAAGGGACGCCACTGCTTAATCTCGATGTCTGGGAGCATGCCTATTACCTGAAATATCAGAATATGCGTGCAGACTATATTTCATCGTGGTGGAATTTGGTTAACTGGGAAGAAGTTGCCCGCCGATTTGAATCCTAAAAACAGATAAAAACAAAAAAGCCGACTGTAATAGTCGGCTTTTTCATTTACGCTTACTGTGATTGTGTATCAATCAACTTCTTCTTCAAACTCTTCTGGCTCAATAACATTCGCCTGAGCAATTACTGCTGCACGCTTTGACTGTTTGTCCGTAAGTTTTTCTTTATATTTTTTGATTTGTCTTCTTAAACTCTCAGTGGCCTCATCAGTAGCAGCCTCAAAAGAAGTGCCTGAGGATTTCGCAAACAACTGTGCTTTTGGTAAATTTAATTTGATCTCTACAATTTTATTTTCGTTTTCATCGCTGTTAGCCAGTCGTAAAAATACTTCGCCATCGATTATCTTGTCGAAAAACGTTTCTAATTTTTCAACCTTTTTTTGGATGAAGTCTGTCAATTTAATATCAGCAGTGAAATGGATTGAATGCATTTGTAACTTCATATGCGAATTGTATTTAAGTGATCTATAAATATTATTCTTTATTCAGCCTTCGGATGAGCCTGATTAAAGACGTCTTTCAATTTTCCTATACTGTTGTGAGTATAGACTTGAGTAGCGGAGAGACTGCTATGCCCCAATAAATCTTTGATGGCATTGAGATCTGCGCCGCGATTAAGTAGGTGAGTTGCAAAGGTATGACGCAACACGTGTGGACTCTTTTTACTTAAAGTTTGAAAAATGGATAAATGTTTCTTAACGGTGTTATAAATAAAAGTCGGATACGCCTGCTGTCCTTTGTTAGTAACGATCAAAAAATCATTTAAGTTGTCAGGAAACTGAATTTGTTTTTGCTCCAAATATTGCGGTATAAGCGTTCTAAGCGTATTATTGAGTGGTATGACTCTGATTTTGTTACCTTTACCGCTTACACGGATGGTGTAATTTTTTTTGTCAAAATGAATCACTTTTAACGAAATAATTTCTGCCCGCCGCATCCCTGTTCCATAAAGCAATTCAATAATCAGGCGGTCGCGCATCTCTTGAAAGGTCTCGGGAATAGCACCGAGCTGATCCAACAACTGGTTGATCTCCTTTTCGGGAATAAATTGAGGGATTTGTTTGGGCTTTTTCAGGGACTTGATATCCTCGGCAGGACTTCTTCGGATGAACTCCCTTTTCAGGCAGAATTTATAGTAACTTTTCAAACAGGCGACCTTTCTGTTGATGGTCGTTACGGCACGCTTTTCCTCAGATAAAGACATGATCCATTGGCGAATGTCCTGATAGCTGACCTTAAGCAGGTCGGGGTTGCCATCGTGAAGGCCAGCGATAAAAGTTGAAAATTGAAACAAATCTTGCTCGTAAGAGACTAAAGTGTGTTGGCTCACCCGCTTCTCGAGCGCCATATACCTTAAAAAATCTTTGATCATCAGAAGGGAAGATTAGTCATTATCAATTTTAATTTCTGAGAAAGGTAAGCATTATCATCGTTCATGAAAGGAAAAAATGATTAAACCTGAAATTTTGGGCAAAAAAAATAGCATCACCGAAGTAATGCTATTTTATACCTTGCAAGAACTGAATATTAATAGTTCTCGTCAGCGTACATTTTTTGCTTGTAAGCAGCTTTAAGACGTTGTTGTCTGCTCAAAACAGATGGTTTTGAATAGAAGTTACGCGCGCGAAGCTCACGCAATACGCCAGTGCGCTCAAATTTTTTCTTGAAGCGTTTCAACGCTTTTTCGATGCTTTCGTTTTCTTTTACGTTTACGATGATCATAATATATCTCTATTTCAATTTGTTCAATTTCAAGGACTGCAAAGATAGAATTAAATTTTTAAAAATCCCCAACTTGCTTTTCTTTTTCTTTAAAAATAAGCGAATTAGGTCAAAGTAATTTTAAATGAGTAAGCCCCGATTATTCCGTCAATAATTAAGCCATTTACCGAAACAACTTATTTTGAGTCAAGTTACTAAAATTAACCTTAGGCGAATTATTTTATTCTGTCTGACTTTTATTTAATAAAACCCCCAATATTAATGAAAATAGCTGTTGTAGGAACAGGATATGTCGGTTTGGTAACCGGTACCTGTTTTGCCGAAACTGGAAATCACGTTACATGTGTCGACATTGATGTGCAGAAGATTGAAAAGATGCGTAACAAGCAGATGCCTATTTTTGAACCTGGGTTGGATTTGTTATTCAACAGAAATATTGAACAAGGGCGATTGGATTTCACCACCGAGCTTGCTGAAGGCATAAAAGATGCTCAGGTGATCTTCTTGGCACTTCCAACACCTCCTGGGGAAGACGGATCGGCTGATTTGCAGTATATTTTAAAGGTTGCTGAGGATTTGGGGCCGATTTTGGAGAAATATGCCGTCATCGTAGATAAAAGCACCGTGCCTGTCGGAACGGCTGAAAAAGTGCGGGCGAAAATTCAGGCCAATGCAAAAGTGGATTTCGATGTGGTTTCCAATCCGGAATTTTTACGTGAAGGTGTGGCCGTGGATGATTTCATGAAGCCAGATCGTGTTGTTGTAGGGACACAGTCCGCAAAAGCACAAAAGGTGATGGAGTTACTCTACGCTCCTTTGGTACGCCAGGGGAATCCTGTCATTTTCATGGATGAAAAATCGGCAGAACTAACCAAGTATGCCGCTAATTCCTTTCTCGCAACCAAGATTACCTTTATGAATGAAATCGCCAACCTTTGTGAATTGGTTGGGGCAGATGTTGATGCGGTACGCCGTGGCGTTGGGACTGACAGCCGAATTGGTAACCGCTTTCTGTTTGCTGGTATTGGTTATGGTGGTTCCTGCTTCCCGAAAGATGTTCAGGCTTTGGCAAAATCCTCTCGAGAGTATGATTATAACTTCGAGTTATTGAATTCGGTAATGGAAGTCAATCACAGGCAAAAAACCAAGCTCTTTCCTAAATTGATAGAATATTTTGGTGGCTCATTGAGAGGGAAAACAATTGCTGTCTGGGGATTGGCCTTTAAACCCAATACGGACGATATTCGTGAAGCACCAGCGCTTTATAATATTGATGAATTTTTGGAGGCAGGTGCCACGGTAAAAGTTTATGACCCTGAGGCCATGGAAAATGTGCGCGAAATATATGGTGATAAGTTGGTTTACAGTCCTCATCAGTATGCCGCTTCTGACGATGCTGATGCATTGGTGATTTTTACAGAATGGCCTGTATTCAGGACCCCAGATTTTGATGTTTTGGCGAAAGGATTGAAAAATTCCGTTATCTTTGATGGACGAAATCTTTACGACCTTGATGCTATGGCAGATTTAGGATTTGATTATATTAGTGTTGGTCGTGCAGAGGTGAAAAAAGCACAAGCAATAAAAGTATAATTACGATGAAAAGAGTATTAATCACAGGTGCAGCAGGTTTTTTAGGCTCGCACCTGTGTGATCGATTTATAAAGGAAGGTTATGCCGTTGTCGCAATGGATAACCTCATTACAGGTGATTTGAAAAACATCGAGCACCTGTTCCCTTTGAAGCAGTTTGAGTTCTACAATCATGATGTTTCCAACTTTGTTCACGTTTCAGGGAACTTGGATTACATCATGCACTTTGCCTCTCCGGCCTCCCCTATTGACTATCTTAAAATTCCAATTCAAACGCTGAAAGTGGGTTCCCTGGGGACGCACAATCTGCTGGGATTGGCGAAAGCGAAAGGCGCACGTATGCTGATCGCTTCAACCTCAGAAGTTTATGGGGATCCAGATGTTCACCCACAAAAAGAAGAGTACTGGGGGAATGTAAACCCAGTAGGTCCTCGAGGGGTATATGATGAAGCAAAACGCTTCCAGGAGGCTATGACCATGGCTTATCACACCTATCATGGTGTTGAAACACGTATTGTTCGTATTTTTAATACTTATGGTCCGCGTATGCGCCTGAATGATGGAAGGGTATTGCCCGCTTTTATTGGGCAGGCTCTTCGAGGAGAGGATTTGACCGTCTTTGGTGATGGCTCACAAACCCGTTCTTTCTGTTATGTGGATGATCTTGTGGAAGGTATCTACCGACTGTTGCATTCTGATTACGCCCACCCAGTAAACATCGGAAACCCAAATGAAATCACCATCGGTGAGTTTGCGGAAGAGATTATCAAACTGACAGGCACGAATCAAAAAGTGATTTATAAAGAGTTGCCAACAGATGACCCTAAAAAACGCCGTCCAGATATTTCTTTGGCGAAAGATATTTTAAATTGGGAACCACAGGTTATGCGTGCGGAAGGTCTTAAAATTACTTATGAGTATTTTAAGTCGCTTACACAGGAAGACCTTCACAAGAAGGAGCACAATAGCTTTGAAGGTTATATCAAGAAGTAATTTTTTATGAAATCAATCTTAATCACAGGGGGAGCGGGTTTTATCGGCTCCCACGTCGTTCGGTTATTTGTCAATAAGTATGCAGATTATAATATTGTTAATCTGGATAAACTGACCTATGCAGGTAATTTGGAAAACCTGACAGATATTCAGGATGCCCCAAATTATACCTTTGTTAAAGGTGATATTTGCGATGCGCCGTTTTTAGCAGCACTATTTGATCAATATCAATTTGATGGGGTATTGCATTTGGCGGCAGAGTCTCATGTGGATCGGTCGATCAAAGATCCTTTGGCCTTTGTGCAGACAAATGTGATTGGTACGGTGAATTTGCTCAATGAAGCGAAGCGGATTTGGGATGGTAACTTTGAAGGTAAATTATTTTACCATATTAGTACTGATGAAGTGTACGGTTCTTTGGATAATGGCGGTTTCTTCTACGAAGATACGTCTTACGATCCACAGTCTCCTTACTCAGCCTCTAAGGCGTCTTCAGATCACTTTGTAAGGGCTTACCATAATACTTATGGCTTGCCTATGGTAGTGACCAATTGTTCCAATAACTATGGGCCAAATCAATTTCCGGAAAAGCTGATTCCTCTGTTTATCAATAATATCCGAAACAATAAGCCTTTGCCTGTTTATGGTAAAGGAGAGAACGTTCGTGATTGGCTTTATGTCGTTGATCATGCACGGGCTATTGATGTGGTATTCCATAAAGGTAAATTGGGAGAAACTTATAATATTGGTGGTTTCAATGAATGGACCAATATTGATTTGATCAAAGTGGTTTGTAAAGTGATGGACCAGAAACTTGGTCGCGAGGAAGGTTCTTCAGCACAACTGATCACCTACGTTACCGACCGTGCAGGCCACGATTTACGTTATGCGATTGACGCCAATAAAATCATGAAAGAGCTCGGCTGGGAGCCAAGTTTGCAGTTTGAAGAAGGAATTTCCAAAACGATTGACTGGTATCTTGAACATCAGGAATGGATGGACAACATCACCAATGGTGATTATCAGAAGTATTACGAGGATCAGTATTCCGTTTAAAATTAAGAACAATAACCATATTGAGGAGTGTTTCACTCCTCTTATTTTTTATAAGCGATGAAAGGAATAATATTAGCTGGAGGTTCAGGAACGAGACTCCACCCGTTGACCTTGGCGATGAGCAAGCAAATGATGCCTGTTTATGATAAGCCGATGATTTACTACCCGCTGAGCATTTTAATGATGTCGGGGATCAGGGAGATTTTGATTATTTCCACGCCGAGAGATTTGCCATTTTTTGAACAGCTTTTGGGCGATGGCAAAAATTTAGGCTGTGAGTTCTCTTATGCAGTGCAAGAAAAGCCAGAGGGATTAGCGCAGGCTTTCTTGATTGGGGAAGAATTCATTGGTAATGACAAAGTGGCATTAATCCTTGGTGATAATATTTTTTATGGAACAGGACTTGCCAAACAGTTGCAGGCCAATACCGACCCTGATGGTGGGGTGATTTACGCTTACCATGTAACGGATCCTGAGCGTTACGGCGTTGTTGAGTTCGATGAGCAGATGAACGCGAAATCAATCGAGGAGAAGCCTGAGCATCCGAAATCAAACTACGCTGTTCCTGGTCTTTATTTCTACGACAATGATGTGGTGAAAATAGCCAAGGAAATTGAGCCAAGTCCCCGTGGCGAATTGGAAATTACGGATGTAAACAAAGTATATCTTGAACAGGGAAGGCTCAAGGTAAGTGTGATGAATCGTGGTACCGCTTGGCTGGATACAGGGACGCATGCTTCTTTAGCGCAGGCTGGGCAGTTTGTTCAGATTATTGAGGAACGACAAGGGTTGAAGGTTGGCTGTATTGAGGAGATTGCCTATAGAATGCAATTTATCGGCAAGGCGCAGCTGATGGATCTGGCGGAACCACTGATGAAAAGTGGTTATGGTCAGTACCTCAAGCATGTGCTTGAGCAATAAATAAAAAAAGGAGACAGTTGATTCAGCTGTCTCCTTTTTACTTGAATGGGTTTGTTATTTTTCGTCGTAAGCCCAGTCAATATGGGTGCGCATATCTTTTACGGCGATACCCTGTGCCTTCAAAGCGGAGCGTATCTCATCTACTTTGTCATAGTTCTTGGCATCTTTAGCCTCTTTGTAAAGAGAAAGCAGTACCTCAATAATTGGGTCGGCATCCTGAATGCGTTCCTCTTGTAGTCCTAAAACATCAAAAGCAAAACCTTGGAATGTTTCAACCATACGGTTGTAAACTTCTTCACCGATTTCGGCATATTTCAGCTGACCAATATGGATCATGTTGATTTTTTTCAACAAGTTAAACAGGTGAGCGATGGTTTGTGCAGTATTGAAATCATCATTCATTGCACGGTAGCAATTGTCACAAATACCATTGATCTGCTTGATCTGCTTTTCGTTGGGCTCTACCCCTTCTTCGTGCTGATAAGAAAGCTTGCCAAGGGTTCGCATACCATTCGCCAGGCGGATGTATCCTTTTTCAGCGGCTTTAAGTGCGTCATTGGAAAAGTCCAATGGGCTTGAATAGTGCGACTGCAACATGAAGAATCGAACGGTCATCGGAGAATACCCTTTCTCCAGAAGCTCATGATTACCAGACACCAGCTGATGAGGTAAAAAGCTGTTGCCTTTTGATTTACTCATCTTCGTGCCGTTGACCGTCAGCATATTGGAGTGCAACCAGTATTTTACAGGGTCTTTGCCTGTCGCTGATTTTCCCTGTGCAATTTCACATTCGTGATGTGGGAATTTTAAGTCCAGTCCACCGCCATGAATGTCAAACTGATCGCCAAGGTATTTTGTGCTCATTGCCGTACATTCAAGGTGCCAGCCAGGGAAGCCCTCGCCCCATGGAGATGGCCAGCGCATGATGTGCTCTTCAGAAGCTTTCTTCCAAAGTGCAAAATCGGCTTTACTTCTTTTTTCTTCTTGCCCATCCAGTGTTCGGGTGGTTTCAAGCAGGTCTTCTATGACTCTTCCTGAAAGTTCACCATAATTGTTGGACTCGTTGTATTTGGCAATGTCAAAGTAAATCGACCCTTCAGACTCATATGCAAAGCCGGCATCTATGATCTTCTGAATAATTTGAATTTGCTCAATAATATGCCCTGTTGCTGATGGCTCAATGTCGGGTGGTAGGATATTAAACAATGACATCACCTGATGGAAGCCCGAAGTATAGCGCTGAACAACTTGCATTGGTTCAATTTTTTCAAGCTTGGCAATGCGCCCAATTTTATCTTCTCCTTCATCAGCATCATTAATCAAATGCCCAACGTCCGTAATGTTGCGAACATAGCGCACACGGAAATCCCGAAATTTTAAATATCGGTTGATCACATCAAAGCACATGAAAGTGCGCACATTACCCAAATGGACATCACTGTAAACCGTAGGGCCACAAACATACATTCCTACGAACGGAGGGTTCAGGGGCTCAAATATTTCCTTCTTGCCCGAGAGCGAGTTATAGACTTTTAAATCATTCAGCATATTGCAAATTTAAAACATTCATGATCTGATTCAGTCATTCTTTCCAATAATTTTAATGGGTAAAGTATAAAATTACAAATATAGCCCTTTAGTGTTTATTTATTGTATTTTACCGTTCTGGTCTCGCCGTTTTTACTGCTATTCAAGGCCGCAATAAAAAGATTTTGGCTTATATCCCCCTATGAATAAATAAGATGTTGTTATAAAAATTAAAAATGTCTATATTTGTCGGATCAAAAGGTTGAGGGGGCCCATCGCTCCCTCTTTTGTTTAAATGCAGGTATGTCATTTCAAGAAGAGTTAAAAGATCGCGTCTGGAAGCTGGCAGAAGAAGCCCTGAAAGACGACCAGTATTTTGTTGTCAATGTGATTGTAAGTGGCTATGATTCAGCAATGAAGATTAGCGTACTGCTTGACGGTGATCGTGGTATGGATATTGATGTCTGTGCTGAGGTGAGCCGCCACGTGGGGTATGTCCTTGAAGAGGAAGAAGTGATTTCTTCGAAGTACACGCTGGAAGTGTCTTCTCCAGGATTGGATTATCCCTTGCAGATGCATCGGCAATATGTCAAGAATATTGGCAGAACCCTTAAAGTAACTTTGGAGGGAGAATCAAAACCGATGAAGGGGGAGATTCTCGCTGTTGAGGAAGACCATGTCGTTCTCAAGGCTGAAGTTAAGGAGAAAGGGAAAAAGAAAATCTCCTACGAAGAAACAAATGTTCCCTTTGAAAAAATCAAAGAGGCATTAATAGTTGTTGTATTTTAAGATATTGCTGTCAGCCCTCGCGGTGCAGTATTAGTTTATATTAAAGGCTAAAGAGACCGAAAGCATATGTTGGACAGTTCGACTTTAATCGAGTCTTTTGCGGATTTTGCAAAAACCAAAAATGTAGATCGACCTACAATGATCCGCATTCTTGAGGATGTATTCCGTACAATGATCCGCAAGAAATTTGAGTTTGATGATAACTTCGAAGTTATCATCAATGCCGAAAAAGGTGATTTAGAGATCTGGCGTTACCGCGAGATCGTGGATGATAATTCTGAAGATATTTGGGATTATGATAAAATCAGCCTTGAAGAGGCAAGAAAAATTGAGCCTGACTTCGAGATCGGAGAGCAGGTAGCAGAATCCGTTGGATTAGAAGATTTCGGTCGCCGTGCAGTAATGACAGCGCGCCAAACTTTGATGCAGCGTATTAAGGATTTGGAAAAAGATATCCTATACCAAAAGTATAAGGACTTGGTAGGTGATGTCGTTACGGCAGAAGTTTACCAGGTATTGGGCAGAGAGGTGATTCTTCAGGATCACGAAGGCAATGAGTTGTCGCTGCCAAAATCGGAGCAGATCGCAAAAGATCGTTTCCGTAAAGGTGATACAGTTCGTGCGATTATCTCCAAGGTAGATACCAACAATGGTACGCCTAAGATTATCGTTTCGCGTATCTCGCCAGAGTTTTTGGAACGCCTGTTTGAACAGGAGGTGCCAGAGATTTACGACGGTTTGATCTCGATCAAAAACATCGTTCGTGAGCCAGGTGAGCGTGCCAAGGTTGCTGTAGAATCTTATGATGACAGAATTGATCCTGTTGGTGCTTGTGTTGGAATGAAGGGATCTCGTATCCATTCTATCGTTCGTGAGTTGCGCAATGAGAACATTGATGTGATCAACTATACAGAGAACAAAGATTTGTATATCGCTCGTTCATTGAGCCCCGCCAAAATTGTGCGTACGGAGATCAATGAAGAGGAATCACGTGTTTCAGTTTTCTTGAAACCAGATCAGGTTTCATTGGCCATTGGTAAAGGAGGGTATAACATCCGCCTTGCTGGGCAGTTGGTCGGTTACGAGATTGATGTGTTCCGCGACATCGAAGAAGGTGAAGAGGAAGATATCTTGTTGACTGAATTTAAAGATGAAATCGATGAGTGGATCATCGAGGAGTTGAACAAAGTTGGTTTAGATACCGCCAAGAGTGTTATTGACTTATCAATGGAAGAATTGATTCGCCGTACAGACCTTGAGGAAGAAACCATCGCCGAAATTGTGAAGGTGATTCACAACGAGTTTGAATAAAAATAAAGCATAAAGAGACAGGTAATCCCGAACCTGTCTCTTTTTAGTGTATATTTGTTGTTCGGGATTTCTTATCAAAAGAAGATAGCTCATTTTTATTAGCATCAGGCATCAGTAAATATATGGCAGAAGAAAAAAAGCATCGATTAAGTAAAGTCGCCTCCAAATTAAATGTGGGCCTTAACTCTGTGGTCGAATTTTTAGGCAAAAAAGGGTTTGAGGTAGCACGTAATCCTAACTCAAAAATATCTGAGGAAGAATATCATCTTGTAGCGAAAGAATTTCAAGGTTCCGCACAAGATAAGGAAGAGGCTGCTGAACTAAAGATCGGTACTTCAAATAGATCAGGGGCTCAGGCAAAAGAGGCTGAGAAAAAAGAACCTGTGAAGAAGGCAGAACAAGTTCAGGAGGAAAAGCAAGTGCTGATCAAGAACATGACAGACGAGCAACCTCTGAAGCCTAAAAAAGAAGATACAAAACCTACAACTCCAAAAGCAGAAGTTCCAAAAGTTGAAGATGATTCACAGCTGCAAGGGTTGAAGGTCGTTGGTAAAATTGATTTGGACGCAGTGAACAAGAAGCCGGCAAAGAAAGCGGCTCCTAAGAAAGAAGCTGCGCCTGCCAAGAAGTCAAAACCAGCAACACCAAAAAATATTGATCAAAAGGATCAAAAAACTTCCGAAGAGCAGAAAACAACAAGTGTTGATGCCACTAAAGTTGATGCTCCTAAAAAAGAAGTGAAACCAACATCACCTGATCAATCTAAAGATAAGAAAGATACAGTAACACCGGAAAAGCCGGTTTCAGAAAATAAAGTTTTGGAAATAGATAAAACCGATTCAGCTTCTCCGGTGCAGGACGCATCTCAAGCTAAAGGTAATTCTGAGGGGAAATCCACAGAAGGCAATGGCGAGCAAACGACCCCGACTGGTAAGGTGATTACAGGTCAGGCAGATCGTCTTCAAGGTCTTAAAGTGGTAGGTAAGATTGATTTGAGTTCTTTCGAACGTAAGCCTAAGAAAAAGCCGATCGCATCATCCGACGATAAAAATCGCGGAAAGAAAAGACAACGTAAACGTATCACCAAAGACGGACAGGGTAATGTTCAGCAAGGTCAAGGTGGTCAAGGTACTCAGAACCGCACAGGCGGACAAGGCGGTCAACGTCCTGTTGGTCAGGGTGGTCAGAACCGTGGTCCTGGTGGTCAAAATCGCCAAGGCGGAGGCCCAGGTGGTCAGAACCGTGGACCGGGCGGTCAGAATCGTCAAGGTGGAGGCCCGGGTGGCAACCGCGGACGTGGTGGCGCAGCGCAAAACCGACGCGGAGGCAAGAAGCCTGTTGTTAAGAAGGAGGAGCTTACAGATAAGCAAATTCAGGAACAAATCAAGCAAACATTAGCGAAGCTTTCGGGCGGTAACAAAAACGCTAATGCAGCTAACCGTTCTAAATATAGAAAAGATAAGCGTAACCGTGCTTCTGAAGCTTTCGAGGCGGAAATGGAGCAAGAAAGACTGGACGCAAAGAAGCTAAAAGTAACAGAATTTGTTTCTGCGAACGATTTGGCGACTTTGATGGAGGTCTCGGTAAACGAAGTAATTGCTACGGCAATGAACATGGGAATGTTCGTATCGATCAACCAACGCCTGGATGCAGAAGCAATTACGCTTTTGGCTGATGAGTTTGGTTATGATGCGGAATTCTCTTCTGCTGAAGATGAAACAGAGGTTGTTGTTGTAGAAGATACTGAAGAACAACTGAATGAAAGAGCGCCGATCGTAACGATCATGGGTCACGTTGACCACGGTAAAACATCCCTTCTGGATTATATCCGTAGCGCTAACGTTACTGCTTCTGAGGCCGGTGGTATTACGCAGCACATTGGTGCTTATGACGTAATGACAGGTACAGGTAAGCGTGTTGCTTTCTTGGATACACCAGGTCACGAAGCCTTTACAGCAATGCGTGCGCGTGGTGCTAAAGTAACGGATATCGCGATTATTGTGGTTGCAGCTGATGATGCCGTGATGCCACAAACGAAAGAGGCGATTAACCACGCACAGGTTGCGGGTGTGCCGATCGTTATTGCGATTAACAAAATTGATAAGCCAGCAGCTAATGCCGATAAGATTCGTGAGGAACTTTCTCAGTTGAATGTATTGGTTGAAGACTGGGGTGGTAAATATCAGTGTCAAGAAATTTCAGCCAAGTCTGGCCAAGGCGTGGAAGAACTATTGGAAAAAGTATTGCTGGAAGCGGAAATGTTGGAATTGAAAGCCAACGCTAACCGTGAAGCATCAGGTACAGTAGTGGAAGCCTCTTTGGATAAAGGACGTGGTTACGTAGCGACCATGTTGGTAGAAAACGGTACGTTGAAAATTGGTGATATCATGTTGGCTGGTCAGCATTATGGTAAAGTAAAAGCCATGTATGATCACCGTGGTAACCGATTGGAGGCTGTTGGCCCAGCAACACCTGTTCAGGTGTTAGGTTTGGATGGTGCACCACAGGCAGGTGACAAGTTGAATGTAATGGAAACCGACCGTGAGGCTCGTGACATTGCCAACAAACGTCAGCAATTGGCTCGTGAGCAATCTGTTCGTACGAAGAAACATATTACATTGGATGAGATTGGTCGTCGTTTGGCTATCGGTTCATTCCAGGAATTGAATATCATTGTTAAGGGTGATGTGGATGGCTCTGTAGAGGCATTGTCTGATTCCTTATTGAAACTGTCGACACCAGAGGTTGCGGTGAATATTATTCACAAGGCAGTAGGTCAGATTTCTGAATCTGATGTATTGTTAGCTTCAGCTTCTGATGCCATTATCATTGGTTTCCAAGTACGTCCTTCTGCTCAGGCACGACGTATCGCCGAAGGCGAGGAAATCGATATCCGTCTGTACTCGATCATCTATGATGCGATCAATGAGGTGAAGGATGCGATGGAAGGTATGTTGGCTCCTGAAGAGAAAGAAGTGATCACAGGTAACGCTGAAGTTCGTGAGACCTTTAAAATCTCTAAAGTGGGTACAATTGCTGGTTGTATGGTGACTGACGGAATTCTTAAACGTAACAACGATGTTCGTTTGGTAAGAGACGGTATCGTGATTTACTCAGGTGCTATCGGTGCTTTGAAACGTTTCAAAGACGATGTTGCTGAAGTGAAGAAAGGTTACGACTGTGGTATCTCAATCAATGGATTCAACGATATTAAAGTTGGTGATATTATTGAAGGATTTGAAATTCAAGAAACGAAGCGTACGCTTTAATTCTCGAAAAAATATATTTGAAAAAAGCCGACCATTATGGTCGGCTTTTTTATTTTTAGGCTGTCCAAAAAAAAAACAATCATGAAAAGAGCCATTTTTTCAACCTTCCTATGTTTAATACCCATGCTGCTTTGGGCCCAAAAGATGCACAAAGTAAAGGTCAGTGATGATATCAGTATGCGGATCCCTGCTAATTATGGCAACATGAGCCCTGAGGATGTCAGCAGAAAATACGCAGGCAGCTCTACGGTATTTATTGCCCTTACAGACTATCAGCAGGCCGTAGATCTTTCGATCAGCCATAAACCTACCCGTTGGGGCAGAAATGATTTCCCTGTTCTTCAGGACTTGTTTCGAGGGGCTATTTCAGAAATGAGTGAGTCGGTAAACTTTACAAAAGAAACGATTGAGCGAATTGATGATGTGCCTTTCATGATTTTTGAATTCGATGCTGTTACTAAAGGCTCCGAAGGGCTAACCTCTGGCACTCAGAAAAAATATAGCTACATTGCCTATACCATTTACCACGGTGAGTTGCTCACCTATAATTTTACCTGTGCTCAACGGCTGAAAAACCAATACCAGCAGGATGCCCCCACTATACTCTCCACATTAAAACTGAAATAATATGATTACTCCTTTTGATGACGCCTACTATATGCGCCAAGCGCTGCAAGAGGCCGAATTGGCCGCAGAAGAAGGTGAAATTCCCGTAGGCGCCATTGTGGTTTGGAAAAATAGAATAATCGCCCGCGCTCATAACCAAACGGAGCGATTGATGGACGTTACCGCCCATGCTGAAATGCTTGCCATCACGGCAGCGGCAAATGCCATAGGAGGCAAATACCTGAAAGATTGTACCCTGTACGTGACACTCGAACCCTGTACAATGTGCGGCGGCGCCATCTCGTGGTCACAGCTGAGTAAGGTGGTTTTTGGTGCCCGAGATGAAAAGCGTGGGTTTGAACGCCTGTCCCCCAATGTTTTACATTCAAAAATTGAAGTAGTCCGAGGAATAATGGCCGCGGAATGTCAGGCGGTAGTTGATGATTTTTTTAAAAATTTACGAAAATAAATCATTTACAGCAGTTGTGGCTAAATTATAACTCTCAGTGTTTCAGGTGCAATCAATTCCATCAATACTTATATCTAATTTATTAATTGGATTTGTAAAACTTACCGTCGTACATTTGGATTGTATTACAAGTCATAAGCGGAATTGTTGATCATACCTTAGGACTTATTGAAGAAAAAAATTATCTTCAAAATACAATTAATCAACACCATTTTGAATTAAACCTTAAATACAATAATCATGGCTTTCGAATTACCAGCTTTACCGTACGCACCTGCTGCATTAGAACCACATATCGATGCACGCACTATGGAAATCCATCATGACAAGCATCATGCTGCTTATGTAGCAAAATTGAACGCTGCCATTGAAGGAACTGAGCATGCCGATAAATCTTTGGAAGATTTGATGAAGAATGTAGGCTCAATTGGTGCTGCTGTAAGAAATAACGGTGGTGGTCACTTTAACCACTCTTTGTTTTGGTCAGTGATGAGTGCAAATGGTGGACAGCCTTCTTCGGACTTGGCTGCTGCAATTGATGCTGCTTTTGGCTCATTTGATGCATTCAAAAAAGAATTCGCTAATGCTGCTGCAACTCGTTTCGGTTCAGGTTGGGCATGGTTGATCGTAAAAGCTGATGGAAAATTGGCGGTTACTTCAACAGCTAACCAAGACAACCCAGTGATGGATGTTGTAGAAGAAAAAGGTACGCCAATCTTGGCATTGGACGTATGGGAGCACGCTTACTATTTGAACTATCAGAACCGTCGTCCTGATTATATTGAAGGTTTCTTCAATGTGATCAACTGGGAAGAGGTTTCTAAATTGTTTGCTGCTGCAAAATAAGCCTAAAAAATAAGCAATAAGAAAGCCCGTGATTCAGAATCACGGGCTTTTCTTTTAATAAAAAACGGAATTCGCATTAAATATCTAATTTTGCGAGATTATCTTTTGAAAGCGGTTTGTTAATATACTGCTTTACGTATTCGTATTTTTTCGATTTGTTAACATCCTGAGGGTTAATAGAAGAAGTCAGCATGACGATTTTACATGTACTTCTTGTAAGATCGGAAAGCCGATCGAACTCATCTAAAAACTGAAACCCATCCATGAGGGGCATGTCAATATCAAGAAAGATGACCTTCGGCAGCACGGTGGCAGCAACACCTTCCATTTTTTCGATGTTTCTTAAAAACTCAATAGCACTTTTGGCTCCTGTGTGGGTGTAAATTCTTTCCGTAATATCTGCGGCTTCAATCATTTTTTGATTGATCAGATTATCGATCTCATTGTCATCAATGAGCATGACCGCTGAGTATTTAGGATTGATGGAACTCATAAAATTGGATTAAATTTGGAGGAATTAATTACTGTCTTTAATTAAACCATTTTTACTCATATATATGATTCAATTTTTAAATGCTTATTACATTTAGAGATCAAATTTAATTCCCTGTGCAAGAGGTAAATCCGAACCATAATTTATGGTGTTCGTTTGGCGTCGCATATAAACCTTCCAGGCATCAGAGCCTGATTCACGGCCACCGCCAGTTTCTTTTTCACCACCGAAAGCCCCACCAATTTCTGCGCCTGAAGTCCCAATGTTTACGTTGGCGATACCACAATCTGAGCCATTGACAGACAGGAATTGTTCAGCTTCCCGCATATTGAGGGTCATGATGGCAGAGCTTAGCCCTTGTGGTACATCATTCTGAATATGGATCGCTTCTTCTAAAGTACTGTACGAAATTAGATACAAAATAGGGGCAAAAGTTTCCTGTTGCACGATTTTGTAATCATTTTGTACCAAAAATACCGCAGGTTGCACATAACAGCCCGAACTGTATTGGTCACCTTCAAGCACCTTGCCGTCAATAATCACTTCAGCACCTTCTTCTTTTGCCTGCTGAATAGCTTTGAGGTAGGTGTTTACCGCATCCTGATCGATTAACGGACCAACATGATTACTTTCATCCAGTGGGTTGCCAATTTTCAGTTGTCCATATGCACTCGACAGTTTAGCCTTTACTTCCTCAAGCATCGACTCGTGCACAATCAATCTTCGGGTACTGGTACATCTTTGGCCACAGGTTCCAACAGCACCAAAAAGTGCCCCTACGATCGCAATGTTCAGGTCGGCATTCGGAGAGATGATCATTGCATTGTTTCCGCCAAGTTCGAGCAAACTTTTGCCTAAACGAGCTCCTACGGCAGCTCCTACGGATTTACCCATTCGACTTGAGCCCGTTGCCGAAACCAAAGGTATACGCTGATCAGCCGCCATTAATTTACCGATTTCTGCATCTCCGATTATCAATCCGCTGACACCTGCAGGCACCTGATTGGCTTCAAAGACTTCAGCAGCAATCTTCTGACAGGCAATTGCTGATAACGGTGTTTTTTCTGAAGGCTTCCAGATACAAACATCTCCACATACCCAGGCTAAAAAGGCATTCCACGACCATACTGCCACAGGGAAATTAAAGGCAGAAATGATGCCTACAACGCCCAAAGGGTGCCACTGTTCATACATTCGGTGTGATGGGCGTTCAGAGTGCATGGTTAAGCCATGTAACTGTCTTGAAAGCCCGACCGCGAAATCTGCAATATCAATCATTTCCTGTACTTCCCCCAGGCCTTCCTGAAGTGACTTTCCCATTTCATAGGAAACTAAGGCGCCTAAATCATCTTTATGCTTTCGGAAAGCTTCACCAATCTGTCGGACAATCTCCCCTCTTTTTGGGGCAGGCATATTTCTCCATGCGCTGAAGTCTTTTTGAGCGGCTTCGATTACTTTATGGTAATCAGCTTCGGTCGCCAGGTTTACAGTTCCAATGCACCGACCATCGGCAGGTGAATGAGATGAAATGGTTTTTCCTGCGCCATCTGACCAATTTCCACCAATGGCAATCCCTTGATTATGATCAGCCAGTCCGAGTGCTTTTAAAAAATCTAAATTCATTGCTGTTGTTTGTTTATAGGTTTTATTGAGTTACACGACGAATGTGTTTCAGCGTGTTGAATGGGGGACTAATTTAAATTAAAAAAGGTCAGAAATATTACATCTCCGACCTTTTAAAGTTTTCAGTTATTAAAGCCCTAATGCTTCGATTCCTTGATCAAAAACTACATCCTTAGGAATATTCTGATCGGCAAGCTTGTCCAGGTCTTTTTGAAGTGCAGGTCCAATTTTGCCCATTTTATCCACTAAATCTGCTACGCCAGCATAATCACCATTTCCTTGTAAGGTCAGGATTTTTTCTGACAACGAATTGACCGCCTCAGCCATCTTTTCATAGTTCACACGGTAAAGCCCAGTTTCTGGATCTTTGTTGAATGCACCGTAGGATTTGAAATAATTAAAGCGGATCATGTTCGCTACACCGTGCGCAGATGCTGCACCAAAACGTACCGAACGGAAGATTCCCGCCAGGAAGGTGGTATAGTAATCTTTCATTTCACCATCAAGTTCTCCTTTGTTCACCAGTTGGTTGATCATGTACACCCCAAGGATATCCGCCTTTCCTTCTTCTAAAGCCGAAGCATGCTCTTTAAGCGCTTCTCTTACTGTACCTTTATTATTGATGGTATTTTTGATCCCCAAGCCGTGCGCCACTTCATGGAACATGGTATTGGCGAAAAAGGCATTGAAAGTAACATGCTGACGCTGATCTTTGGCAATTAAGGTATTTGCGATAGGCTGCATGATTTTATCAAATTTGGCACGCATGGCATTTTTCAACTGCAAACGACGGGTACCTTTTTGTAATTGTACTTTCTCATCGTTTGGCAGATTGATCGCAATGGTTTTGGAGGCGGCATTACAATCTCCTGCATAATACAGGACATCGTAAGCATTCAAGTCTGAATCAGTCCCTGGCGTTTCCTTTTTGTATTTGGCTTCCACAGGAAGGTTGCGCTGTAATTCAGGAAGGAAAGACGTGAATTTGGCGAGTTTTTTACTCCAGGCCATGTCCTTTACTAAAACATAAGCTTCATGCGAGGCCTTGTTACCGTAAAGTTTATCTTCATAGGATTCGATTGGTCCAATAACCACATCAATCATATTATCTTTCATGTCCATCCAGGCCATGTCAGATTTAAAATATTCATCCGTACGTAAGGCTTCAGCTCTCAGGGTCAAGTAGTTTTTTAGCCCCTTATTTTCTGCGAGCTTAGCAGCCTGATCCAAAAGGTCAGCAGCTTCATTGATCTCTTTGGCAAAGAACTGGTGATAAGGGATTGCCTGCAATTTGCCCTCCTCATTTCTGCGGATCACCGTGTACAAGCTGTTTTTATGCGCCACTTTTGCGGCCTCAAATTCTTCTTTTGTAATATCTGCTGGATAGTAGTTGGCACCTTTTGGCTTGGCACCCACGCCGTCAATAAATGGTTTGTTGGCATCCAAACGATCCCAAGGGCCATAATTGATTTCCGCATACGCTTTTTCAGGGCCAGATAATTTAGAAAGTAGGGCTGCTTTATCGCCATAGGCTTCTTTCCAAAAGATGTTGTCCATGATTTTAGCGGCCTTAATCAATAAAGGCAACAATTCCTTTTGTTTGGCACTCAATTGACTTAAATCGGTCGTCAATTTAAAATGGTCATATTGTTGAACCTTTTGAGTGATGGCGCTTTTTGCAGGTGTTGTTGCAGGAGTGTTTGTACCTTCTTTGGTACCACAGGCCGTCATGAGCCCTGCCGCTGCTAAGGCAAGCGACCAGTTAAGCAGTTGGTTTTTCATATTTATTACTATTTGTAGATTTAAACTAAGCCAGGCAGCCGTCTAAGCCCTGAAAGATAATCGATTTATTGAGCTGATTACCAATGATAACCACCTTGTTGGTTGTGGAGTCATGCTGCCATTCACTGCCTTGAGTGAAATAAAATTGCTGACCCACGGATTGAATGATAATTTTATTGTTGTACTCTAATGCGTACAAAATACCTTTCAGGCGGTAAATGTTTGGCTGTAACTGAAGGGTCATCGTTAGCCATGCTTCCAGTTTATGGAGGTCTATGGCTTGGTCGGATTCCCAGGTAATACTTTGTATTTTACCGTGTTGGTGAGTAGTGGCCGGGATCTTGCTTTGCTGTTCCACCACTTGATAGTCTTTACCCCGAAGGTTGAAAAGTAACTCGTTTTCAACTTTGGCCTGCTGACATGGAATGATTTTGATGAAAGGTGTTACCGACTGAATTTTCGCTTCGATTCGCTGAAGGTCATCAGCACTGACAAGGTCTGTTTTATTCAGCAGGACAATATGAGCGGCAGCAAGCTGCTGATTGGTGATCGCTTCCTTTTCCATCATCTCCTCCAGATGCAGGGCATCGGCAAGTGCGATGATACCATCGAGTTTGAAGATGCCCGCATAATGTGGGTCAAACATAAAGGTAGCCGCTACGGCCAAAGGGTCAGCAATTCCCGTGGTTTCTATCAGCAGGTGGTCGAATTCATAGGAACTGGTGATCAGTTCTGTCAGAATTTTTGCCAGGTCAGCATTCAGATTACAACAAATACAGCCATTGGCCAACTCAAAAATTCCAGCATTTTCTTCAGTGATCAATTCCTGATCAATGGCGGATTTGCCAAACTCATTTTCAATAATGGCAAATCGGGTTGCTGGATTATCATGAATGAGTTGATTGACAAGTGTTGTCTTTCCAGCGCCTAAAAATCCAGTAAGGATTGTAACTTTTATTGGGGTGTTACTCTGCATTTGTTATTCTGTTTGCTCCAAATTAAGCAAAGGGGATTAGTTTCCCCAACGATCAAGTGATTAATCAGACAATTCACGGGCTGAGGAGGAGGGAAGCGATTCTGTTATGGGAATATCAAATACTATAATATGATTTTTCAAACATTTAAATAGGAGTTTAGTTGATAATATTACCCCCCACCTAAACCTATATTGCGATGACGCTTTCCCCCACCTCTCCTATTTGGTCTTTTTACTGCCTGAACTTCCTGGTATTTCTATTATTGAACAGTTGCGATGCGCCCATTCCGAAAAACAGGACTGTCCCCATTGTTAATCAGGATTTTGAAGTTCACGACCCTTTGGTGTTGGACATGAAGCAGGCAACGCTGCCGTTGGGTATTCAGGATTTGCATAATATTGATATTTTAAATGGAATAGATGCCTACCAGCTCGGCAGCCTCAAGGATGAACTTGATCTGACATTGTTCGATGACCACGGTTTCTTTTATAATGATCGGGTACAGGTGATGATCTCGCCACGTCATCTGATAAAGCTGAATAAGGCTGATTGTCATCAGTTAACATTATATTTTCTCGATGGCTATTTGGCCAAAGTACAGTTATTGGCCAATGCTGATCTGACCCCTGGCCTATTACAGACCTTCGGAAGCCCCAATGGGCGAAATTTTCAGGAAACATCACGCGTCATCAATCCAGAGAAATGGAGTGGGATTCAGACCATATTGGTGATGGAGTGGATGACCTTTCATACCAAATTAAAATATCAGGAAAAAATACGGCAGGTATCGCGGGTTGCTGACCATTACCTGAAGGTGAATCAACTTTCAATAGAACTTCGGCATTTTGAAAAACAGATTGCAATATAATTATCGAAAAAGTTCGTCTCTTTTATTCTTGATCGCTCAGATGTTTTTAAATTAGGAGGGTAAACTCCCAACAAACTTAACCTCTGTTATGAACAGAAGAATGATTTTTATCTCCACTGTAATTTTATTAGTGGGCTTTGGCTTATGGTATGGAAATGCCCGATTGCCAATTATCAACGGTTATGCCTCAAAAATGACCTGCTCCTGTGTTTTTGTGGCTGATCGGTTACCTGAATCGGTCACTGATCAGGATCTTGATTTCTCCTTGATTCGCTTTGCGACACCGACAGTCGATTACGAGCAAAAGACGGTCACCAGTACCGTATTGGGCTTTGGCGCCCAAACCGCTGTTTACCATAAAGGAACTGGCTGTACTTTGTTGATTGACGGGCAAGGGCCTCCAGAAAAAAAGCCCACCATGCGTACCAGTTTCGATGAAGCGAATGAACCGTGGCCTTTGGGTGATTTGAATGTCCGAAGCGGTATTCCGAGTCCGCAACTTACCATGGCTGTGCAGGAGGCGATGGTACCAGAATTGAAAACCCGTGCAATTATTGTCAGTCGGCATAATGAAATTCTGATGGAAGCCTACGGTGATGGTTTTAATGAAAATACCCCCCAATTGGGTTGGTCAATGACCAAAAGTATTACCTCCGCCTTGGTGGGAATTTTGGTTGGCGATGGAAAGCTGAAAATAGAGGATCCAGCGCCTGTCAAAGCATGGCAAGGAGACATGCGTAAGCGCATTGCGTTGCGTAACTTGCTGCAAATGAATAGTGGGCTGAAGTGGGTAGAAGATTATAGTGATATTTCCCTGGCGACGAAAATGCTCTACATGACTGCCGATATGGGGGATTATGCCAGTGCCCAAAAGCTCGTTTACCCACCAGATTCGGTGTGGTATTACTCCTCAGGAACAACCAACATTTTGTCCAGTATTATTAAAGAAACCATCGGTGACCAGCAGGCTTATTACGAGTTTGCCAATAAGCGATTATTTGAGCCTTGCGGTATGAAGAGTATGGTGCTGGAGCCTGATGTTTCTGGTACTATTGTGGGCTCCTCTTATGCTTTTGCTACCGCCCGCGACTGGACACGCTTCGGCTTGCTTTACCTTAACGATGGCGTTTTTAACGGGCAACGGATTTTGCCCGAAGGGTGGGTTTCTTTTACCCGCCAAGAGGCCAAAGGCGCTGATGGAAAATACGGCGCACAATGGTGGCTGAACCTGAGCAAGGAAGAATTGCCTGATTGCCCAGAGGATATTTATTATTGCGATGGCTTCCAGGGGCAGCGGGTTTATGTGGTGCCTTCTCACGATTTGGTGGTGGTGCGTTTGGGGATTTCCAATGATTTTGACTACAATGGTTTTATGAGGCGCGTTTTGGATGCTGTACCTCCAAAAGAGACCGCCGTAAGGTAGTTTTAAGCCCCTCTTAGCCTAAAAATAACAAAGCCCGAAACTGTCGATCAGTTTCGGGCTTTGATTTTATGCTCCGAATAATTTTCGAAGTTTAATCATATTAATAACCTCATCAGGTACAATGTATTTGATCGATCGCTCTTCCTTCAGGCATTGGCGAATAAATGTTGCGGAAATATCCACCATCGGTGCATGCACCATGCGCACTTTTGGGTGGTCATCAAACCTTGATTTTTTAGCCTCAGGACGCGGATAAACCACCAATCCATAATCTTCTAAAATCACTTCATGGTTTTTCCATTTATGAAAATGCGACAGGTTGTCTTGACCAACAATCACCTGAAATTCATAAGAGGGGTGTTTTTCTGAAAGGTAAATCAGCGTATCTATGGTGTAACTCGGTTTAGGCATTCTAAACTCTACGTCTGTTACCTGCAGTTTAAAGTTGTCTTTGATCGCCATATCGACAAGATCATAACGATCAAACTCGTGCGCCAGTGTACTTTTCTTTTTAAAAGGATTTTGCGGAGAAACCACCAGCCAAACCTGGTCAAGTTCGGCAAGTTCCACCATACTGTTGGCAATAATAAGATGCCCTATATGAATCGGGTTGAAGGAACCGAAAAACAATCCTACTTTCTTCTTTGTGGGGATCATGTTTTCAAGCGTTTGACGGTGGTGGTGGGATTATTTTCTAATAAAATTTTCTATCGTTTTTTCTGAAGCTTTAAGTGCTTCATCAAGGCGGTCATTAATGATCGTTACATCGAAGTCAGGCTCAAAACCCAGTTCATATTCCGCTTTGGCCAATCGTTTTTTGATCGCCGTTTCATCATCAGTACCACGGCCGCGAAGTCGGGCTTCGAGTGTTTCCAGATTTGGAATACGGACAAAAACGGCCAGGGCACGCTCCTGAAAGTATTTTTTTAAACTGACTCCCCCTTTAACATCAACATCGAAAACCACATGCTTGCCTTCCGCCCAAATGCGCTCCACCTCAGCTTTCAGTGTGCCGTAGCAACAGCCTGGGTAAACTTCTTCCCACTCTACAAATTCATCCCGATCTTTTCTGGAACAGAAATCATCCATTTTCAGAAAGTAGTAATCCTGGCCATCCACCTCTTGTCCTCTTTGTGCGCGGGTAGTCGCTGAAATAGAGAATGCAAGATCCCTGCGTTGATTTAACAGGTGATGAACAATTGTTGTTTTGCCAGATCCAGAAGGCGCGGAAAAGATAAATGCTTTGCCTTGGTGCGTCATGATATTATTAAAATTGGGGAAGGAGAAAATAAAAGGGATTTGAAGGAATAAGCTACCAGAACGCTAACGTCCAATAACATATGAGATGTATTTTGAACGGCAATGAGTGATGGGGGCACGGTGGTGTGCTAAAGACTTATTTCGATGATAAATATTTTCCATGCGCAAAGGTAAAAAAATCGGTCTTTATAGCCAAAATAGGCTCAGTAACTTCATTAATTTTGGTAAACAAAGGCAAAAAAATTTATTAATTATCAAAAAATTACGATTTTCGTCCTTAGGAAAATCGCCAAGCATGCAACAGATTCTATATAGATATTGTATTTACCCCCTGTTTTATTTGGTCTCCAAATTACCTTGGCGAGTATTATACACTATTTCTGATTTTGTATTCGTCTTGGTGTATTACCTCTTTCCTTATCGCAAGAAAGTCGTTCTGATGAACTTGTCGCGCTCTTTTCCTGAGAAATCTGAGCGGGAACGCAAAAAAATCGCCAGAGATCATTATCGGTATTTGATCGACTCAATATTTGAGGCCATCAAGAAAATCTCTGTAACCGAATCGGTATTACGGGAACGGGTCAAAGTGAAAAATTTGGACCAGATACAACAACTGTACGATCAGGGAAAAAGTATCGTGGTCGTAATGGGGCATTATGGCAACTGGGAACTCGGTGGCGCACGAGTGAATATCGAAGCCAAGCACCCGCTGGTTTGTATCTACAAGAAATTGCATAACGAAATTTTTGATCAATTGCTTTTCGATATCCGATCCCGCTTTGGGACCGAGCTGGTGGAAGCCAGAGATACGCCGCGGTCGATGTTGGCCAACCGCGACAGAACAACCGCAGTGGTATTTTTGGCAGATCAGACGCCTCTTTTATTGCGACATGCACATTGGATAAAATTCTTGAATCAGGATACTCCTGTGTACCAGGGGACTGCCCAGCTGGCGCAAAAATTCGACTATCCCGTGGTGTATTTTGTAGTAAGGAGACCCAAGCGAGGATTTTATGAGGTGGATTTTGAACTGCTTGTCGAGGAGCCAAATACGGTCAGTGATTTAGAGATTTCCAAACGCCATACCCGCCGTTTGGAGCAAGATATAAAGGCACAGCCTGAGTTGTGGATGTGGACCCACCGACGCTGGAAACGCTCCCATCAGAAACCCAAAAATGTCGCCTCCATAGATTAAAAAAATAGCGCACCCCACTGGATGCGCTATTTTTTTATGCTTTCGAAGCCCTGACCATCTGAAACTTTCCTGGAGGTCCAGGCAAGCTTTCTACGGTCAGCCCAAGAGATTTAAGGTCTCTTTTCAGCTGCCCTTTTGCGCAGTAGGTGCTTAGTGCGCCACCGTTCACCAATTGGTCAGTTACTTTTTCCAAAAGGGGTAAAGCCCACATTTCCTCCTGCTTGCTTGGCGCAAAGGCATCGAAGAATACCAGCTGGCAATTTACCGCAGGGAAGCTGACCGTCTCCAGTTTGTCATGAATTTTATAAATACTGAAATAGGGAGAAAGCTGATGTAAAGTACCCCAGGAACATTGATGCATTTGCTGAAATGGCGCATCGAAATCCTCCTGCCCCATTTGTGCAGGGTAATTTAACTGCGTGGTAATTTCTTCTTTTAGCGGATAAGCTTCCAAGGTATAGAATACAACATTTTTTTTATGCTGATGTGCCCACTCATAAGCCAAAAGTGCATTCAGACCAGTGCCAAAGCCGATTTCCAAAATATTAATGGTATCCGCATGGTGTTGTGCTGCCCAGTCATCGAGTCCATGTTTAATAAATACATGCCTTGACTCCTGAATGGCGCCGTGAGAGGAGTGGTAGGTTTCGTCCATATCGGGAAGGAACAGCGAATGTGATCCGTCCTCAGTTTGTATAATTTCTATTTTCTTTTCTTCTGCCATCGTGTTAAAGTAAATCGGGTTTCTGGCGGTAAATATGGGGAATTTTTACCAAAGGTTATGGTCGATCTTTTGAAAGGCCTTGGGTAAATGTGCAATGATATCAGATGCGATCAGGCTGGTCATCCCCAGGGCCTCTGCGGCGTAATCACCTGCAAGGCCATGTACATAAACACCCACAATCGCGGCTTCTTCAGCGTGGTATCCCTGCGCCATAAGGGCAGTGATAATGCCTGTCAGAACATCGCCACTGCCACCAGTGGCCATCCCAGGATTTCCAGTAGGATTAAAATACACCCTGCCGTCGGGTAATCCAATGGCGGTATTCGCTCCTTTAATCAAACAGATAATCTGGTGTTCGACGGCCAACGCCTGTAAGTTTTCTAACCTTTCAAACTGGTTGCTTGTTTTGCCCACCAGCCGCTCAAATTCTTTGGGGTGAGGGGTGAGCACGCTCCCTCTTGGGATGTTTTTCAGTAATGCAGGCGATTGGCTGATGATATTCAGGGCATCGGCATCCAGTACCAAAGGGCCTTCATGGGTGGCAAAAAGGTTTGCCAAAGCCTCTTGGGTCATTTCATGTGTACCGATACCAGGCCCCACGGCAACGGCATCAAATTGGCCGGTGAGTGTAGGCTTGGCGAAATGTTTATGACCGACTTCATCGGGGATGACCATGGCTTCAGGTATGGCCACCTGCAACACCTCGACGCAGCGTGTAGGGCACTGCACACTTACCAGCCCTGCGCCAGAACGCAAAGCCGCTTTGGCAGAAAGTGCGCAGGCGCCAGCCATTCCATAGCTTCCTGCGATAATTAAAGCGTGGCCGTAGCTACCCTTATGGTCATATTTGTCGCGTGGCATGAGCATCTGCCTGATGTCCTCCAGGTTGCTTTCCGCAAAAGGGGCATGCAGCGACTGAATGAACTCCTGATCAAGACCGATGTCGAGAATATGCAGGTCACCAACGAAATCGTGATTTTCGGGCAGGTAAAAAGCGAGTTTCCCTACCTGAAAAGAGATCGTGTGTGATGGCCGAATGATGGCCTGCTCTTTGGAAGAGGCCCGTTCAGCATATAAGCCAGAGGCAATATCAATGGCAATGATTTCTTTACCCGAATGGTTGATTTTATGAATGATTTCCGCAGAAAAGCCCTCTATTGGTCGGTTAAGTCCGACGCCAAAAATGCCGTCAATCAATATTTTATACTGATCAAGAGGCGGAAGATCCTCAACAGTTTCGACCTCATGTACGGGGAAAAGGCTGGAATACTGATGAAAATAATGATTGAAATCCCTGCTGCTTTTCGGGGAGAAGCGCACCACGGCAACTTCAACAGGGTATCCCTTTTGCGCCAACAGTTTTGCGATAACGATCCCATCGCCGCCATTGTTGCCAACCCCACAAAGGATCAGGCTTTTGGGGCGGTTGGGCGCATGGTTTCGGAACCATTTGCTGAAGGTTTTTGCTGCTCGAAACATCAGCTTTTCAGAGGTGATCGGTTCATTTTCGATCGTAAACCGATCGGCAGCATGAATTTGCTCAGGACTAAGAATGCGCATATAAGTGGGGGTTAATAGCCAAAATAGGTGTAGCCGTCTTTGCTTGACCGGTGGTCGTGGATTGTTCGCTGACCGTTCTGATCGAGGACTACTTTGGTGAGTTTATGGATGGTTTCCAATTCGTCATGAGCTGCCTGCCGCAAGACCTCGTCGAGGGTAATGGTGGTCGCCGCAAAAAATTGACCCTTACAGAGAAAGTCAAAGAAATTGCTGGCCTCTTCAAGGTGGGCGTACTGATATTGCACCAGCGCCTGTCCGTTGGTGGTGATGGTAATGCGGTAATTGGTCTTTGTCATGGTTTATGGTCCTCCGTGAAGAAATTAACGTTTTTCAAGGGGAAAATAAAATGAGATTTTGCCAACTTTTACATAAAAAAATAGGCACCCAAAATGAGTGCCTACTTATTCAAATATTTTTTGAAGAATGCTTATGCGTTTGAACCTCTTTTCAAGGAAGCCTTCAATTCTTCCACTTTGTTCATTTCTGTGGTTAATTCTCTGCGAAGCTTTGTTTCACGCTCACGCATACGCTGTTTGTACTCCTCAAATTCGTCGTACAACTCATCGTAATCTTTAGTTTTGTTGGCTGCAGTATTATTGCTCAATTTCACTTTCGTGAATGCAAATACCAAAATGGCGATCAACAAAATAATAATCCCGAAACTTGTCACCACGAAAGTGTCTTTGTTCCAGTCCATGCCAAGTGCCGTAAGGTGGCCCACTTGGTAAATATTTTTCTCAATTTCCTGATCTTTGGCAGAGATCAAATCATTAAGCTTGACAATTTCCTGATTACTTTCAGCCAATTGTGCTTTTGTTTGTTTCTGCAAGTTGCGGTGCTCAACAATACTGTCTTCAACAACACGGACAATTTTGTTATAGCTATTTTCTTTGATCACTTTATAAGGAATACCTTTACCATTTTTATAGGTAGTACTTTCTTTTTTCAGCGTCTCAAATTGTTGCTTTAGGGTTTGAGGTCCTTGATTTGCATCCCCTGAATTATCCTGAGCGTAAGCAAAAGATACACTTCCGATCAAAAATGTTCCTAAAATTAGGGTCCAAAGTCTTTTCTTCATCTTTATAATAGTTGATTCGAATTAATCACAATGATCTGCCCGCAAATAACGTGCAAAGTTTCATTGTGTCAATGAACTAATAGTCAATATCTTACAATAGTATAAAATATTTGTGTATTTATTGATCTGTTCTGCAATTGTATTAAAACAAATAGCCGATCAGACCTTTATTTTTGTTTGAACAGCAATTTAATATTTCCTTGGTTATAAACCACCCGATAACCCTCAGCAATTAACAATTGATTCACGATTTTGGTGTTTTCACCGATTCTGTGCGGATAAATGCGCTCATGTGCCCCACTTTTTAGGTAAAAAAATTGTGGAGGAGTATGTTCCAAAGCCTGAAAACCATGTGATAGATAGGTTTTTCCATCAGACCAGTCTTTATCTACATAGGTCATGATGTCGTCGGGTTGTTGTGTTTTAATGAAATGCTTGAGAAGTTTACTCATTCCCCCAACGACGGTATGTCCTTTTAAATTACAATGTCGGATCATCTCATAGGACTGGTAGGTTTGGCCATCTCTTTCTATGGGGCGGGCCTTGCTGAATACCATCACTGCAACCAGGGAGTCGTTTGCTGTTAGTCCATATTTGTATTTTCCACCAATAGGGACATTCAGGTGGTTGGTGGCCAAAAAGGTTTTTACCTCGGGAGCTGTTAGGCTGACGACCTTGGTTTTACGGGCAAAAATTCGTTGTGTATGCCCGAAAAGGGACTGGATTCTTGATTGTAGCACCAATTGGTGGCTGTACCATTGATCTTCCCAAATGCAGATTTCCTTATAGCTGAGGGCAGGGGATTCGCATGGCGGATTAAACGCAGTTCCGATATTCTTAAGCCTGATTTGCAATGCTTCGGCCTCGAAAAACAGTATGGCATCTTGCTGATCAAGGTTCAAAATACCTGAAGGATTATGCTGTTTAATGTAATCAATGATTTCTTTTTGCCACTGCAACATATGTGCTGTACTTTTTTTGATACATGGTAAGGCTTTTCTAATCAGTAATTTGTACGCTTTTTCATGCAAATCAGCATAAACTGTCGCAAAATGAAAGAAGAAAAGATCAAATAGTTGTCGTAAAATAAAATTTGTATCCTATTTCCGACAAATTTGGTGGTAAACTCCACAAATGGAACGGTATGCTACATTGGTCTGCATCAAAAATGATACAAACCAACGTGGGTGCCATTAACGACTTACTTATATTTTCCGATGATATTGTAGTTTTTAAAGCCTCCGATCAGGTTACCGCCAAGGAAGTTTTGCTCGACCCAAGTCAGCATTCTGTATTTCAGTTTTTCATGTTTATAAGGCGCGCGGTTGGTGTCTCTGGAGCCCTCATAACGCAATTGGTCCTGCCAATCGAATTTCTCAATATGGCTTTGCATGGTTGCAGGATGCGTGTCTTTGAATACTGGATATTGATTCAGGGGACCATAATCAAATTCGTATGCCATCGCTTGGGTATCATCTTGCCCCTGACCAGTTTTATGGAAGGAATTGTTCTTTTGCGCCATTTTATGCGGAGGGCGTACCCATCCGTAATGGTACATTTCCACGGGCAGTTGAATCACATTCAGCTTGCGGCTTCCTTCTTTGGCGAAATAACTTTCACCATCAAATTCAGGAATCGACCGAAAGGATTGTGCGTCTTTCCAGGAGTGAATATGTGGGCGGTTACGGATAATTCGGATTTCCTTTGGGTACCATGCATGCGAGATCATGTAGTGGTTGTAATCTCCCCAAAAGTGCTTATAGTTGAATAAAAAGCCTTCCACTTTCTCATCACCCAAATACTTTTGGCAGGCATCCTTAATGATGGGCAGGTATTTTTCATGAACCACCTCATCTCCCTGAATATAAAACAGCCAATCACCTGTGCAGAGCGCTTTGGCAATATCTGTTTGGTGGGCAAATTCACCACGTTTGAATTTCGGCAGGTCCCAGACGGTATCAATAATTTTGATTTTGTCGGATTTGATACTTGCCACGAGCTCCCGAGTATCGTCGGTAGAGTCGCCGACAGCAATAACAAATTCATCGACCAAATCGAGGATCGAGTAAATCGACTCTAATACAGGGTAAAATAATTGGGAAGTATTGCGGACGAAAGTGAAGCCACTAATTTTCATATGGTGATAAGAGATTTTTCAGAAGACAAAGGTCGATAGAAAAGCAGGGAATTTCAAAATCAGGTGGACATTAAATAGCATTTTAGCTACAATCTCCTAAATTTGTTCTTTGTGCTTATTGAATTATTTCTTATTTGTTTATGATTATATTATTGTAATGTATGAGGGTTTTACATTTAAATGCTGAAAGGGGCTGGCGTGGTGGAGAGCAACAGATTGCGTACCTGATCGAGGAGTTACAAATGAGAAATATTGATGTTTTTGTTGCCTGCCGCCAAGGGGGGGAGTTTGAGCAATACTGTATCAAGAATAAGATTTCCTATATCGGTTTACCCTTCACCAATTCGATCAGTTTTTCTACTGCAAAGGGCATCAAACGATTTTGTGAGCAAGAGCAAATAGATATCATTCATATGCACAGTGGGCGAACGCACGACCTCGGTCTGTTGTCTTGTCTGTTCGGTAATAAAGTGAAACTGGTGCTTAGCAGAAGGATCGATGCGAAGCTGAAACAAAGCCATTACACACTGTGGAAATATAACCATGAATACATTAAAGCGATTCTGACGGTTTCCAACTATGTAAGAGGGCAGGTACAGGAAGTGGTGAGTGATCAGGAGAGTGTGAAAACGATTCATAGTGGGGTGGACCTCGAGAAATACAGGCCTGATGAAGGACTTGATTTTTACGATTTCTTCCTGATCCCCCGTCATAAAAAACTGATCGGGAACACCTCTGCCCTGGTGGAGGATAAAGATTATGATACCTTCCTTGAAACCGCCAAAGCTTTACTGGACGAAGGGCATGCCCTTCATTTTTTAATTATCGGAAAGGGAAAACTACGGCCTTACCTTGAAGAAAAAGCGGCCGATTTGGGGATTTCCGAGCACGTTACCTTTACAGGCTTTATGCCCAAAGTGTACAACTCTATCGGTGCCCTGAGTGTCTTTTTTATCCCATCGAAATCGGAGGGGCTGGGCACGAGTGTGCTGGATGCGTTTTCCGCAAAAGTACCTGTGGTAACGTCACTTGCAGGGGGCTTGCCAGAAATGGTTATTGACGGCCAAACAGGTGTTACGGCAACTGTGGGGGATGTCCCTGCCTTTAAAGCAGGTATAGAAAGGGTGCTGTTGGATCAGGCATACCGGCAGAAAATAGTGGCAGGGGCGAGTGCTCATTTACAGCGTTTTTCCAAGCAGCTTACCGCAGAAAGAACCCTAAATGTTTATCAGGATATTTTGGTGGAGGAATAAGAAATGAAGGCGTCTGTAATTGTCTCTTTTTATAATAATGTAGCGTGGCTGAAGCTGGTGCTTGCAGGTTTTTCACGACAGTCTGAGCAGGATTTTGAGGTGATTATCGCTGATGATGGCTCGAGGGCCGAGGTGGTCAGGGAGGTGAAAGGGATGTGTAATGACCATATTCGGCACCTTTGGCATGAAGATTTGGGCTGGCGGAAGAACAGCATCCTTAACAAAGCGATTCGCTCAAGTAAAGCGGATTTTTTGATTTTTATTGATGGTGATTGTATCCCTCATCAGCACTTTGTGCGGGACCACCTTGCGGCAAAAAAAGCAGGTATTGTAAACGCAGGCCGAAGGGTAATGCTCTCGTTGACTCTAACGGAAAAGCTAAGTGCGGAAAGCATACTGGAAGGGCAGTTGAATCAACTATTGATGCCACTTTTTAAGGCCACTTTGCGTGGGGAAAAAGTACTACTCAGCAAGCATTTCAGACTTCAGAAAAGAGGCCTTCGGAAGCTCCTCCGCGTTAAGAGTGGAGGACTGAAAGGCTGTAACTGGTCAGTACTCAAGCAAGATATTGAAAGGATTAATGGTTTTGATGAGCGTTACCAAAACCCGACCATAGGAGAGGATGATGACCTGGAGTATCGTTTTGGCCTGTTGGGGATTGCCGTAATTCGTTTGCGGTTTTCAGGTATTTTGTACCACTGCCATCATGCATTGCTGAGCCGTGTACAGCCAGAAAATAAAAGGCTCTTTCAGTCCGTTAAAGAACAAAAAGAGCCGTTCACGCCTTATGGCTTAGAGAAAACTACTGCTTAGCAAGCTGGTCATAAAGTGCTATATATTCACTGATGGTATTACTCCAACTGAACTGGGAGGCATGCTGAACCAGCAGTTCCTTGCCATCCGTCTTGGCGTTAAAATCAGCGAGTCCGGCAGTAACGACTTTGGCCATATCGTCAGCCTCGAAATCATCCCAATAATAGGCCAGTTTCCCACCAATCTCAGGAAGGCTTGTCCTATTGGCCAAAAAAGCAGGTTTGCCGCAATACATTGCCTCAATAGGAGGAATGCCAAAGCCCTCTAATAGGGATGGGAACAAGAAGGCTTCACAGTTTTGATAAGCCCAATTTTTCTCCTCATTGGAAATTTCGCCAATCATTTTTACCCGATCCCCCAACTGCTGCTCCTGAATGGCCAGGCTGATTTTTTTACCATAATCACCCTCGATTCCTTTGCCGGCAATCCACAATTCGTACTCAGGGAAGTGCTTCATCATCGGGATCAGGGTATGGAAATTCTTTTTCCACATGATTGCCCCAATCGTGAAGAAAAACGGCTTGTGTTCACCTTTGGCAACCGCTGGCTGGCTGGCTGGTCGCTCCATGGGATTGGCCACACCATTATAGATCACCTGTATTTCCTTTCCTTCCGGCACCTTCATGTGTTTCAGTACCTCATTTTTGGTAAAGGCTGAAATGGCTGTGATGGCAGAAGCCTGATTGATTTTTTTCTGTAATCGTTGTTTCCTTTTTTCAAGTTTATCACCGGATTTCTCGGTCAGGAAATTCAGATCGTGGATGGTCAGCAACAGTTTACTTTTCCGGTTGAATTCATAACGGGAATCGGCACTGGTCATGTGCCACACATCAGCCTTTATCCTTGAGTTAATAATCTTTCTCCAGGCTTTCAAGAAGAAATATGACACTTTACTTCCATAGCGATCCTCAAACCGTTTTGGTAATAGGTACTTCAACTCCCACTCTTGCTGTGCCTGCACAGCGATGCCCTTCGCGAGCTCATCCCCTACATGTCCTAAACCCGAATACAGGTTTTTTATTTTGCTGATATCAAGAAGTAAAGATTTCATGATGATTTAGTTTATTACTGTTTAGGTACCTTCCAATGGGGGATTTGATCGCTGAAAAAGATTATTTGTACAGCTAACATCGAGCTCATCCTTCCCAAAATAAAGGTATTCCTATATAACTTATGAAATATAAGGAGATTTCGTGAACTCAATAACTTGTTTAACAGACCAATTAAAAGTTTTTTCTTTACGGAATGCTTTTGCCTGAGCATACATCGCAAGAATAGCCTCATTAACAAGCTGTCGGTCTTTCTTAATTAAGCCAAGCAAAGAGAGCAGCTGATTTGCACGCATTTTAAAGCTTTCTTTTAAAAAAATAGCATCATCACCATGTAACATGTTAAGAAGGTGTTGATTCTTCTTGTGGGCAATATTAATGGTTTCAGACTGAAAATGCTTTTTGATTGTCGAACTTGTTTCGTGATGACAGACCGCCTCAGGGATATAGTATGATTTATAACCTGTTCTCCATGCTTTAATAGTCAGTTCAACATCTTCAACATAAAATGGCTTGAAAAGGGAAGAAAATCCACCTATTTCAATAAATTTTGCCGTGTTCACCAAAGCATTTCCACCACAGATATAAAAGCTGTAGTGAATACCTGATTGGGGTTGAAAGGGCTCCCATTTTATTTTTTTAGAGCGAATATACCCTTTCCATCCTGCCTCAATGTGGTCTGTCCCTGGCGTGACGATCTTTCCACCGGTGGCAAAGGTATCATTTTTATCGAACAGGGGCAGTTGTTCCCTGAAATAGTTTTGAGTAAGCTCTATGTCGCTATTCAGTAGTAAAGAGAGGCTGTATTGTGCATTGTTTACCCCTTTATTGACGTTGGCGCCGAACCCTAAATTTACGGTGTTTTGTATAAGAATTACTGACGGGAAATTTTCGGCTAAAAATTCCTTTGGGGTTTCAGTAGAACAATCATCCATCACGATGACCTCGTGTGGCAAGCCGGTGCTCTGTAAGGCAGAAAAAATACTTGGCAGGTTTTTTTTCAAAAGGTGAACCCCATTAAAAAATGGAATGATGACAGAGATGCCTTTCGTTAGTGTACTATTGTTCATTCAGTAGTTCCTTATAAATGGTGAAGTAGGTTTGGGCATTACGTTGCCAATTGTACTTTTCTAAAAATACCTGAAGGGATTGCTCGTGATGTTCTTCTCTTTGCGCATGATCTGCCATGCCATTTTCAAATACTTTGATCATCTCCTCAGGGTCAAAACTATCCCAGTAATATGTGAAATCGCCTCCTACTTCAGGTAAAGAGGTTTTGTTAGATGCGAAAACCGGTTTGTTAAAATGGAGCGCTTCAATGATAGGCAAACCAAAGCCTTCAAGTAAAGAAGGAAATAAAAAAGCCGTGCAATATTTGTACAAATATGATTTTTCATATTCAGTAACCGCACCGAGAAGGCTCACCCGATCTTCCAATCCATAGCTTTTAATCATTTGCTGAATTTTTTCAGCATAGGCTCCTTGTTGTTCTCCAGCAATGACCAAATGGTATTGGTCAGTTTTTTGAAGAAATGGGATCAGTGTATGGAAATTCTTTTTGGCATGCAACTGGCCAATGGTAAATAAAAATTTGCCTTCGGGGAGGCGTTGTGGCCGGTGAAACTCCTTTTTCTGAACCTTTACGCCATTATAAACTACTTTCGATGCTTTGTTTTTGGCAATTGGGAAAAAATGCTCCACTTCCTTTTTCGTGAAATTGGAAATGTAAGTGAGGTAGCTTGCGTTTGATATTTTTCGGCTCAGGTCTTCTTTAAACTTACTGACTCCCGCTTCGTCATGACCTTCATGTAAAAAGTTTAAGTCGTGGATGGTGAAAATAAACTTGCTGTTTTGGGGCGGCTCCATGCCTCCGGCCTGGTGCAACAGGTGCCAGAGGTCATACTTCTTGGCGAAAAGGTGAATCTTGTTTTTCCTAAAAAAATTAATGACTTCAACTTTATCGTAATCATCAAAAAGGTGCTTTTGCGTTTTTGGTACCAGTACATTAATCGCAATTTCCGCAGAAGTCTGTTTGGTGATGGCTTTACCGAAATTCAGTGAAACTTGGCCTAAGCCAGAGTGGATATTCTTTAGCCGATCGAGTATAATGGCGATTTTATGCATCTATATTAATATTGAAATCATGGGATTATCAATTCAGGCAGGTGCGTATTCCCTTCAGCCTAAATTGTTCATTACAGCCATTGACTAATTCCTTTTTTACACCTGATTTTCTTCCGTAAAATAGCTTCCTGAAGCTTAGAATCATTCGCAGTAAGAGATGCTCTCGACTCTTCTGAATGGAAAAGGTGGTATCCCATTGCTGCGAATTTAACATTTTTACGGCGAATTCCGGCATTTTGGAGGCGCAAAGCGAAGTCTGAATCTTCTCTTCCCCAACCAATATATTCTTCATCGAAACCATTAATCTTAACAACATCCGCCCTCCAAAAAGACATGTTGCAAGAACGGGTGCCTTTGGTATTGTTTTTTTGAGACTGGAGAATGTGATTGATAAATGGCGCTCGAATGGTATTCTTTCTGTTAATGACTTGGGGAGTCCATGGATGAATGGAAACAGTATCGTCCGCAATCATCTTTTGGGTTAACTCTGGCCCCAGGTTCACCCTCGACCCTTGCAAATAATGCCCTTGGCGCCTAAAGTGTAGATGGTCTTCCACAAAATTCCGATGAACAAAAATATCGCCATCAATAATGATAATATACTCATGGCTGGCCAAGGCAATCGCTTTGTTTCGGGCTTTTGCAGCCTGAAAGCCCTCGTCCTCCTGCCAGCTGTGCCGTATCGGGAAGGCGCTGGCCTCGTTGAGCTTTTTGATCAGCTCGGCGGTTTCCACCGTGGAGCCATCATCAGCAATAATGACTTCATCAGGCAAAACTGATTGTTTTTGAATGCTCAGGATAGAACATTTCAAGGCATCGGGCCTGTTATAAGTGGTGATAATCAGCGAAACTCCTTTTTTCATTGTGTTGCGGTATCCAAGTATGCAGCAATTCCTTTGTCGCAAACCGTTGATTTCATGGACTGGGCGCGCATGGCCAAGTCGTTATTTTTTTCATGATTGTGCATCGACCTCTCCGGGTGATAAAGGTGGCCCGTAGGAGCAATAAATTTCAGGTTTTTTCTCGAAAACCCCTGATTCATCATCCGGATAGCAAAGTCGGTATCTTCTCTTCCCCAACCTTCAAACGCTTCATTAAAGCCGTTAATCGCGATGACGTTCTCCTTCCAGTAAGACATATGACACCCTTTAATACCACGGATACTGCCCTGATACTTGTTTTTGGTCAATTCGAAAAGCAATCTGCTTTGAATTTTATTTTCCCGGCACCGTAAATCTCGGGTAAAGAAACTGAAGGCGGTTTTTCCCGACTGAAGCAATTGCTGGGTTTTCATTGGTCCAATAAGCACCCGACTGCCTTGTATAAAGGTATTGGGGGTGGCTTGTTTTTCGTGCTGAAAAACCACCGACTTACTAAGAATAATATCGCCATCAATCATGATGATATAACTTCCCTGAGCCATTGCAATCGCCTTGTTCCTGATTTTTGCAAGCCTGAAGCCATCATCTTCCTGCCAGCAATGCCGTAAAGGTACAGGAAAATTCTCTTGTACCGCTTCGATTGTTTTGCGTGTTTCATCCCTTGACCCATCATCAGCAATAATCACCTCTTTTGGGAGTAAGGTCTGCTGTTTCACACTTTCAAGCACCAAAGCGAGGGCATCGGGCCTGTTATAAGTGGTGATGATGAGTGATATGAAAGCGGATTGATTGTTCAAGTTATTGATTTTAAATTTTTGGTGATTATCGTGTTGCAAGTTAATCAGGCTAATTGAGA
Organism: Persicobacter psychrovividus; assembly: GCF_036492425.1. Lineage (NCBI taxonomy): Bacteria > Pseudomonadati > Bacteroidota > Cytophagia > Cytophagales > Persicobacteraceae > Persicobacter > Persicobacter psychrovividus. The sequence continues at coordinate 389,166 of NZ_AP025292.1, forward strand.
CTTTCAATATTTGAGCTTATTGCTTGATTGAACAGGGGGGACTTCCTGAACGATAACCTTTTTATACTATATAGTATAGTGCTTTTATAAAGTGATTGGCACATCGTACTGTCGTTATTCTGTTCTTTTGGCAAGAAGACTGTCAATAATGAAGGCCTTCTGTTATTTTTTCAGTAGCGGATTGTCACGTGGCACATAAATTTTGACAAAATGTCACATAAATACCCATTTTTGGTATTGGCACGTCCCTTGTTCAATATCCCTCGAACGCAGCGATGTGTTCCACAGAAAAAGTAAAAAATTCAATTCATATAAAATATTTATTGCAATGGGTAAGATCATTGGTATTGACTTAGGAACCACCAACTCTTGTGTGGCAGTTATGGAAGGTAGCGAGCCAGTCGTTATTCAAAACGCAGAAGGGCACCGTACTACACCTTCAATCATCGGTTTTTTGGATAATGGTAACGGGGAACGTAAAGTAGGTGATCCTGCAAAGCGTCAAGCGATTACTAACCCAACAAACACGATCGCTTCAGTGAAGCGTTTCATGGGTAAAAAATTCTCTGAGATTTCTTCGGAAGCTAAAGAGGTTTCTTACAAAGTAGAGCAAGGAAGCAACGACACTGTTCGCGTTAGAATTGGTGATCGTCAATATTCTCCACAGGAGTTGTCGGCTGTGATTCTTCAGAAGATGAAATCAACAGCAGAGGATTTCTTGGGAACGGAAGTTACAGAAGCAGTGATTACTGTTCCTGCATACTTCAATGATGCGGAGCGTCAGGCAACCAAAGAGGCAGGTCAGATTGCTGGTTTGGAAGTGAAGCGTATCATTAATGAGCCTACTGCTGCGGCATTGGCTTATGGTCTTGACAAGAAAATGGACGACCAAAAAATCGCTGTTTATGACCTTGGTGGTGGTACTTTTGATATCTCTATCTTGGAATTAGGTGATGGCGTATTTGAAGTATTGTCTACAAATGGTGATGTACATTTGGGTGGTGATAACTTTGACCAGGTGATCATCAACTGGTTGGCGGAATCATTCTTGGCGGATCACAATGTAGATTTGCGTAAAGATCCTATGGCTTTGCAGCGTTTGAAAGAAGCTGCTGAGAAAGCCAAAATTGAGTTGTCTTCTTCAACGAATTCGGAGATCAACTTGCCATATATCATGCCAATCGACGGTATCCCTCAGCACTTGGTAAAATCATTGTCTCGTGCTCAATTCGAGCAACTGGCTGATGATTTGGTTCGCCGTTCTATGGAGCCAGTGAAAAAAGCATTGAACGATGCAGGTTTGTCTACTTCTGATATCGACGAGGTAATCTTGGTAGGTGGATCAACTCGTATCCCTGTAATCCAGGAGTCTGTGGAGAAATTCTTCGGCAAGAAACCATCTAAAGGGGTGAATCCTGATGAGGTAGTAGCTGTAGGTGCTGCGATCCAGGGTGGTGTATTGACTGGTGATGTAAAAGATGTATTGTTGTTGGATGTTACGCCATTGTCTTTGGGTATTGAAACCATGGGTGGTGTAATGACTAAATTGATTGAAGCAAACACAACAATCCCAACCAAGAAGTCAGAGACATTCTCTACTGCTGCTGATAACCAGCCTTCTGTTGAGATTCACGTATTGCAAGGTGAGCGCCCAATGGCTGCCCACAACAAAACAATCGGTCGTTTCCAATTGACTGACATTCCACCAGCACAACGCGGTGTACCTCAAATCGAAGTAACATTTGACATCGATGCCAACGGTATCATGCACGTGTCTGCCAAAGATAAAGGAACAGGTAAAGAGCAAAAAATCACGATCGAGGCTTCTTCAGGTTTGACGGACGAGGAAATCGAGAAAATGCGCGCTGAGGCGAAAGCCAATGAGCAAGCGGATAAAGATGCTAAAGAGAAAGTAGAAAAAATCAACCAGGCGGATTCATTGGTTTTCCAAACTGAAAAGCAATTGAAAGAGTTCGGTGATAAGCTTTCTGAAGGTAACAAAACAGCTATTGAAGGCGCTTTGGCTACTTTGAAAACAGCTCACGCTTCAGGTGATGTTGCTCAGATCGATCCAGCAATCGAAGGTTTGAACAAAGCTTGGGAAGCGGCTTCTCAAGAGATGTACCAAGCACAACAAGGTGCTGAAGGTGCAGCGCAGCCAGGGCCTGATGCAGGCGCGCAAGGCGGTGCTCAGGGTGGCGACGATGCAGGCGCATCATCTGCTGAAGATGTAGATTTCGAAGAAGTGAAGTAATTCACGATTGAAACATAAAATAAAAAGGCTACCCGTTTTGGGTAGCCTTTTTTTGTCGGTTATTTTATTGAATCGATAAAACTTTTCATTTCCTCAACAAAAACGGACTGTTCATTTTTTATCTTTTCTCGGTAATTCGAAAAATTCGATTGTTTGGATGAATAATCTTCAAAAATGGAATGAACTACCGCCTCAAATCGGTTAAAGTCAAGCGTTTCTTCATCAAATTTATATTGAGGGTCGATAGGGACATCCTCTTGGAATGCGGCAGACCCATTTTTATTGGTAATCACACAGCATCCACAGATTGCAGCTTCGCGAGGGATACGGTCTTTGCCAGGGTGGTTCCCGAAATCAATGTAAACTTTGCTTTCAAGCATCAGGTTACGCATTTGCTCAGGGCTTAGATTTTCGAGTGGCACCCAGTTATAATTGGGGAATTTTTCCATTAATAATTTAGTGGTTTCAATTCCTTTTTTGGGGTTATACAGGATCTGAGAGGTTCTTGGTTTGGAAAAATCCACCTCCATTGAAGTGTAAACGTCATCAAGATAATCTGAGAGGAAGCGACTTTTAACATTCTTTTCTTTCAAGAATGTTTCGGCATATTTACTTTGAACCAAATGAGTATAATGATCATTAAACACATTGTAATAGCCCATTAAATTCCTGTATATTCTTCTTTTGGGTTTTAGTGAATCGATTTCTATATGGAAATTATCAACACTCAGCCACCAGATGACTTTATGGACTTTACGGTAATTGCGCAAGTGATCAATCCTTACCTCAGGAACAATCACCATAACATCCTTTTGGTTTGGAATCTTGGTATCGTAGTCAATGCCGAATTTTTTGAATTGCTCGTGCACAGGATCAGACTTTATCTTTTTCCCATAGAACATTTTAGCAGTAATACCAAGTTGGTTAAAATAATAAGCCGCTTGATGCAATAATAAAGTGCCTCCTGTGGCGTAATTAGGAGGGGAGATCACATAAATGGTTTTAATGCTCATTCTTATAGGCTTTTAAGGCTGATGCGACAATTTGGTGCATATCATAATATTTATATTCAGCAAGGCGGCCTCCAAAGATGACGTTGTCCTCTTGTTTTACCAGCCCCATATATTGCTGAAGCATCTTATTGTTGCGCTCATTATTGATGGGGTAAAAAGGCTCGTCAGAGGTTGAAGCCATTTTGGGGTACTCTTCAGTGATTACCGTCTTGGCTTGGGTGCCAAATTCAAAATGCTTGTGTTCAATGATTCGAGTGTAAGGAGTTTTAGCATCTGTATAATTGACCACAGCATTCCCTTGAAAATTGGCAGTGTCAAGTGTTTTATGCTTGAAATCCAATCCTCGATATTCTAAGTGCCCAAACTGAAAATCGTAGTATTCGTCCAGTTTACCTGTGTAAACAACCTTGTCGGCAAGTGGTAAAAGCGCCTCCTTATTTTGGAAAAAATCACAATTGGTACGCGTGTCAACCCCTTCCAAAAGTGCATCAACAAGCTTGTTATATCCGCCAATTGGGATTCCCTGATAACGATCTTTAAAATAATTATTGTCAAAAGTGAACCGGACAGGCAATCGTTTGATGATAAAGGCAGGTAGGTCTGTGGCAGGGCATCCCCACTGTTTCTCTGTATATTCCTTGATCAGCTTTTCGTAAATATCTCTCCCAACCAACGAAAGAGCTTGCTCTTCGAGGTTTTGCGGAGAATTGATATTCTCGGCATCAATCTGTTTCTGAATAATCGCTTTGGCCTCGTCGGGAGTGTGTACTCCCCAAAGTTGGTGAAAGGTATTCATATTGAAAGGCAGGTTGTACAACGCTCCCTTATAATTGGCTAATGGGCTATTGGTATATCGGTTAAATTCAACAAAGGAATTTACATAGTTCCAGACCGTTTTATCATTAGTATGAAAGATGTGAGCACCGTATTTATGGACGTTGATCCCTTCAATTTCTTCGCAATATACATTTCCTCCTAAATGAGGGCGCTTATCAATCACCAAGCAGCGTTTGCCATTTTTTGTGGCTTGTTGGGCAAACACGGCTCCGAAGAGCCCTGCGCCAACAATTAAAAAGTCATATTTCATATTTTCCTATTACCCAATCATCATATTCACGCTTGGGTATTTGTAGTTTTTAGTGTATTTGCTTGAGCTTAGTGCCAAGACAAAAGTTAGTGTACCCACCCTTCCGAGGAACATGGAGTTTATTAAAATCCACTTGCTCCAATAGGCGAGGTGCCCCGTGAGTCCCATACTTAGCCCACAGGTTGAAAATGCGGAGAATTGCTCAAAAATGATCATCTGCAAGGTGTCTTTTTCCTGTAAGATGGTCAGGATGAACACTGAGCCGACATTGATAATGATCGCAAAGATAAATATAGATGTGGCATCAAACAAGGCTTCTTTGGGCAACTCCCTTTTGCCGAATTCGATACGTGATTTTCCTCGCAGGTTGTTGAAGAACGAGGCCATGATCACAAAGAAGGTTGAGGTTTTAATACCCCCACCCGTGGAGCCTGAACAGGCACCGATAAACATCAGCAAACTCATGATCAACACTGTGCCTGTCCTGATATTGGAGAGGTCAACGGTATTGAAGCCAGCAGTACGTGTGGTTACAGACTGAAACATGGAAGCGACAATGGCCTGCCCAAAGTTAAGCCCTGCAAGCGAGTTGTCTTTTTCGAGGAAGTAATAAAATACAGTACCGAAAAGGATCAGTCCAAAAGTTACCCAAACGGCGACTTTCGTTCCGAGCTTCCATTCCATCCAGGGTTTGTCCATGCGCTCGCGCAGCTTGGTGAGCGAGAATATGTCGTTCATGGCTCCAAAGCCCAACCCACCAAATACAATTGTAGCGGCCACCACAATATGCAGGAAGTAGCAATCCTTTACACCTGATTCAAAAAGGTTATTACTGAACAGGCTGAAACCAGCATTACAGAAGGCGGAAATTGCATGAAATACCGAGAAATATATTTTTTGGCCGATAGAGGTGAAGTGAACATTCTGCCAAGAGAAATAAATTCCGATAGAGGACAATAACTCGATAAGGAACGTGAGTTTAAAGATGGCTTTCAGGGTTTCTTTGGTTTCCTGTAAGGATTCCGAAGAGAGGTAATCCTGAAGCAATACCTGTTCTTTGATATTGGCAGTACCTCTAAGAATACCAGAAAAGAAGACGGCAAAAGCAATGATTCCGAGGCCACCCACCTGGAAAAGGAACATAATAACCACCTGCCCTTTTAGGGTGAAATAGGTGGCGGTATCTACCACAATCAGGCCAGTAACACAGACGGCACTTGTGGAGGTGAACAGGGCGTCAATAAATGGCATGGAGCCTGGTGCGGTCGTCATGGCAGGCAGCATTAAGGTGCCTGCACCTGCAAGAATCAAAAGCAAGAAACTCAGGGTGATCAGCTTTGGAGGCGACATCTTGAGTTCTGAGAGGAATCGGGACCCATCCGTGAACTCATTAATGAAAACCAGTAACAGGCAGAAGGATACGAAGCCAAAATAGAAATTGGCATGTCGCAAGTGGCTGAAATGGTGATTCTTGATCATCAGCTGGAAGATGTAATTATCCAGGTGATGGGTGGTGATTTTATTGAGCACCACAAACAGAATCAGTGCCAGTTCTACCTTGTGCTCCCGAATAAAATGTTTGATTTCGAGGCTGTAAATTGCTCGAATGATAAAATTCAGGATGTACACATTCAGGGTGATCTCCAACCAGTAAATGACCTTTTGAAGCCTTTGTTCATCGAGCTCAAAGCCCAGGGCATAAATGATCCCGATCACGACCGAGATGGTGATGATCAGCCTTGTGGCATTAATGACCTTGTCAGCATAAGGCTTGGTCAGATAAAGTTGGTTGATGAGTTTTTCATGAATAGAATTCCAATTCATCACAAGTAAAGTGTTAAGATAATAAAAAAGCCATATTCTATCTTTTAACTGTTGAACGAGATTCAGTGGAAAGCTTTTCCACAAAAATATTCATGAGTTAAAAAAAAGAAAATGGCTTGATGAAAGGTGTTAACCTACAGTTATTTGATCAATGAGATATATTGATGTTTATCCGCTTCTTCATACAATCGCTTCTTGTCGATAGGCACAACGCCCAGGGATTCACAGACTAAACCGCCGCCTAAATTGGCCAGCGATGCAGAGAAATCCAGCGGCAGTCCCATTGCCAGGCACAGCGACGTAATGCTGATGACGGTATCGCCTGCGCCCGAAACATCAGAGATGCTGCGGATATGTGCAGGAATATGTACGTGTTCTGTTTTGCTTTTAATGTAAACGCCTCGCTCCGACATGGTGATCAGTGCAATATCAGCATTTAGCTTGCTGAGTAACTGATTTACCGCTCCTTCAAGCTCGGCAGGCTGATCTGGGTTGAACTCAATTTTCAGCCCTTCTTTAATTTCTTTCAGGTTGGGCTTAAAAAGCGTTACGCCTTCATAAAACAGGAAATTGCGTTTTTTAGGGTCCACGACCGTCGGGATATTTTTTTCCCGAGCCCAGCTTACCACCTGCGCAATCACTGCTTTGTTGAGTACTCCTTTATCGTAATCCTCGAAGATGATAACATCAACTTGGTCTATTAATGTTTTAATTTTCGAAAGAAGTGCTTTTTGCTCCTGTGCACTGAGTGCTTTGTCGGTTTCTGTGTCAATGCGCATCATCTGCTGGGAACCTGCCAAAACGCGCTGTTTTACGGTCGTTACCCGTTCGCTGCTTTGAAGAATTCCTTCGGTAGAAACTCCCCGATCTTCAAGGATACGCATGAAATTTTCGCCATCACCATCTTCCCCGACCAAAGAGCAGAGGATGGGTGTCGCTCCAAGTGATTGGATATTTTTGGCGACATTGGCTGCACCGCCCAAACGATCCTCTTTTTTATGAATATTGACTACTGGCACGGGTGCTTCTGGAGAAATCCGATCGACTTTCCCCCAAATGTAGGAGTCTACCATGACGTCGCCGATGACAAGCACCTTTAGGTCATTAAATTGTTCAAATATTTTATCTAAAGAGGAATATTTCATTGCTAAGCTTTCAATTTTCTATCCTGCAAAAATAAAAAAGATCCGCTTTAATACTGATAAACTTGCCTTTTTTAGTGCAGAATAGCGTGCATAAAAAAGGCATCTGCAAAACAGATGCCTAATTGGGACGCTTCAAGCATTATAATTATGAAAGAAGCGCTAATTTATCTTTAATTCTGGCGATGGCTTCACGAAGTTGTTCTTCTGAAGCAGCGTAAGAAATTCTTAAACAATCTGGTGCACCAAAAGCTGCGCCCGATACGGTAGATACGTGTGCCTGTGTCAGTAAATACATCGAAACATCGTTGGCATCTTTGATGGTTTCACCGTCTGGAGTTTTCTTGCCGAAGAAAGCGGAAATGTCTGGGAAGAAATAGAAAGCACCTTCTGGCATCGCCAATTTTACACCTTCAATCTCAGAAAGCAATTCATAAACCATCGAACGACGGTTGTAGTAAGCTTCCCCCATTTTTTTGGTAGGTTCCATATCGCCTTCAAAGGCGGCAATAGCTGCACGCTGTGCAATAGAGTTGGTTCCTGAAGTAAACTGGCCCTGCAACTTGATACAAGCTTTGGCAATGGCCTCAGGGGCACAAATGTAACCAATTCTCCAGCCTGTCATTGCGTGTCCTTTTGAAAGGCCATTAACCGTAATGGTACGCTCGGCCATTCCTGGCAAAGTGGCGATAGAACAATGTTTGCCTGTGAAGTTGATGTACTCATAAATCTCATCAGCAATCACAACAATGTTTTCGTGCTTGGTGACCACATCAGCAACAGCCTGAAGCTCATCTTTAGAGAATACCGCTCCTGTAGGGTTACAAGGAGAAGAGAAAATGATGGCTTTGGTTTTTGGCGTGATTGCGGCTTCAAGCTGATCGGCAGTAGCTTTGAAATCTTTCTCGATACCAGCATTAATAAATACAGGCTTACCACCAGCAACACCAACCATTTCAGGATAACTTACCCAGAATGGAGAGTAGATGATCACTTCATCGCCATCGTCCAGGATACACATGAACACATTGGCAATAGAATGTTTGGCGCCCGTAGAAACCACAATATTTTCAGCTTTAGCCTCTATACCATTTTCGCGCTTTAATTTTGCGGCAATCGCTTCACGTAAATCCTGGTAACCAGGTACTGGTGTGTAAGAGAAGAAGTCGCCAGAATCGATAGCCTCCTTGGCGGCATCCTGAACGTGCTGAGGAGTTTTGAAGTCAGGCTCACCTAAGCTCAGGCTAATAACATTTGCTCCTTGAGCTTTGATTTCACGAGCTTTTTGTGCCATGGCCAAAGTAGCTGATACGGTCATGGATTTTACACGATTGGATAGGATGTCCATAAATTAATGCGGTTAAAACGGTTTAATGAGTAATTATAAACATCAAAATTTAGTCAGTATTACTAAAAATTCCGAATGTTCAACTAAATATAACAACACATTAATTTAATGTTGCACGATCTTTAATTTTTCCGCTTCAATATTTATCCTAACTGACTGAAATTGACAAAGTGATTTCCATTTTTCCCTTAGTCGGCAAAAGAAACCCTTGCCTGAATTGAGCGGCCCAATGTTACTTCATCAGCATATTCCAGCTCGCCACCAACAGGGATACCTCGTGCAATGGTGGTAATTTTCAGGTGTTCGAAAGCCTTTAATTTTTTCGTTAAATAAAAGGCAGTGGTATCGCCTTCCATTGTCGGGGACAATGCCAGAATCACCTCTTTAATGGGCTGATCTGTTGCTATGCTTTCGGTAATTCTTTTTACCAGAGAATCAATCTTCAGCATCGAGGGGCCAATGCCTTCCATGGGTGAAATTACGCCACCCAGTACATGGTAATGCCCAAAATATTGTGCGGTGTTTTCTACGGCCATCACGTCCTGGGATTCTTCCACCAAGCAGATGATCGTGCCATCACGCCGTGGGGAGTTGCAGATGTTGCAGGTTTCCTCGTCGCTGATATGGTGGCATTTTTTGCAGAACTGAATTTCGTGGCGCATTTTAACAATGGCCTTTGATAAAGACTCGCTCTGTTCCTCAGGGGCTTTGAGCAAGTGCATTACCAGGCGCAGGGCTGTTTTTTGCCCAATGCCTGGTAATTTAGAGATTTCGCCGACGGCGTTTTCTATAAGTTTTGATGAAAATTGCATATAAAACGGGTTGCGGAGAGTGTAGCTCAGGCTCAGACAATCTTGGCGTCAATGCCTGCTTCACAAATGGCATCGCGCATAGGTTTGAGCTCGCGCAAAGTACCTTTTTTTACGGCACACTTTCCTTTGTAATGGATGATCCATGTACACTGTTCTGCCTGCTCAGTGGTGTGTCGGCAAACTTTGATCAGGGTATCAATGACGTGATCGAAGGTGTTGATATCATCGTTATAAACCATAAGATCCCGCTCTTCAACCGTTGACTCATCTGTCAGGATTTCTTCGAGGACTTCCTCCAAATATTCATTTCTCATGGGATAATGCTTGTTTATTTGATCGTAAATATATCAAATATTGTTGATAATCAATTGTTTATTGGCTTGGTTTCCGATTCGAAATTTCGCAATTCAAGCTTTTGTCCATCAAACTCACCATATAAGCAATGTGAGATCCATTCTCCTAAATTCAGGTAACGGCTGTTGTCGCTAACGCTCAGATTCATAGGTAAATGGCGATGTCCAAATAAATAATAATCATGGTGTTGCTGTTCTTCGACGGCTTTGCAATAGGCATAAATCCATTCGTCGTCCCCTAAAAACTGCTCATCGAAGTCGGCATTTTGAGCCCTGCTTCCATGTGACCACCGCGTGGCAATGCCAATGCCGAGGTTGGGATGCAGGCGTTCGAAGCACCACTGGCAGAAGGGGTTGGCAAAGATTTTTTTCAGAAACTTATACTTCTTATCGCCAGGCCCGAGCCCATCGCCATGGCCAAACATCAGTCGGGTGTTATTGATCGTGATGCTTATCGGCTGTTGCTTAATGACGGGTATCCCGAACTCTTTGGGGAAGAAATCAAACATCCACATATCATGGTTGCCAGTAAGCATATAGACATGAATTCCGCGGTCTTTGAGGGCTGCAAGCTTTCCGAAGAATCGGTTGAAGCCACGCGGAACGACCGTTTTATATTCAAACCAGAAATCAAAGATATCGCCAAGAAACAGGATCGCATGCGCTTCTGCTTCAATATGATCGAGCCATCGCACAATTTTCCGTTCCCTGATCAGGCTTTGCTCGGCATTGGGTGCGCCAAGGTGAAAGTCCGAGGCAAAGAAGATTTTTTTCCCTTGCGGAAGTACTTTTAATTCGTTTAGATCCATATGTTCTGTGCCGGTACTCAAGTCAAAAAGGCCTGTTATTGCGGATTATTATTGGGGCAAAAATAAAAAAATCAGACGAGTTTATCACCCATCTGATTTTTTAAAACTGAATATTGTTGTTCAAGCTTATACTTCTGTATTCTCTTGAGAAGGTTTTTCAAGGTTGTCGCTATCATCAGCTACTGGTGGGATTTCCACAGTTTTGATGTCCTTGTCCATGAATTCCTTATAAGTGGTCTGCTTTTCAAAAGGACGCTTGCCGATCAGTCTTTCCAAATCGGACTGGAACAAAATCTCTTTGTCTAACAGTTCCTGAGCAATCAGTTCAAGCTGATCGTTTTTGCTCATCAACAACTCTTTGGTACGTTGGTAAGCCCCTTCGATAATCTTACGAACTTCTTCGTCGATTTTCTCTGCTGTAGCTTCAGAATATGGTTTTGAAAATGCCATATCGTTGCCCTTGGAGTCGTAGAAGGAAACATTGCCCACTTCAGCATTCATCCCGTAAATCGAAACGATGGAGTAAGCCATTTTCGTTACACGCTCCAGATCACTTAATGCACCTGTGGAAATCTTGTTGAAGATCAAGTCTTCGGCAACACGGCCACCGAGCGCCATACACATTTCATCGATCAATTGCTCCGTCTGATACAAGAACTGCTCTTTTGGCAAATACTGCGCATAACCCAAAGCGGCAACACCACGAGGGACAATACTTACTTTTACCAATGGATCGGCATGCTCCAAAAACCAGCCTGCCACTGCATGGCCTGCTTCGTGGTAAGCCACAATTTTCTTCTCTTCAGGAGAGATAATCTTATTTTTCTTTTCAAGTCCTCCGATCACACGATCGACAGCATCCTGAAAATCTTGCATATCTACCGCTTCTTTGTCCCGGCGGGCAGCAATCAAAGCTGCTTCGTTGGTGACGTTGGCAATTTCCGCTCCAGCAAAGCCAGGGGTTTGCGCTGCCAGTTTCTTGGCATCAACATCTGGGGAAAGTCTCAGGTTGTTCAAGTGAACACTGAAGATGGCCTCACGGCCAACAATGTCTGGCTTGTCAATAGAAATCTGACGGTCGAAACGGCCTGGTCGAAGCAATGCGCTATCCAATACATCTGGGCGGTTGGTCGCCGCAAGGATAATTACCCCTGAGTCAGTACCAAAACCATCCATTTCTACCAATAAAGAGTTCAGCGTGTTTTCACGTTCATCGTTTGAACCAGGCATTTGCCCTTTTCCACGCATACGACCAATGGCATCGATCTCATCGATAAAGATGATACATGGCGCTTTGTCTTTGGCTTGTTTAAACAAATCACGTACACGGGCAGCACCCACACCAACGAACATCTCGACGAAATCAGAACCTGAAAGCGAGAAGAATGGTACGCCTGCCTCTCCAGCAACGGCTTTGGCCAACAATGTTTTACCTGTACCAGGAGGGCCTACAAGCAATGCACCTTTAGGAATTTTACCTCCGAGGCGGGTGAATTTTGAAGGCTTTTTCAAAAATTCTACAACTTCCTGAACTTCCTCTTTGGCTTCATCGAGGCCGGCAACGTCTTTGAAAGTAATTTTGACCTTATTTTCTGCATCAAAAAGTTGTGCTTTGGATTTTCCGATATTGAAAATCTGACCGCCAGGTCCGCCACCGCCAGTCATGCGGCGCATCAGGAACCAAAAGGCCACAATCATCAGGATCAGGAAGCCATAATTGAAAATAAAGGAAGTGAAATCAGATCGTTCTTCGACTTTATACCCGATTTTTTTGTAAGCGGGGTCGTTGCTTTGCAGGTTGTCTTCCATTGTGCCTAAATGCTCAATGAAGGAATCTCCTGAAACGATTTGAATTTTATAGTGTGGACCATCGTTGGTTTGGCCGCCGAAACCGACGCTGTTGCCATTTTGGTCCTCTTTGTAGGCTTTTTTCTCAAGCGCTTCTTTTCTCAGCGACACTTCGACGCTGTTGCGGTTTTGCACAACGACAATCTCTTTGATGTCACCAGCTTTCAACATCTCGTCAAAGCGATTAAGGGTAATGTCCTTGGTGTGATTCCCGTTACCGAACAGGCTGAAGCCAATCACCAATAACAGCAAAGAAACAATCACCCACATTTGGTAATTATTTCTTGGTGGCGGTGTAGGAATCATCTTTCGCTTTTTCTGTGGATTCTCTGCCATTATAAATTAGTTTGTATAAAAAGTTACAGGTTTGAGGTTGTCGTTCAACTTTGATAAAGGTAAGATTTGCTTGTAGGATTATTGTCAACAAACGCAATAATTTATTACAATTATCTTAAAGTAGTTGTACTTTTCTGACCTTATTATTATCGAAGAGTTTTGGGGAAAGGTTTGAATTTCCCCCCAAAAACTAATTATTCCTCGATGCGGGTGATTTTAGCATCCCCCCACATATTTTCCAAATTGTAGAATTCTCTTTTATCCTGCTTGAAAACGTGCACTACGACGTCCACATAATCAATCAGCACCCATTCACGGTTATCCATTCCCTCGCGATGCCAAGGATTGGTTTTGCATTGTTTAAAAACCTCTTCATCAACGCCACGAGCAATAGATTCCACTTGTGTATCTGAATTACCAGTTGCAACCACAAAGAAATCTGCCACAGCATTTCCCACCTTGCGAAGGTCCATCACTACGACATTACTTGCTTTTTTGTCCAACATCCCCATTACAACCATTTGACTTAGTTCTTCTGAGGTCAAGTTATTTTTTTCTTCCATTCGATGTATATAAATTAGCGAGGTAATATAAGTATAATTCACACCGCAAAAAATTGGCAAAAAAATTTAGAATCGGAAAAGAAATTACTTTTCTGCCAACATGTCAGTCCACGAACAGCTATGCAATGAATTTTGCACTAAAAGGTGACATTAATAATGGCACTGTCATAGTGGCTGAAGACCAAACGGCTGGCCGGGGGCAGCGAGGAAACCACTGGGAATCCGAGCCTGGAAAGAACCTTACCTTCTCGGCGGCAGTGCAATTGCCTTTCGTGCACCTGAGTGAGCAGTTCTATATCAGTATGGTTGTGGCACTGAGTATTTACGAAGTACTGGAGCAATATATCCCGTCAGATTTATTAAAGCTTAAATGGCCAAACGATATTTTGGTAGGAGAGCAGAAAATCTGTGGGATTTTGATAGAGAATGTGATTCGCGCTGGGAAAATTGACTGGTGTGTGATTGGTGTAGGGCTGAACGTCAATCAAATGAGTTTTCAGCTTGATCGGGCAATTTCCCTCGGGATGTGTTGCGGTCAGCTTTTTGACAAACGTGAGATTTTGCAGCTGATTGTTCAATCAATGAGTGAAAGATTTCATAACTTAGCAGAAGGACATCAGGAAAAAATCAAAGAAGCCTATTTAAACGCCCTTTATGGTTATCAGCAAGTTCATGATTTTGAGGAAGCTGATGGTACAAGAATTAAGGGGCGGATCATCGGGGTGGAAGACCAGGGACCACTGCTTGTTGAATCAGCACTTGGTCAAAAAAGTTATCAGTTCAAAGAAATAAAGTTTGTTGCTTTAGACTATTGACTTTAACAGTGATTTATGATGTCAAATAAAAATTAACTATCAATAACTATATTTTTGAAACAATGATTGAATCAGGTCTTAAATACAAAGTAAAAGACATTTCCCTCGCAGATTGGGGACGTAAAGAGATTACGCTTGCGGAAGCTGAAATGCCAGGGTTGATGTCGCTTCGTGAGGAGTACGGTAAAGACCAGCCATTGAAAGGATCACGTATTGCAGGTTGTCTTCACATGACGATCCAAACGGCAGTATTGATCGAAACCTTGGTGGCTTTAGGGGCAGAGGTAACTTGGTCGTCATGTAATATTTTTTCAACGCAAGATCACGCCGCCGCAGCGATTGCAGCAGCTGGTATCCCTGTTTATGCCTGGAAAGGAATGAACGATGAGGAGTTCGACTGGTGTATTGAGCAAACTTTGACAGCCTTTGAAGGTGGCAAGCCGTTGAATTTGATTTTGGATGATGGAGGGGATTTGACCAATATGGTTTTTGATCGTTTCCCTGAATTCGTAAAAGATATTCGTGGTTTATCAGAAGAGACAACAACAGGTGTTCACCGCCTTTATGAGCGTGAGCGCATGGGTACATTGGTGATGCCTGCGATTAATGTGAATGATTCGGTAACGAAATCAAAATTTGATAACAAGTATGGTTGTCGTGAGTCGTTGGTGGATGGTATCCGCCGTGCAACTGATGTAATGATTGCTGGAAAAGTAGCCGTAGTTGCTGGTTTTGGTGATGTAGGTAAAGGTTCTGCAGAATCTTTGCGAGCAGCAGGTGCGCGTGTAATTGTTACTGAAATTGACCCAATCTGTGCATTGCAGGCCGCGATGGAAGGTTTCGAGGTGAAGAAAATGGACAATGCCGTAGGAGAAGCCGACATCGTTGTAACAACTACAGGTAATAAGGATATCGTGGTTGGTCGTCATTTCGAAGCGATGAAAGACAAAACGATCGTTTGTAACATTGGTCATTTCGATAATGAGATCGACATGGCTTGGTTGAACGGCAAATATGGTGATACCAAAGATACGATTAAGGATCAGGTGGATATGTACACTGTAAATGGCAAAAATATTATTATTCTTGCTGAAGGTCGTTTGGTGAATTTGGGTTGTGCAACTGGGCACCCATCTTTTGTAATGTCTAACTCATTCACTAACCAGACATTGGCTCAGATCGAGTTGTGGACCAATGGTGACGCCTATGAAAACAAAGTTTATACCTTGCCTAAGCATCTGGACGAAAAAGTAGCACGCTTGCACTTGGCTAAAATCGGTGTGGAGTTGGATACACTTTCAGAAGATCAGGCTTCTTATATTGGTGTAACTGTTGAAGGCCCATTCAAGCCAGAATATTATAGATATTAATACAAGTAGCGATCCAGCAGGATTGTGAAGGTTGTAAAAAAGAGCTCCAAATCGGGGCTCTTTTTTTATTTTTATAAGGATTTATATAAACTCTATAAGTTGGGGAATAGTTATAACTAAAATTTATATAATTAAAATAGCGGATTTCATCCATTAATCGCTCATTTCGTGTATGAATACACACCTACATGAATATTAATGGAAATAATTGAAATGTTTTTCCGTATACTTGCTCAAGTAATGAATGCGCGAGTTTCAAAGAATAATTTGGATTTAACCCATGTTGTTCACTTTTAAATTCAGCAGATGAAACGAGATCGTTTATTTGTGAGTATTCGAAAGCAAAATTATATGAATATTGCCCATTACATCAATAGTTCTTTTAATCGCGGTGCCCGATTTCTTTACGCAGCAGTAATGCTGAGTTTGATTCCTACGGCTTGTCGGCAGACGTCCACCAACACGATCAAGGCAGAAGTGCTCGAACATCAGTTGGTAACGCATACTCCGATGGTGGAAATCGATCTGAAAGAGATCAAAGACCGAGGATACCTGACGGCAATTCTTTATGGGAACCGTTCAAGTTACTACCTGTATAAAGGAACACCACGAGGTTATGAGTATGAATTGTTACAGAGCCTTTCCAAATCCCTTGATGTGGACCTGAAGGTGAAAATGACAGATTCATTTGCTTCGGCAATGAAATTGCTGAACGCAGGAGAAGGAGATGTCATTGCTCATAATCTTTCCCAGACCAACCGTCGCAAACTTCTGGTTAATTTTACAGATGCCCTGCGTGAAGAAGCACCTGCTTTGGTGCAGCGTAAAGTGGGTAGAAAAAATCCTGTGAGTCCAGAGCAGCCTACCGAATTTTTGGTGAAGCGAGTGGAGCTGGCCAACAAAACGGTTTATGTGGCAAAAAATACTGTTTATGCGAATATGCTGCATCGGTTGTCGCTGATCTGTAAAGCTCCTGTGGATGTTCAGGTCGTGGATAAGTCTACTGATGAACTGATCCGCGAGGTTGCCGAGGGGTTAATCGATTATACCATTGCAGATCAATATATCGCCAATTCCAAAGCCGTTTATTTTGGTAATTTGGATACGGAGATGGCGATTGATGAAGCACAACCTTTATCCTGGGCGGTGCGAAAAAATTCCCCTGAGCTATTGGCCGCTACCAACGACTGGCTGACGCAAATCAAACGTACCTTCCGTTTCAATGGTATTTATAATCGGTACTTCATGGATGAGAAACGCCTGAAGTTGCGTAATGATTCGGAGTTCTCATCACTGAATGGTGCCCGCCTGAGCCCTTATGACGAACTGATTCGTGAAGGGGCGGAAAATATCCGATGGGATTGGCGCCTGCTGGCAGCTCAGATTTATCAGGAGTCGCTCTTTAACCCACATGCAAAATCGTGGATGGGTGCCGAAGGGCTGATGCAGGTCATGCCAAATACGGCCAAATTCTTTGGGAAGGATTCAGAAAAACTTTATGATCCTCACCATAATATTGAAGCGGGAACAGAATACCTGAATTGGCTTAATAAATTTTGGGCAAAACGGGTAGAGAATCCTGAAGAGCGAATTAAGTTTATTCTGGCAAGTTATAATGCTGGGCAGGGCCATGTTTTGGATGCGCAGCGATTAGCAGAGAAATATGGTAAGGATACCAAAACATGGGATGATAATGTGGAGGTTTTCATGCTGAAGAAGTCTGAAGCGGAATACTACAAAGACCCTGTGGTGAAGTCGGGTTATTGCCGAGGTCGTGAGCCTGTTGCTTATGTGAAGAATATCATGAGCCGTTATGAATCTTACCAGCAGTTAATTCCAAGCTAAAAATATAATCCTTATAAAAAATAAGGCACCTGTTGATTCAGGTGCCTTATTTTTTTATTCAGACATAAATTCATGAGCTAATTTCCCACTGAGAATGGAGAGTGGAATGCCGCCTCCAGGGTGGACGCTCCCTCCGCAGAAATAGAGGTTTTTTATTTTGGAAGAATAGTTTGCATGGCGGAGGAAAGCCGAGAACTTATTGTTGGAGCTGTTGCCATAAAGCGCTCCTCCAAAGCTGCTTGTCCGCGCTTCAATCCGCCTTGGATCCAGGTAATCTTCTTCTACAATATGAGGGCGGATATCGGTCTGTAATAAACGACTGAGCTTATCGATAATGTTATTTCGGGCTTCATAAATCAACTGATTCCAATCTTGTCCTTCGTTGTGTGGGACATTAATCATCGTGAACCAGTTTTCACTTCCAATTGGGGCGTCTCCAGGGGTGTATTTTGAACTGATATTGACATAGATGGTCGGATCAGCATAGGTTTTTTTCTGATGGAAGATATGGTTGAACTCTTCTTTATAGTTTTTGCTGAAGAAAATATTGTGCACATCGAGCTCCTCAAAACTGCGATTTATTCCCCAATAGAAGATTAATGCAGAGCTTGATTTTGGCTGCTTCAGTAATCGCTCAGGAGCTGGAATTTGAGGGAGCAACTTTTGGTAGGTGTTCACCACATCCATATTGCTAATCACCTGATCAAAAAAATGCCTTTCATCATTACTGACAATACCAATGGCTTTTTTCTGCTGAACAATGATTTGAGTGACCTTTTGCTTAAAGTGAAAATGCACGCCCTTGCGTTGGGCAAGTTCAAATAACGATTGTGTGATGGAAATCATTCCCCCTTTTGGCGCATAAGCCCCTAAATGGTACTCCAGGTGTGGAATAATATTCATGGTTGCAGGAGTTTGATAAGGGTCGGAACCATTATAAGTGGCATAACGGTCAAAAAGCTGTACGAGTGCAGGGTGTTTATACAATGCAATATTGGCCTCATGCATGGTTTTCAGGAAGTTCAGCTTATGCATATTGGGGTAGGCGCAAAGGGCTTTCTTACTTAAAAATGTGCTTGCCCGATGGATACTTTTATACATGAACAGGTCGGCGAGCAAGTCATAAAGCTGAGCACTTTTGGCGAGTCCTTTCAATAGCCGGTCAGAAGGGATGTGGAGTTTGTCCGTAATTTCTTTGCCGAAAGCCTGTGGGTCAGCAAAGGCGGTAAGCTGAAGGCCATCTTCATAGAAGTATCGGCAGAGCTTCTCGAGGCGGTCATATTGGAAGTGGTCTGAGGGTTTTTCCCCCGCTAATTTAAAGAGGTCATCCACCAGTTCAGGAAGTGTAAAGAGCGAGGGGCCGGCATCGAACCGGTAGTTGCCAAGCCTAATTTCCGAAAGTTTACCACCAGGATAATCATTGCTTTCATACACATGAACGTCGTTGCCGTCAATAGCTGAGCGAATGGCAACAGAAAGTCCTGCGATTCCTGCGCCGATGATGCCTACTTTTTTCATAAGATGGTTGATGGGTGAGGTAGAATATAAAAAAAACTGCTCAGTTTAACACGAAGCAGTTTCCTTTATTTTTTAGTATCAGAACCAATGCAGCCAATATTCATTGGCAAAATAACCTACCAGCAGTAAGCTATTGTGGAGGCAGTGGAACAATATGGAGTATCGGATGCCGAACTTCAAGCGTACAAAACCCAGGAAGTAACCAGCGACAAGCTGTGGTAATACCATCAGTGGAATGGCCCATATTGGGATGTCCACGGCAATGAAATTCACCATATGTGCCAAGCCAAAGGAAATCACGGAGAACCAGAAAATCGCATTGCCATGCTTTTCCCATAATTGGTTTCGACGAACCCGGAAGTCAGAAAAATACAGGTAAAGGCCCACAGCAAATGCACCAATGATCACAAAGGAATAAGGCTTTGGGATGGACTGATACATGATGCCACTCATGAAGGTTACCCAGAGAATGAGAGAAGCATCCGCCCATTTAGGTCTTAAAAATAAGCGAAAGGCAACCTCCTCAAGGGTTGGCTGAATAAGGCCGGCAAATAAAAACACCAACAGCAGTGGATAGGTGTGTAACAGTTGCTCAATGGCATGTTTGTCCAAATTGGAGATCGCCCCACTGCTTTCCAGTAAGGAGATGATGCCCATCACCACGACCATCGGGATCCACATCAGTAGATAGGTGCGCAATGTGGCGGTGACTTTTGCCTGTGCGGGGGCTTCCACCTCTTGAACCGCACGGGGTTCTTTCCAGAAATTCAGCAGGCTGAAATCTTTCGATTGTTGAACCTGATCCATTTTATTCTACTTCGATGTAAATAACTTTTTTTGTTTCAAAGAAGGCTTCGCTGAAGAAATCGGGGATTTGATATTCATCGTACGGACGTCCAAGTTCCTTCATCTCCTCTGTCAGGTCTCCACCTTTAAGGTAAAGAATACCATTGAAAAGGGTATGCTTGGATTCCTCTTTAAAGTGGGTTCTGATCCAGTTAAAGAATGGCTTGATGCGTGTTACCGCACGGGAAACAACGAAGTCGTATTTGGTTTTTACCTTTTCAGCACGAACCTGCTCCGCCTTCACATTGGTTAGGCCGAGTGCTTTGGCAACATTCTGAACCACGGTGATTTTCTTTCCGATAGAATCGATCAGGTGAAAATTAGCCTCAGGGAACATAATGGCCAATGGAATACCGGGAAATCCTCCTCCTGTACCAACATCGAGCACGTCTGCGCCGGGGCGAAATGCCATTACTTTGGCAATCGCTAAAGAGTGCAATACGTGACGAACATAAAGCTCTTCAATGTCTTTGCGCGAAATAACGTTGATCTGAGCATTCCACTCGTAATAAAGGTCTTTCAGTTGTGTGAACTGTTCCTTTTGTTTCTCTGTAAGGTCAGGGAAATATTTGAAGATGATATCGACAGTGTGTTCCATACAATATTGAAATAAAAAGGAGAGTATTAAACTCTCCTTGGGGTCATATTTTCACAAAGGTAAACGATCCCTTTGGTCTGAACAAAATAACATCTAAAAAAGGCAGACATTAACAAATAATCTGCTTAACGATCAACTTATTGGGGCTTAAATATGGTGTTCGTTGCCTTTTACCAAGTCATACAGTAATTCGCGGGCACGGTGTAGCTGTGCTTTAATTGTGCCAAGCGGAGATTCAAGTTCTTTGGCGATTTCGTCATAAGAGAGCTCCTGGAAATAACGCAAACGCACCAGGCGCTGGTATTTTGGGGGCAGTTTGGTGACAAACATTTGTACCAATTCAATCTTTTGACTTTTGATGGCTTCCTCCTGTGGGTTCAGCGCACCATCGCGCACCTCAATACCCACCGTCTCTCCATTGTCATCCTTGTAAGTGGATTCAATGCTGAGGGTATCGAGTTTTTTCTTGCGAATAAAGTCAATCGCATTGTTGGTCGCTATACGGAACAACCAAGTGGAAAAGGTATAGTCTTTCTTAAACTTATGAAGGTTCTTGAAAGCCTTGGCGAAAGCTTCTATGGTCAAATCTTCGGCATCATCGACATTCCGAATCATCTTCAAAATGATATGATAAACCGGTTTCTTGTAGCGTTTCATTAGATCAGCATAAGCCTGCTGATCTCCTTGATCCACGGCAAGGTCGATTAATTTGAAATCCTCTAATGCTTTGGCTGAAAATTGCTTTTTAGGTGATGATTCCATTGAGTTTGTTTGGTGAATAGTGCTCGTAAACCAATGAGCACGTAATATATTACGTACAAATGGTCTAAAATTACCATGTTCATGTAAGAAATTTTTTCATCAAGTTTTTTTGATGCCAAGTAGTTACTGAATCCAATGATAAAAGTGGTTAGTAGCCAATAGCTTATCAAATAATAATCTAAGCCTAAAATTAGGATAAAAGGAATCAAAAACGCGTAAAATATTACTTTGCTCATGATCCAGCCCCCTAAAATCAGGCGATCTTTCCATTGATAATAATTTCCTGCCGAGAGGTGGCGTGTTTTCTGATGGATAAATTCTTGCCAGCTTGTTGCAGGTTTTGAAACCACAAAAGCATCAGGGTGAATTTCCCATCGGGTGTTATTTTTGTTTGCCCGTTCATTGACAAACAGGTCATCGTCACCACTCAGAACATGTTGATGCCGGTCAAATCCACCATGGTTTGTGAACGTTTTCTTGGTGTAGGCCAAATTTCGTCCAACGCCCATATATGGATTCCCCCACATTGCTATTGAAAGATAGGAAATCCCTGTCAAAAGTGTTTCGAATCTAATAAATAAATTCAAAAAACCCTGTTTATATTCATAAGGGCTGTAGCCTAAAACGAATTGAGGGCCTTCACAGAGGTGTTTCCCCATTTTTTGCAGCCAATGTGGGCTTTGTGGAATACAGTCTGCATCGGTAAAAATCAGTCGGTCGTACTGCGCATTGCGGATGCCTTGTTGGATCGCATACTTTTTTGGACTGATGCCCTCAGGGGTTTGGGGAATCGTGTAAACCCGTAAGTTGGGGAGCCATTTTTTGGCCTGTTGGAGTATTTCGCCTGTGCGGTCTGTGGATCGGTCATTGACAATCAACAACTCCCAGGCTTGCGGGTATTCCTGAACTTGCAGGGCCTTGAGCAGGGAAGGTAAATTGTGGGCTTCATTGTGAACCGCCACAACAACCGTTGCCCGAGGGTAGTTAGCCTTTTGGCGGAAAGCAAGAGGTTTCTGCCAGTATAACCGGCTGAAAATCCCAATATGATAGAGCCATTGCAGGAGCCCACAGGCAAACCAGAGGGTTAAAAAGAAAAAAAGCCACGGATTCCCACTCGTTTTTATCATAATATCTTTTAAAAAGCCGTAATTTTGCTCGGTTAAAGGGCGGTGCTTTGCGAGGTTGTAGGTTTTCAACCCTCAGGCAATGCCCAAATTACATTGTAAAAATAGAAAATTAGGGGAAACATTCAGCATGATTTCCCTTGATCCATCATAAAGCATAAACGCATGGAATTCGAATTACAAGCGCAAGATCCCAAGAGCAAGGCACGTGCAGGGGTGATCACCACAGATCATGGCAAGATTGAGACGCCAATCTTTATGCCCGTGGGCACTGCAGGAACGGTAAAGGCCGTTCATACCCGTGAGCTTAAAGAGGATGTAAATGCCCAGATTATCCTTGGAAATACCTACCACCTGTATCTTCGTCCGAAGCTCGACATTCTGGAGCAGGCGGGGGGCTTGCATAAATTCAATGGATGGGATCGCCCAATTCTTACCGATAGTGGTGGGTATCAGGTGTTCTCCCTTTCAGGAACGCGAAAAATCAAGGAAAATGGGGTAACCTTTAAATCTCATATTGATGGTTCAAAACATTTGTTTACCCCAGAAGGGGTGATGGATATTCAGCGCACGATCGGGGCTGATATCATGATGGCTTTTGATGAGTGTACGCCTTACCCATGTGATTTCCGCTATGCGAAAGATTCTATGGAAATGACGCACCGATGGCTGAAGCGTTGTATCAACCGTTTCGATAGTACTGACCCAAAATATGGTTATTCGCAAACGCTGTTCCCGATTGTTCAGGGATCGACCTATAAGGATCTTCGTGAGGCATCCGCTACCTTTATTGCTGAACAGAACCGCGAGGGGAATGCAATTGGTGGCTTGTCGGTAGGTGAGCCTGCTGAAGAAATGTACGCCACCACTGATTTGGTGACGGATATTCTGCCAAAAGACAAACCGCGTTACCTGATGGGAGTGGGTACGCCTGCCAATATCTTGGAAAGTATTGCTTTGGGAGTGGATATGCTGGATTGTGTAATGCCTACACGTAATGCCCGCAATGGTATGCTGTTTACTTCAGAAGGGATCATCAATATTAAAAATGAAAAGTGGAAAGACGATTTCTCTGCGATCGACCCTAATATTGGAGGGTACGTTTCAACGTTCTATTCCAAGGCTTATTTGCGCCACCTGGTAGTTGCCAAAGAATTACTGGCCAATCAGATTGCCTCTATTCAGAATTTGTCATTCTACTTGTGGTTGGTCAAGGAAGCCCGCGAGAAAATTAAGAGTGGTGAATTTGCAAGCTGGAAAAATGTGATGGTTGAAAAAGTGAGCCGTCGTTTATAATTGACGATTAACGTTAATTTTTCTTTTGAAAAAATCATTAGGTGGGCGTAATTGCCCACTTAAACTTTTTATAAGTATATGCTGAAAATTCTTGACCGCTATATTCTCAAAAAGTTCCTCACGTCTTATGTTTTCGTCGTGTTGGTGCTCGTGTCGGTGATCTGTATCCTCGATATGACAGAGAAGAACGATAAATTCCTTAAAAACCACCTCCCGGTAAGTGAGATCCTCTCTTATTACGGCGATTTTGCCCTTTATATGGGGAATTTTATTACCCCACTGATGGTCTTTATTACCACCGTGTTTGTGACCTCAAAATTGGCAAGCCATACCGAAATTATTGCCACCCTAAGTAGTGGTGTAACTTTCAAGCGGTTTATGGTGCCCTATTTTATTGGTGCGGGTTTATTGGCGAGTATCAGTTTTGTTGCGAATGGGTGGGTGATCCCGAATTCCAACAAGAGTCGTTTGGAGTTCGAGCGTGCGTACCTTGAGCGTCAGTATTATTTTGATGATCAGCATGTGCATATCAAGCTGTCACCGGATTCTTACCTCTATCTCAAATCGTATAACAACCATTCCAATACTGGTTACCGAGTCAGTTTAGAAACGATCGAGGGCAATGAGCTCAAAGAAAAGCTGACGGCCCGCCGGATGAAATGGAATCAGGAAAAGAAGGCCTGGACTTTGTTCAACTGGCAATTGCGAAAAATTGATGGCATGAGTGAGGTGGTCACCAAGGGGAATGAGCTCGATTCCGCCTTTAACCTCAAACCCAAGTATTTTGAGAATCAGGAAAAGGAGTATGAGGCCCTGACACTTCCCGAGCTGGACGCCGCCATCGCCGATTTGCAATCCCGGGGGACCGATACCTGGAAGCAGTATCAGATTGAAAAGCTGGTCAGGTACACTGCACCATTTGCAATTCTTATCCTGACCTTTATAGGCATTACCGTCTCTGCCAAAAAAGCCCGAGGGGGAACAGGTTTGCAGGTGGCCATCGGATTTGTACTTGCTTTTGTTTACATCATTTTCTTCATGTTTGGCAGAACCCTTGCCGAGAAAGGAGCAATGGAGCCACTGCTGGCCGTTTGGATACCCAACATTGTTTTCTCCGTCATCGGGATCTTCCTTTACCGTTCGGTGCCTAAATAACCATGGAACACTCCAACATCAAAGATTATCTATTGCTCCACTTCATTGTATTTGTGTGGGGCTTTACGGCTGTTTTAGGGAAACTGATTACCCTTCCAGCGGTTGAAATTGTATTTTACAGAACACTGGTAGCCTCGGTAACCATGTTGGCACTGCTTTACTATCGGAAACAACTCACGCCCCTGCTGAAGCGGGAAAAGTTAAAGCTTTTAGGGGCGGGCTTTCTGATCGGTTTCCACTGGATATTGTTTTTTGCCTCTTCGGAAGTTTCCACGGCATCCGTAACATTGGCGGGGGTTTCTACCTGCGCCTTCTGGACAAGCTTATTGGATCCCCTGGTCAATAAACGGAAAGTCGCCTGGTTTGAAGTAGGCCTTGGGCTGATCGTTTTGGCAGGTTTATATGTGATCTTCAGCTTCGAGTTCAATCATTTCTGGGGGCTGATCATGGCCGTTGGTGCTGCAATTGCCGCTTCCTTCTTTACCATCTTCAATGGGCAGTTTGTCGGAAAGCATAACGCATCGGTCATTACCTTTTATGAGATGGTCGGCGCCTGTGTTTTTACTGTGCTTTTTTTCCCTTTCTATGCGTTGTTTTTTGCGGAAGGCGGGCAGCTGCATTTAATCGGTACACCCATGGATGCCGTCTGGCTCTTGATTCTCTCTTTGGTATGTACCGTGTATGCCTATACCATTTCAGTGAAAGTGATGCGTACCGTTACCCCGTTTATGATGAACCTGACGGTGAATATGGAACCCATTTATGGGATTGCCTTGGCGGTTGTAATTTTGGGAGATGAAGAGAAAATGAGTCCTCAGTTTTACCTTGGAACAGCCATGATTTTGTTTTCGGTGGTGTGTTACCCACTGATCAAGTCAATCAGAAAACGAAAAGAAAAGCGCAAGGCGAAAAAGGCCGTGGAGGTAACCTTAAATTCGTAAGGATACTGTACCTGATTTTAAAGTGAGGAACCACTTAATAAGTCCATCAATCCACATGAATCAGCCGCGACAAGATTTTACTGATATCGAGTACCTCCGAAACGGCTCCTTACGGCAGCAGGAAGTTTTTCGGGTGCTTCAATCCGTAAATATCTTTGAAGATCTGCGGCTGTATCAGCCTGTTTTAACAGGTACTTTTCCCATCGGGATTGATATTAACAGCAGTGATCTTGACATTATTTGCTCCTGTGGGGATCATCAGCAATTTAGTCAGCAGCTTCAGCGGCTCTACGGCAGTTTTAAAGATTTCAGCTTAAAATCAAAGCTGTGGCAAGGACGCCCCACCACGATTGCTAATTTTGAATACAAGACCTATGCAATAGAGATTTTTGCACAGGCGGTGGCGACCGTCGAGCAGAACGCCTATCGGCACATGATCATTGAAAATCAAATATTACAGCGAAAAGGGGCTGACTTCAGGGCGGAAATCATTGCGCTCAAAAAAAGCGGACTCAAAACCGAACCCGCTTTCGCAAAACTTTTAGGGCTGAAGGGAGACCCCTATGAAGCCCTGTTAAAATTTCAAATTTAAGGATTTGATCAAATTTGCCCTGTGAAACATCAAATTGTGGCGGTTGATGTGGCGCTCTTTCCACTCATCAGCTCCCTAAAAAGCCTCCAAAATTGAAAGGTAAAGGCCTTTTTGTCCGCCAGAGCCAAAGCCAACATCTACCCTGACATTCATGCGGTCGGTTTTTGTGGCCTGAAATCGGATCCCCAAACCACCGACGGCTTGTAAATGCTGCAAGTCAAATTCTTCGACACGGTGGGCGGTCTGCCCCATACCTGCCCAGCTTGCACCACTGAATCGCCACCACAGATGTTTCCTGAACTCTATCTGCGTAAACCAGGCGTTGTTATCCAAAAACCGGTTAAAATGATCAATTCCCCGCAGGCGTTTGCTGCCACCAATACCGGCCATCATAAAGAAAGGGCGATCATGGTTGCTGACGTCAATACGGGCCTGAAAAGCAAGAATGTTTTTCTCGTTGGCACTACTCCAAAACTTCCTGATTTCAGCATTGAAAGTCAGGAATCGATAATCACTTAATCCGTTATTATAGCTGAGTGCCTGCAAGTTGAGCCAGTGCCCACTCGTAGGGTAAAAGTTATTGTTTCGGGTATCCCACCTGAAAACAGGGCCAAAGCCGAAAAGTAGCCCCCCTTCATGGCCAGGGGTATCGGCAGGCATTAGTTCCGGCTGTTCAATGTCAGTAACTTCCTGATGGCGGAAATTGAAGGCGAGGCCGAACATGATTTTTTGGTGAACCATATAGTTGAATTCCCCAAGATAATCGAAGGAATTGGAGGTGTAGCGGGTAAATTGCGTTGAGGAGGTGTTGCGGCCAATGCCATAAAACTCATCATTGGGCAATAGGGCAAGGTTCAGGTTTCCTTGCAAATTCCAGTGTTTCAGGTACACATCATAGCCCAGTTCAGCCTTCACCTGATTTTTAGTGGACCAGGTCAGTTGTGGCATCAGTAAAGTGGGGCGGTACCATTGGTTGTCGGTGTTTTGGTTTTTTATCTTGATGATCGACAGCCCGCCAAAGCGCATCCCATCCCGGGGGCTATAAGCAACCGCAGGGTAAGCGGCAATGGCATATTTCTCATCCTCATGAGAGAAATAATCGACCACATTTAACAACTTATCGATGGTTTTTACACCAGTATCCGCACTGCCAACATCACTTACCTCATTTGAAATATTTGATTGCGCCTGAAGGGTAGTCCCCAAATTCAATAGTAGAATTAGGGTAATGAAAAGAAATTTGATATTCATATTAGAAAAGAAATGACGGCCTGCAAAGGTGAATTTTAGGCAGTCAATAGGCCGTTTAGTTGCCTAAATGTTAATTTATGTGAAGATAAGGCCTTCGCAACGTATTTATTCGACAAAGCAGGCATTTTTTTACGTATAAATTAGCATATTTGTCTTGAGGAGAATTTTATGATTCTCTCATTTATATGGTTTAACCAAGAAGAAGAATGAATGGTCTAAAAGTACTTTTGCTGATGACCTTCGTGTTTTGGTGGTCTTTGAATGCTTCGGCACAAACAGACACCAAATTGCCGTTAGGTCTTCGCCCAGTGACAGAACATGTGGATGTTTACCCAAACCCCACCAATGATATTCTGCACGTAAAATTGGATAACGTGAATGTGAAGTCGCTTGAAATGCAGGTCTTCAACATTATTGGCAACAACATAAAAATTGATGCCGAAGAGGTGATTAAGAATCGGTACTACCGAATTAACACGCATGATTTTCAGCCGGGCTACTATTTGCTCGTATTAACCGACCCTAAAACGCGGTTTAATAAAGCAATTAGAATTAAGAAGGAATAAAAAAAGCAGTAACGAAAAATCGTACTGCTTTTTTTGGGTCTTTATTTTTTGAAATTAAATCGCGCCTTCCAACACATCTTTGATCGCCACTCGCTCGCCATCTTTGTAAGGGACAATCCAGGCATCTTTCACGCCCATCTCACGAAGGTACTTTTTGAAAGTATCTGCTTCCCAGTAATCGGTGAAATTTCCCAAAGTAAACTTCTGAGTACCATCGGAATCTGTTTCTCCAGAGAAGTTGCTGCTTTTGTCGAAGTATTTTGAAAGATCTTTGTTGGTGAAAGCACCAATCTGAACTTTAAATACCACACCTGGCGCAGTGCCAGCCTTTACAGGAGCAGCGGCTTGAGCGGTTTCAAAAGTGGAAAGTTTCTCTTTGATAGAAGAGATTTCCGCATCTTTATCACGCAGTTCGGTGGTCATTTCCATGATTTTTGAATCGCGGGAAGCGACTTCGTTTTCCAGGGAAGCCAATTTGGAGTCAGCCTGATCAGCATTTGCTTTCAGCTTTGCGTAATCTTCAGTCAATTGTTTGTATTGTTCAGGGCTTACGCGCTTGAGTTTTTTCTTCCACTCTTTCTTTTCTTTCTTAGAAAGTTGTGCTTGAGCATTTTGAGCCACAAAACACACGGATAATGTGATCGAAAAAAGAAGGACTAATTTTTTCATAGGTTGCAAAATATAAGTATACAGCTACGAATATAATCATATCACAGTAGAATCATAATTCATAATAATGATTTTTAAGGGTGATAATTGTGATTTTTTTAGCTGAGGGGCTTTGATGTCTATATTTTGGGCAAAAAAAAGGGTACGCAAGACGTACCCTTCATCGAAGATCTCTTATTTATTATAATAGAGAAAACTTGTAAACACAACCGCTTGATGTATAGCGAATATGATGCCTAATTTTCATTTATAGGTTTATTTCTGAGGGAGTTACATTTTCAAACTTCAGCTCAACACCATTTTCAAGAGAAATATTGACGATGCCCTGTGGCTGAATTGCCCCCGAAAGAATTTCTTTGGAAAGCGGATTCAGCAACTCTTTTTGCATCACCCTCTTCAGTGGTCGGGCACCAAATGCAGGGTCATAGCCCAACTCGCCAAGACGGTCAAGTACCTCGGTGGTGGCTTCAATCTCAATGTTATTCTCCCGCAATCGTCTTTTGATCTCCTCGAATTGAATAGCAACGATTTTACGGATATCCTTCCTGTTCAGCGGATGGAACATGATGGTCTCATCGATACGGTTCAGGAACTCCGGTCTGACCATTTTCTTCAGTAAATCCAAAACCTGCTTTTGCGTGTTCTCGATGGTTTCAAAATAGTTTTCATCATTGATCTGCGCAAAATTGTTCTGAATCACTTCCGCCCCCATATTGGTGGTCATGATAATGATGGTGTTCTTGAAGTTTGCTACCCGCCCTTTGTTGTCTGTCAGGCGGCCATCGTCCAATACTTGCAATAAAATATTGAAAACATCCGGATGCGCCTTTTCGATTTCATCGAGCAGAATAACAGCATATGGCCTGCGGCGTACCGCCTCGGTGAGTTGGCCACCTTCATCGTAACCCACATATCCCGGAGGCGCCCCAACCAAGCGCGAAACCGCATGTCGCTCCTGATATTCAGACATATCTATCCGCACCATGGCGTGCTCATCATCAAAGAGATACTCCGCCAGTGCTTTCGCCAGCTCTGTTTTTCCCACCCCAGTTGTACCCATAAATAGGAATGAACCGATCGGGCGTTTGGGATCCTGCAACCCTGCGCGGCTGCGGCGTACGGCATCAGAAATGGCAAGGATAGCCTCGTGCTGCCCGGCCACTTTTTTGCCCAGCTCCTGTTCGAGGCTCAGCAGTTTTTCCCGTTCACTTTGCAGCATTTTTGAAACCGGAATCCCCGTCCATTTGGCCACAATTTCGGCAATGTCCTCATTCGATACCTCTTCTTTGAGTAGGGTACTTTCATTTTCCATGGCTTCCACCGCCTTTTTCGCCTCTTCGAGTTTTTGGTTGGCTTCCAGCAATCGGCCATAGCGAATTTCAGCCACCTTAGCCAGATCGCCACTGCGCTCGGCCTGCTCGGCTTCATATTTCAGTCGTTCGATGTTTTCTTTTTCCGTCTGAATAGAAGTAATGACCGCCTTTTCGTTTTCCCACTTGGCCATCATATTGTTTCTGGCCTCTGACAGTTCAGCAATCGCCTTGTTGAGGTTCGCTTCTTTGTCCTTGTCTCCCTCACGTCGGATCGCTTCACGCTCAATTTCAAGTTGCATGATTTTACGCTGAAGTTCATCAAGCTCCTCGGGCATGGAGTCGATTTCAATCCTTAATTTCGAGGCGGCCTCGTCCATCAGGTCAATGGCTTTATCGGGAAGAAACCGTTCGGTAATATACCTACTTGAAAGCTCCACAGCAGCAATTACTGCATCATCTTTAATTCTCACCCCGTGGTGTAGCTCGTATTTTTCCTTAATTCCCCGAAGGATTGAAATGGCATCTTCCACGCTCGGCTCGTCAATCAGTACGGTCTGAAAACGACGTTCCAACGCCTTATCTTTCTCAATATACTTCTGATATTCTTTGGTGGTGGTCGCTCCGATGGTTCTGAGTTCCCCCCTTGCCAAAGCAGGCTTCAGCAGGTTGGCGGCATCCATTGCAGTATCGCCTCCGGCACCGGCGCCCACCAAAGTGTGGATCTCATCAATGAAAAGAATGATCTCTCCGTTGGAATCAGCAACCTCCTGAATCACGGCCTTCAGACGTTCCTCAAATTCTCCTTTATATTTGGCACCAGCGACCAAAAGCCCCATATCCAGGGCAATGATCTGTTTGCTTTTCAGATTTTCGGGCACATCGCCATCAACAATGCGCTTCGCCATCCCTTCGACAATGGCCGTTTTTCCCACACCAGGCTCACCGGTCAGCATGGGGTTGTTTTTTGTTCTTCTTGAAAGGATCTGAATGGCACGGCGGATTTCTTCATCACGCCCAATCACAGGATCAATTTTTCCTGCTTTTGCCAGCTCATTCAGATTTTTGGAATATTTTTCGAGCGATTTATATTTGGATTCAGCATTTTGGTCTTTCACTTTATTTCCTCCTCTCAGTTCAAGTAAAGCAGATTTCAGGGACTTGTCGGCCATACCAAGATCACGCATCAGCTGCCCCGTAGGGTTTTTCGCTGCCGCCAGGGATACCAGCAGGTGATCAACAGCCACGTATTCGTCCCCCCAATCTTTGATCATTTCGGTGGCCTTATTCAGTACTGCCTGTGCGTTGTTCGATAAATAAGGCTGTTGCCCCTGCACTTTGGCATAGCTGTTCATCAGTTGCTCCAGTCGCTGCTCCAGCTGTTCTTTATTAATCGATAACTTTTTCAGGACAAACTGCCCAACGTTATCATCGACCAATAAGATCGCCTTGAGCAGGTGCGAAGGCTCTATGGCCTGTTGCCCCATGGCTTGGGTAAGTTCCACGGCCTTTTGTAGCGCTTCCTGGGATTTAATGGTATATTGATTGAAATTCATAACATTGGATTTTTAATGATATGGTTGTTTTACGCTTAATGAAGCATCAATCTGTACGCCAATGTGATTGGGGCTGAAAAATTGTCTATCCTGCTGATATTTCGGCATAAATTGCGCAATTGTGTCGCTGACAATCATTTGCTCAGGTAATTTTGTCCGTACATTTTGGCGTAAAATATTGAAAGTATGACAGAAAAGACCTCCATCAAAGTTTTCCTTTGCGTAAAGTTTTATTAACTTTGTGGGCTATTGTAGATAATTGAGTGTGGAATATCTTGCTGATATTTTCCGTTTACTAATCAATTAAATCTCAGTAGGGTTGTGCCTTAGGAATAAGTTTCCTATTTTTGCACTCCTTTTGAAGTAGAATAAAGAATATATAAATATAAAATCATAAATATCATGAGAAAAGGTATCCATCCGGAATACAGAGACGTGGTTTTCCATGACCAGTCATCTGACTTCAAATTCTTGACTCGTTCCACTGTAGAGACTGCTGAGACAATCGTGTGGGAAGATGGTAAAGAGTATCCTTTGGTAAAAGTCGAGATCTCTTCTGCATCTCACCCATTCTACACAGGTAAAAATATCTTCGTTGATACTGCCGGTCGTGTGGATAAATTCTACCAAAAATACGGAAAGAAAAACTAATTCATTGGGCATTGCCCGACGAATATTCAAAGTCTCCTTGGTGTATATCAAGGAGACTTTTTTATTTTTGTGACTATTGAAAATGTGTGATGGTCCTGTAAACTAATGTGCAAAGGAAGTTTCAGGACAAAAATGTGTAATATGAACTTAATTCTATTTGATCAACCTGATCTTCGGACAGCGCTGAAGCCTTTTACCTATACCCGCCCAACGGCTGGTATTCGAATTGGTATTCTGACCATTGTCGAAAAGTGGGAGAAATCCCTCGATACTGAGAGCAGTTACCTTACGGCGACTTATTTACAGGAAAAGTTCCCTTTATGGGTTGCCGAGCAAAACAACCTGGTCATCAATGGGGCACTGTGTCCTAATCCTGCATTGCTGGAAGCGATCCAGGCTTTGGAAGCAGGGGAAAGCCTTGTGGCTGATGGGAAACTACTTGCAGGCCTTTATTCTGAAGCGCAATTGGGCGAATTCGATGGGGAGCATCCGGTAGATGCTGCGGCTGTTGTTCAGTGGGAGCAGGAGTACAATCTGATAGAAGAAGTATGGCATATCTACACGCGCAATGGCGCCGAGATTCAGCAGGATTTTGAACTGGTGACGGCTGGTCGTGAGTCGGTGGGCATTAATGATCCATTTACGGCTACCTATAATAAGGAGCAGATTTTTGTGGAGGAAGGCGCAGACATTAAGGCGGCCATTCTGAATGCTGAAAATGGGCCGATTTATATTGGTAAGGATGCTGTGGTGCAAGAGGGGGCGATTATCCGTGGGCCGTTTGCACTTTGTGAGCATGCGCAGGTGATGCTTGGCGGAAAGATGCGTGGCAACACAACGGCAGGACCTTGGTCGAAGCTTGGTGGCGAGGTGGATACCGCTGTGGTATTCGGCTATTCCAACAAAGGACATGAAGGTTATTTGGGCCATTCTGTGCTTGGAGAGTGGTGTAATTTAGGCGCAGATACCAACTCCTCAAACCTTAAAAATAACTATGCCCCATGTAAGCTGTGGTCTTTCAAGAAAGAAGGATTTGTGAACACTGGCGAGCAGTTTGTGGGCTTGATTATGGGGGACCACGCCAAGGCGGGGATCAATACCATGTTTAATACCGCCACCGTAGTTGGTGTGGGCAGTAACGTTTTTGGGGCAGGTTACCCAAGAAATTACATCCCTTCGTTTTCATGGGGTGGACACGGTGGATACAGCACTTTTCCGCTTCCCCGAGTAGTAGAGGTTGCTAAAAGAGTGATGGCACGCCGTGGTTTGGAGTTTTCAGAAGTAGATTTTAAAATTCTTGCACACGTTTTTCAGGAAACAAAAGTGCACAGAGTTTGGGAAAATAAATAAATTTGCAAATGATACGTGGCCTGCGGTGAAGGCCACGATTTTTAAATACAACGAACTATGCAATTTTCCACCATTATAGGACTTGATCGGATCAAGGAAAAATTATTACATGCTGTTCAGGAGAACCACCTGGCGCATGCCTTATTGTTTTCGGGCAATGCTGGTGGTGGGCAATTGTCTTTGGCCTTGGCAATGGCGACTTTCGTCAATTGTACCAATCAGCAGGAGTATGATGCCTGTGGGGAATGCCCTTCGTGTCAGAAAATGGCCAAGCTTGCACACCCTGATGTTCATTTTGCTTTTCCAGTAAGTGCAACCAAGGAAGTAAAAGGGAAAGATGCCATTAGTGCCAATTTCCTCCCGAGTTTCCGTGAATACCTGAAAGAAGATGCGCACCCGACGCTGCCTGCGTGGGTGGAATTTTTCGGTGGGGAAAACAAGCAGGCGAATATCTCTAAAGAGGAATCCCGCAGAATCATTAACGCTTTGGCTTTGAAAAGCTATGAAGGCGCCTATAAGGTGATGATTATCTGGTTGCCAGAAAAGATGCATATTACGGCCTCCAATGCCCTTTTGAAGATCATTGAAGAACCGCCAAAAAATACCCTGTTCTTTTTGGTAACCAATGAGGAACAACAGCTGATCGGGACGATCCGCTCGAGAACACAGCTGATTCGTGTGCCGAATTATTCACAGGAAGAGCTTTCGCAAATACTGATGCGCGACGGCGGTGCATCTGAAGACCTGGCAATTCAAATCAGCCAAACAACCAATACGGTACCTGAGGCGATGGCATTGCTGAAACAAGGCGATGCCGATGGCGAAGAAACCTTTCGGCAGTGGATGCGCCTGTGTTATGCCTGGGATTTTACATCGATTTCTGCAATGACCGACAGCTTTGCCAAATTCAGTCGGTTACGTCAGCAGGGAATGTTGCAATATGGTATGAGCATTATGCGCGCGGCACTTTTGTTTCATTATCAGGCCGCAGAATTACAAGGCATGACCACCGAAGGGCGGCAGTTTGTGGAGAAATTCAGCAAAGTAATGAGCGCTGAACAGGTGGAATGGATCAATAAACTGATCTCGGAGGCAGGTTATCACCTGGAGCGTAATGCGAGTCCGAAGATCACATTTTTTAATTTATCACTTCAGATCGCAAGTATTCTGAGGGGATAAGGCAATTTTTAAATCAAAGGTAACTAATAGAGAAGATTATATGAAAGTTCGTATCGGTACAAGAGGAAGCCAGCTGGCTTTGTGGCAAGCCTATTGGGTGCAGTCGCAATTGGAAAAGGGAGGATTGGAGACTGAGATTGTGAAGATTGAAACCAAGGGGGATAAAATTCTTGATGTTTCCATTCATAAGATTGGCTCCAAAGGTGTTTTTACCGAGGAAATCGAAGCACAACTGACCGACGGTCGGATTGATATTGCGGTGCACAGTGCCAAAGATATGCAGTCGGAATTGCCTGCAGGATTTGAGCTGATGGCTTTCAGTGAGCGCGAAACACCCAACGATGTGATTGTGAGCCACAACAAACAGCTGACTTTGGGTTCGGGAAAAAAATTCCGTCTGGGGACTTCCTCAAACCGTCGCGTAGCTACTTTACGTCGCCATTTTCCACATATCGAGATCGTACCCGTTCGTGGGAATCTTCAGCGCCGAATTCAGAAAATGGAAGAGGGGCATTGCGATGCTTTGCTGCTGGCTTACGCAGGAGTGCACCGTATGGAATATGATGATCTGATTGTTGAAAAGCTGCCGTTGGATATTTTCACGCCGGCAGTAGGGCAAGGTTCGGTGGCTATTGAGGCATCAACGACCCTGGATGCTGACTTGAAAAAACAGATCAGGGCTTGCTTGAACCACGAGCCTACGGAGAAATTATTACTTGCTGAACGGGCATTTTTGCGCCGTTTGCATGGTGGTTGTTCGGTGCCTGTGTATGGTTTGGCACAATGGGATGGCGATCAGGTGAAGCTGAAAGGTGGTATCATCGGCTTGCAGGGCGAGGTTCAGCTGGAAGCTGAAGGAGCTTGTGAAGCCGCAGTGGTGGAATCAATGGGATTAGCGGTTGCAGAAGAACTGATTGCACAAGGAGGTGATGAATTGCTGAAATCGATTCGTGAACAACTGTAATCAAAAAAATAAGTCGTTAAAAAAGGGGATTTCGTTGTGAAATCCCCTTTTTTATGTGCGCCGTGCATGGCGATTAACTAATCGGTGCAAGTCCGTAGTGGGGGTTAGTAGTGCCAACCACATAGCAGAAGGCAAGGGTGTATACCGTGAGGTATAATCTGAAGGAAGCCGTATGCAAATCTCTGGCCTGAGGGACACGAACATCATGAGGCAGTATTGTTTGGATAAGCTTGCATAACAAAGTAAAGTCCAAAACTACTCGGAAGGCAATGCTGTAAATGGTGCAGGTAGATGGGGAGAAAGTTAATCGTCTTACCGCGGGAGATCTCGCAGGGGTGTCTACTAATAGTAAAGGACACGTTCGAAAAAGGTTTACTGCGAGAAGTCAGCCGAAGTCATAGTAGCCGAGACCGACGGCGAAGGACTGAACTTTAATTAGAAATCATTACAGAAAGTTACCGAATGAAAGGTAGAAAGCAGAAAGTACAAAGAAATAGTAGCTTGTTCGGAAAAGCACCTGCGGAACAGGGGAAAGCCGAACGAGTGCCGACTTTTGTTTGGATAACTGAAGCGGATGATTTCACAGTTACACAGAGAAAGGAAGGATTGTTAGACAAAATCCTGTGCCCTTATAACTTGAACCGAGCTTATCAGCGAGTAGTAAAGAACAAAGGGAGCCATGGAATTGATGGAATGAAGGTCGGCGCTTTGGCGTCATATCTGCAAATTCATGGAAGGGAAATAGTACAATCCATACGTCAAGGGAACTACCGCCCGAACCCTGTCCGACGTGTAGAAATACCGAAGGACAATGGGAAGACACGCCCTTTGGGGATACCAACGGTAGTGGATCGTTGGGTACAACAGGCGATCAGCCAAGTTTTAGTTCCGATTTACGAGAAGGAATTTTCACCTCATAGCTATGGGTTTCGTCCTGGTCGCAGTCAGCATCAGGCGTTACTTCAAAGCCAAGAGATTTTATCAGAAGGCTATCGCTATGCGGTGGACTTAGATATGGAGAAGTTCTTTGACACGGTAAATCATAGTTATCTTATCACTTTACTGTCAGAACAAATCAAGGAAGGATCGGTGATTTCACTGATTCACAAATATTTGAATGCAGGTGTTGTGATCGGTCATAAGTTTGAGGCAAGCACCGACGGCGTACCGCAGGGAGGACCATTGAGCCCATTATTGAGCAATGTAATGCTTAATGTGTTGGATCAAGAACTGACCAAGCGGGGACACCGATTCGTGCGCTATGCTGATGATATGATTATCTTTAGTAAAGGTAGAAAAGGAGCGGAACGACTCAAAAGAACAGTTACCCGATTTATTGAAGGTAGGCTGTATTTGAGGGTAAACAAGGAGAAAACGCAAGTAGTACCAAGACGGCAAATCAAATTTTTGGGATACTCCTTCTACATGTGGAAGGGAAAAGCACGTTTTCGAGTTCAAGCCAAAAGTATCAATCGGCTAAAGGATAAAATGCGTGCTATCACCAATAAAAGTAATGGTCTGGGCTATCAAAGGCGGAAAACCCTGCTATCTCAAACGATAAAAGGGTGGATCAATTACTACAAATTTGCCGAGATGAAAACCATCATGCAACGACTCGACGAGTGGTTACGCCGACGAATTCGGGCATTTACTTGGAAGAATTGGAAGCGGGTAAGAACACGGTTCAAGGAACTAAAGCGACTGGGTGCCGATACATCGAAAGCCTGGGAACACGCCAACACAAGAAAAGGACATTGGCGGATCGCAAAGAGCCCTGTATTACACAAAACCCTGACTGATGAAGTGCTTCGAGAACAAGGCTACGTCTCTCTAAAGACATACTATCTCTCTGTACACTGAATTAAAGAACCGCCCTGTACGGATCCGTACGCAGGGTGGTGTGGGAGGTGCACTGGTGAAAGAGGAAATTTTCTTTCACCAGCCATCTACCCTATTGGACTTGCTGACCAGTTTATCCACTTATGGGTAGCCGTTGTGGATAAAGGCTTGTTATCCACAGTGTTCATTAGCTATTTTTGAAATGAAGGAACGGAAATCCAAATCGGTGGGTGGTTTATCCACAAAGCTGCATTCGCAACGCTTAAAATCAATCAATGATGCTCGTTTTTCTGAAGCATGGGCGCTTTATCAACGGAGTTTTCCACTTTCGGAGCGGCGGAAGATTGATTTACAGCAGGAAATTTTCAATGAAAGTCGTTTTTACTTCAATGTTTTCCACAATGGTGAACAACTTATCGGTTTATTGAATTGGTGGGCGTTTGAAGATTACCTGTTTGTCGATCATTTTTGTACAGATGAAAAATGCAGAGGAAAGGGACTGGGGGCGCAAATGATGAAACAGTTACAGTACAGCACAAAGAAACCACTCCTCCTTGAAGTGGAAGTTCCTGACAGTCCCATGAAAATCCGGCGGGTGCGCTTTTATCAACGGCTCGGTTTTCACCTCAATAAATATACTTATCAACAACCCCCTTTTCATGCACAGGGCGAATGCGTGGATTTACAGGTGATGTCTTACCCTGATCCGCTGTCGGCTGAAATGTACCAAAAGCTTACGACCGAAGGGCATCAACTGATTTATCCCTGATTGCTCCACTTCAGGGGCAACAGAGCATCTTGAGGTTATTTTTGTGTAACTGAATATCGAGTGGCAGTTGCAGTTCGCTTGCCTCACCATCAAGGTGAACAAATTCATTTTCCTGACAGCTGATTTCTACTGACGATACCTGAAAGGTGCTGTAAAAACGGCTCTTGTGGATCGTTTTTGAAAACAGTCGGTAGCCCATTGCAGGTGCGTACCAAAAAGGACAATCTTTAATAATAGACACATCCACCAAGCCATCCGATAAACTGGCGTGCGGAGCAATGTAGGCATCGTTGCCAAATTGTGAGGAGTTGGCAATACTGATCAGCAGGGCTTTTACTTCAAGCTGCTGACCTTCCCACTTGAGGAGGTAATTTTTTTTGTGGTAGGTAAAATAAGCCGAAAGGGTTTCTTTGATATAGGTGGCGAGTCCGCGGGTGGAGGCTTTGGCGAACTGATGGGCAACATAAGCATCAAAACCGATGCCTGCCACATTGATGAAAAACTGGCCATTGACCTCAATGGTGTCCACAGGGGTAACCTCAGCGGCAGCCATCCATTCAATCGCATGGGGCATGGTCATGGGAATGCCCAAGTGCCTTGCGAGTCCGTTGCCTGAACCTTTGGGTAAAATACCCAAGGGGGTGTCGCTTCCTGCCAGCACAGCGGCGACTTCATTCACCGTGCCATCTCCGCCCACTGCAATTACGGCGTCCACTTTTCCAATGGCTTTCCTGGCAATGAGGCTGGCATGTCCTGCATATTTGGTCTTTTTCCACTTACAGTTGATTTTGCCTTCCCAAGCCTTCTTGATCATTTTCTTCAGTCCATCAACTTTGCCTTTTCCGGCAATAGGGTTATAAATGATTAAGTAGTTGGGTTGCATAGTAAGTGGTTTTTTTGATCTTAGGACAAAGTAAAGGAAAAGAAAATAGAAGGCATAAAAAAACCAGCCACAATGTGACTGGTTCCTCTGTTTATCAAACGGAAAATTACTTCTGACGAGCTTTCGCCAAAGTTTCCATCATTTCTTGTGTGATACCTGTTGTCGAGAATCCACCATCGTGCATCAAGTTTTGCATCGTTACATATCTTGTGTAATCAGAGAATAACGACAAGATGTATTTCGCACAATCCTCAGAAGGCGCATTGCCCAGTGGAGAAAGCTGATCTGCAAAGTTGAAGAAATCATCGAAACCAGTGATTCCCTGACCAGCAGTTGTTACAGTTGGCGACTGAGAGATGGTGTTTACACGTACTTTTTTGGCCGCAAAACGAGCGCCATAACCACGAGCGATAGACTCCAGCAATGCTTTGGCATCGGCCATATCCGCATAGTGGGAGAAGCTACGCTGTGCAGCGATGTATGACAAACCAACGAATGAGCCCCACTCGTTCATAATGTCCATTTTCTCGGCCACTTGCAATACTTTGTGGTACGACATTGCCGAAATGTCCAGTGTTTTGTGGAACCAGTCGTAGTTCAACTCACCATAAGATTTCCCTTTACGGACATTCGGACTCATCCCGATAGAGTGCAATACGAAGTCAATCTTTCCGCCTAAAATCTCAGAAGCTTTAGTGAAAAGGTTTTCAATATCCTCTACACTTGTTGCATCTGCAGGAATGATTTCCGCATTACAAGCATCACCCAATTCTTTGATTTTTCCCATGCGCAAAGCAATAGGAGCATTGGTCAATACAAATTCAGCGCCTTCTTCTTTAGCCATTAGCGCAGTTTTCCATGCAATAGAATCCTCGTTAAGGGCACCAAAGATGATCCCTTTTTTTCCTTTTAGCAGATTAGTTGCCATTATTTAAATATTTTTAATTGATATCAGTTTCCAATTTGAAACCGCAATTTATAAATCTTCAGCAACAATTCGACGCTTTTTTTACATAATTGAAGTAGGAATTGAAGCAAAGCAGGAAAAAATGATCCCCAAGCTCCCCGTCAATTTGAGCGGTAATAACCAACTTATTGGCAGAACCGCGCCACCCATTCATTGGCCTGAAGCGACCCGTTTTTGATCGCCTGCCCCCAGGCATCGCAGGCTTGCTCGGGCTGGTCCATGGCAAAATAACAGTTTCCTAAAATATTGTAAGCTTCAGGGCGATTTGGGCGAAGTAAAATGGCCCAGTCACAGGCTTTTTTAGCCCGCTCAAAGTTGGAAAGCCGTGCCAAAACAACCGCCAAACCATAATGAGCGATATAATGACTTTCGGGAATATTCTCAGGCTTGATCACCAAAGCATAGGCTCGGCCATAATTGATGATATAGATATCGATCATGGCTTCGGTGGCGAGCGAATAGTATTTCAGTGCCCGTTCATTGTCATAAAGCTGATCAGCACAAAGCGAGGCCGCAGAGAGCAGCAGCGGAATATTGAACTGTTCTTTGTCCACCATATTTTCATAGAGCAATAGGGCTTGCTGAAATTTTCCTACGCCCACATAGGCATGTGCCAGTTGCTGATAAAATACCGCAGCATAATCGGCATGTTCCTTTACTACGCTCCAGTAGCGCACCGCTTCTTCATAATTTTCCATCATGTAAGCTTCTTCTCCTTTATCATAAAGATCCGCCAAAACCGCATTGCGGAAATTTTTGATATGCATACTCGAGTTCGGCAAGGCGATAATCGCTTGTAGGGAATCCATAGCCTCCTTGTAAGCGCCATGTTCAAAGAGTTTTTTGGCGACGTCAAACCTCATTTGCTCCTCCACCAACCGCTCCATTTCAATTTTCTGCTCATGCTTCATGTACCAGTAAGAGGGAACCCCTACAAAAAAAGCGATCACCAAAAAGAACAGCATGGCAATGGCTAAATTTACCAGCCTATTATTGCGGTATCTGTCCCAATAACTGGGCTCAGCAGGCCGAGCATGTGGGTTTTGCTCATAATATTCCTGCCGATACCGCTCGCGTTCTTCAAAAGATGTTCTTTTTCTGGGGTTGAAATCTTCAGGGGGTTCCTCAGTACTTTGCGGCATCTCAAACTGGTGCGTTATCAAGAAGTCGTAGGCGGCCTTCTGTTGTGGGTCGCCCAAAACCTGATAAGCTCTTGAGATTTGTTTGAAAGTCTCCTCGGCAAAGTCATTTCCAGGGTTTTTGTCGGGATGATACTTTACCGCCAACGTACGGTATGCCCGCTTGATATCGGAGGAAGATGCCGTGGCAGGAATGCCCAATATGTCGTAATAATTGATCAATTTATTATTATCTATAGCCGATGAATGAAAATAGGGTCGTTAAGAGAGTTTTACGATGGTAATTGATTTTCACTTTTTTGTTTTACGATATTTTTCTGTGAAATTTGTTAGATAATGCCGCTTATAGTACAATATAGGTTGGTGTTCTAAGGATAAACTAAATTTTTTATTATTTATTTTATAGTCAATCTTAATGATTAATATGAAGAGGTGGGCGCTTGCCCTGATTTTACCACTACTCCCGCTGATGGCCAAGGCGGATGAAGGCATGTGGCTTCCGCAATTGCTGAAAACATTGAACGAAGCCGATATGCAGGCACGTGGAATGAAAATGTCAGCAGATGATATTTACAGCGTGAACCACTCCAGCCTTAAAGATGCCGTAGTTTCCTTCGGTGGCTTTTGTACTGGGGAGTTGATTTCTCCTGAGGGTTTGATCCTGACCAACCACCACTGTGGTTATGGGCAAATTCAATCACATTCTTCTGTAGAAAACGATTTGCTGACCAATGGTTTCTGGGCGATGTCGAAAGAAGAAGAGCTGCCAAACCCAGGTTTGTTTGTTACTTTTATTGTCCGTATTGAAGATGTTACCAAAGAGGTACTCAAGGGGGCAACGCCTGAAATGACCGAAGATGAACGTCAGGAACTTGTGGCGGAAAATTCGGATGCCATCATCCAGAAAACCACTGCAGGAACACATTATGGCGCCAAGATCAAATCGATGTTCTATGGCAACGAGTACTATATGTTTGTGACAGAAACCTACGATGATGTTCGCCTTGTAGGTGCACCACCATCGGCTATTGGTAAATTCGGTGGCGATACCGACAACTGGATGTGGCCTCGCCATACAGGAGATTTTTCGATGTTCCGTGTATATTCAGCACCTGATGGCTCTCCTGCTGCTTACGCTAAGGAGAATGTGCCATTGAAGCCAAAGCACTTCTTGCCGATCAACCTTACAGGTGTTGAAGATGGCGATTTCACAATGGTTTTCGGTTTCCCAGGCCGTACACAGGAGTACCTGACGACCTACTCGATTAAGCCATTGGTGGAAACTACGAATCCGAACCGTATCAAAATTCGCGAAACAAAG
Source organism: Persicobacter psychrovividus (assembly GCF_036492425.1). Lineage (NCBI taxonomy): Bacteria > Pseudomonadati > Bacteroidota > Cytophagia > Cytophagales > Persicobacteraceae > Persicobacter > Persicobacter psychrovividus. Next base: position 431,831 of record NZ_AP025292.1, read on the forward strand.
CTTAACATTCTAAAGTCGGATATGAATAAGGACGACAAGGTTCGTATTCAGTATTCTGCAAAATATGCGCGTGTGGCGAATTACTACAAAAAATGGATTGGTGAAAACCGAGGCCTGAAAGTGACCAATGCTATTGCAGAGAAAGAGGCTTTGGAAACGAAATTCCAGCAGTGGGCAGATGCCAACCCTGCGCGTAAAGCACATTATGGTACCTTGCTGTCGAAATTTGAGCAAACTCACAAGGAAGAGCAGGATGTGATCTTGCCTTATAACTACATCCGTGAGGCAGCCTACGGAACGGAGATTCTGAGCCTTGCGGCACGTTTCCGTGGTTTGATTGATGCCCCAGCAAGCGAGCGCGAAAAACGCGTGGACGCCCTGAAAGCTTATGCGAAAAAATATTTCAAAGATTACAATGCACCAACAGATGAAAAAGTATTTGCTGCTTTGATGCGTTTGTATGCCGAGGATATCAGCGCCAACTATCAGCCAGAGATTTTACAGGCGATGAATAAGAAGTACAAAGCGAATTTTGAAAATTACGCAGCGCATTTCTTCGGAAAGTCGATATTGGATGATCAGCAAAAAGTAGAAGCTTTGTTGAATGACTTCAACGAGAAAAGCATGAAAACTTTACTGAAGGACCCTGCCATTAAGTTGGAGCGCGAGTTCCGTGATATTTACATAGGTAAGGTTGGTGATGTGATGCGCAATACTCAGAATGCTCTGGAGCGCCTGAACCGTTCGTACACTGCTGGCTTGCGTGAGATGTTGCCAAACAAAACTTTCTACCCTGATGCCAACAGTACCATGCGTGTTTCTTATGGCGTAGTAGATGGCTCGACACCTTACGATGGCATGCGTTATACTTCGCATACTTATCTGGATGGTGTGTTCCAGAAAGAAATGGCTGGAGCAGATGATTATGTAATTACGGATCGTATGCGCGAATTGTATGCGGATAAAAATTATGGCCGTTATGCTGAAAATGGCAAATTGCCCGTATGTTTTACCGCTTCCAACCATACGACTGGTGGGAATTCAGGTTCACCAGTTATTGATGGGGAAGGCCGCTTGATTGGGCTGAATTTTGACCGTTCGTGGGAATCAACGATGTCGGATATTAAATACGATAAAGACATTTGCCGAAATATTGCAGTAGATATTCGCTATGTATTGTGGGTGGTGGATGTGTACGCTGGGGCTTCTCATCTGGTAGATGAAATGACTTTGGTGGAAACAAAAACACCTGCAGCAGAAGAAGCGACAGCAGAGTAATTTACTGAAAATACCAATGAAAAAGGGACGCCATCAGGTGTCCCTTTTTTTATAAGTGCAGCTGATGGAGAAGGAGATAATTCGCGAACATCATCACAGGAAGATAAAAAGGTTTTTGAGGATTCCGTGTTTACGTTGAGGCGATCACAAAATACCTCTTCAGGAGACATGCCCATAAAAAGAGTTTTCGGAACAAACCTTGCAAAATTTTCAGGTAGGCTATTGGCTCCTTTTCAGCAATATGGTTATCAGCCTTAAAATTTCCATCCGAAGGTGGTATAATAGACGTAATCGACCGTTCCAGCCTCAGGACTCACAGGTTTGGAGTCGTAGTTGGTGGTATTTCCAGCTTTCAGCAGGAACCCTTTGGGCAAATCCCAAGAAATATCTACGGTGAAATCGACACGGTACCTGCCTGCGGTATTCAGGTTGGCATAAGAATCCACGGAAGAGTTGATAGAAAAATCTCCGAAGCCGAAAATGCTGAAGGCCGCGGAAAGTACTGCCTCGGCAGAATTGGCACTTGCAATACTGGGGTCAGAGTAGTTTTCGTTCGTCCAGGCCATACCTGTGGAAACCAGTAGATCCAGGGTGTGGGTACGGGCAAGATAGGTACCAATGCGGGCTTGTGTCGAGGTTCTCAGGCTGAGCTTTTGCTCATCGTTGGAAAGAAAAGTAACCCCTGCCCCAGTAAACCAGCTTTGGTAAAAGGTCCAGTTATAGGCTATCGAGCCATCTGTACGGTGGGTGGGTGTGGTTTCATCCTGAGAGTTATTGACCGTTTTTACATTGCCTTCCAGCGACCAGTTAATGGCCCTGTATTTGGCATTGGCCTGTGCGGTAAGTTGTTGGACATTCTTGGCTTTTGTAAAGGTGTAACCCAGCCCCAACCCCATTGAAAATCGATCGGAAAACTTGGTGTTCGCCGTCTGGATAGAAACCACACGGTTTCTGTGGGTGTTGAAGTAGTCGTTACTGCCTACTGGCCGAATAATAAAGGCGGTGGAATCCGAAGGGTCAGTTTCAAAGGTGGCGTAATACCGCTCTCCTCCCTTTAAATAAATACTGAACGGTCGATCGGTCTTGAAATACATAATATCATCCCAGTCGATTTTAAAATCTTCATCCCCGTAATCGGCATCAAAATAAATGGAATTTCGAACAAGCTTGCTCAGCTCGCCATGAATCTGATCTCCATTTTTTAAAATTAATTCATCACTTTGCCCGAAAGCGGTCCCGATGCCCAGAAATAAAAGGCATCCAATTATACTGTAAAATTTTTTCATTATTTGGTAGTCGTAAATGATTGGGCTCAATCAAATGAAATACCTTTTTTACAGCTGATTGTTTGAGTGTAATAATTAAGATGAAAAATTACATCATTAGCCTTCTTCGGGGTGAAAAAAGCTCAGGCCTTGTTCAAAATCATCGGAGAGTGTTTTGAGTTGTGTCTCGCGCAACATGGTATTAAACTGTGCCCGCACTTCTTTGTATTGGTGGTGCATCGGGCAGGGGTGTGCTTCGCTGCACTTCTTGAAACCCAATCCGCAACCTGTCATCAGTTCGTCCCCGTCGATATTGCTTACAATATCAAACAGGCTCACCTGTTGCTGTTCGGTGGTCATCGAAAAACCACCCTTGGGCCCTTTCACAGAATCTACAAGCCCTTTTTTACTCAAGGTCTGCAAAATTTTTCCCGTAAAAGCTTCTGGCGATTCAATCTCTTTTGCAATATCCTTGATGCCCAGCCGAATGCCCTGATTGGTCTTGGCACTTATATAGATCATGGCACGAATGCCGTAACTGCATGCTTTTGAAAACATTCTTTAAATTATTTTTTGCGATGGTTCAAGCGGGTTTTTCTCTTCCTTTTTCTTCAGGGCTGCCGATAAATATTTGCCGGGAATCCTAAAGTTTGAGGTCTCTATGAACTGAATAGCTGCTTTTATCAGCAAAGTTAACACGCTTTAAACCAAAATTGTAAACTGCTCATGCAAGGTAAGCATAAAAGATGAAAACGATAAAAGATTAAAAGACCTTTTTGTCTTTTAATAAAATTCCGCTACCTTTGTAACATCAAAAACAACAAAAGAACAAAACCATGGAATTTACTAAAGATCTAAAAGTAGGCGAGTTAGTGGCAGCGGATTACCGTACTGCTGATGTTTTCAAGCGTAACGGATTGGATTTCTGTTGTGGCGGCGGAATTTCTATTGAGCGTGCATGTGAGAAAAAAGGGCTTTCTGTTGAGCAATTAATGGAGGAGTTGGCTGAAGCTGTTCGTGAGAAATCGCAAAACGACATTGACTTCCGTTCATGGCCTTTGGATCTGATGGTTGATTACATTGAAAAAACACACCACCGCTATGTGCGCGAAAATGTGAAGATGATTGCTGAGTACTGCATGAAAATCGCAGAAGTTCACGGTCATGCAGCTACTGAGTTGTTGGCGGTTCGTGATGAGTTTTTGGCTTGTGGCGAAGCAATGACGACGCACATGATGAAAGAAGAGCAAGTGCTTTTCCCCTTCATTAAAGATTTGGTAAATGCGCAATCAACAGGTGCTACTTTGCCTGAAACTTGTTTCGGTTCGGTGGAAAACCCAATCGCACAAATGGAGCATGAGCATGATGCTGAAGGCGAACGTTTCCGTCGTATTGCTGCATTGACAGACAACTATAATGCTCCTGAGTGGGCATGTAACACTTACCGCATCGCTTTCGAGAAATTGAGAGAATTTGAAGCGGATTTGCACCGTCATGTGCATATCGAGAACAATATTTTGTTCCCTCGTGCCATTGAATTGGCAAAATCGCTATAAGCACTGAATATTCCTGTTGCAGGGGTGTAAATAGACATGTTCGGTTCAAGCGGCTCGCTTGGATCAAAATTGATTAAATAGTCCAAGCGGGATGCTTGAACTAATGAAGCGATAGTTTCATAGATCCCCCTCAGGCTATCGCGAGAGTCCCTCTCGTGATCTCATCAAAAAAAATCTGTGGAAATCGGTGTAATCTGTGGACAAATAAACATCTCAATCTATCGCGAGAGTCCCTCTCGTGATAATTTACCCCCTCAATAATCCCTATAAAAACAAAATCTATTGATTGACTTCAAGGATCACCTTTAATTAAGGAGGTGGTCTTTTTTTGCGCTTAATTTTAAAATGAAAAACAATTACAAGAAGTATTGGTGGGCATTTATCGCCGTGATGGTCGGTTCCTTTGCGGTACTTTTATTCTTCGGACGTGAGATCTACAAGCAGGCTCCTCCGATCCCTCAACAAGTGGTGGACGCACAAGGAAATGTGGTCATGTCCATGAAACAAATTCAGGACGGTCAGAATGTATGGCAGTCGATTGGTGGTCAGGACATCGGTTCGATCTGGGGTCATGGCGCTTATCAGGCACCTGACTGGAGTGCGGATTACCTGCACCGCGAGGCAATGTTTATCTTGGATAAATGGTCAAACGCCAAATTTGGTAAAAAATATGATGCTTTGTCGAAAGCAGATCAGGCGCCTTTGCAATTGCAATTGCAGGACATGATCCGCAAAAATACATACGATGCCGCTACCAAGAAATTGACGGTTCCAAGTGTTCGTGTGGAGGCTTTCAAGAGCATTTCTAAGCACTTCACCGATTTGTTCATGGGCGGAAAAGGCTTGCATGAATTGCGTCAGGCTTATGCTTTGAAAGAGCATACGATCTACGATGCTACTCGAATGGAAGATATGAATGCTTTCTTCTTCTGGACATCATGGGCATGTGTTACAGAGCGTTCAGCAGGTGGTGTTTCTTACTCCAATAACTGGCCACATGAGCCGTTGGTAGGCAACGAAGCGACTTCTTCTTTACTGATGTGGTCTTTATTTTCTGTGGTAATCCTGATTGCGGGTATCTTATTCCTGTCGTTTTTTCATGCAAAAGAAGAGGACGGTATGGAAGAGGAGCACGAGCTTCCTCAGCAGGATCCAATGTTTGGTTTGAAGCCAACGCCTTCGATGAAAGCAACCTTGAAATATTTCTGGGTAGTGGCAGCATTGTTTGTTTTACAAGTTGGAATGGGTGCATTGACAGCCCACTACGGTGTGGAAGGTCAGGCGTTCTTTGGCTTGGATTTGTCGGCGATCTTGCCGTATGCCGTAACGCGTTCATGGCACTTGCAGTTGGCCATTCTTTGGATCGCCACCTCATGGTTGGCAACAGGTTTGTTCATCGCTCCTGCAGTAGCTGGTTTTGAGCCTAAATTCCAAAAGTTAGGGGTTGATATTTTGTTCGTGGCTTTGTTCATCGTTGTGGGTGGATCAATGGCAGGACAGTGGTTCTCGATCATGCAGAAAATGGGCTTGACGGCTTCATTCTGGTTCGGTCACCAAGGATATGAGTACGTAGAGTTGGGTCGTTTCTGGCAGATTCTATTGTTCGCAGGTTTGGGGATCTGGCTGGTTTTGATGGGGCGTTGTTTGGTGCCTGCCATCAAAAATGCCAAAGAGAACAAATCCCTTCTGACGATGTTTTTGATCAGCTCAGCGGCTATTGGTTTATTTTATGGCGCAGGACTGATGTGGGGTCGCCACACCAACTTGTCGATGGCCGAATACTGGAGATGGTGGGTGGTTCACCTTTGGGTAGAAGGCTTCTTTGAAGTATTTGCTACCGTAGTGATCGCCTTCCTGTTTACCCGATTGGGCTTGGTGAAGGTTGAATCAGCAACCAAAGCGACGCTGGGATCAGCAACGATCTTCCTGTTCGGTGGTATCTTGGGAACTTTCCACCACTTGTATTTTACAGGTACACCTACGGGTGTGATGGCTGTTGGTGCTGCCTTCAGTGCTTTGGAAATTGCTCCCCTATCATTATTGGGCTTTGAAGCCTATTCTTATTACAAACAGGCGAAAAAAGGAAAGTGGTTGCAACGCTACAAGTGGCCAATCAACTACTTCATCTCGGTTGCCTTCTGGAACGGATTAGGTGCGGGTGTATTTGGTTTCTTGATTAACCCTCCGATCGCATTGTATTATATGCAAGGTTTGAACCTGACGCCTGTTCATGGTCATACGGCATTGTTCGGTGTTTATGGAATGTTAGGAATCGGTTTGACGTTGTTCTCGTTGCGTGCGATGGCACCTTCAATGGAATGGAGTGAGCGCCTAATGAAAAATATCTTCTGGTCGCTGAATATTGGCTTGTTGGCCATGACTGTCATTAGTATCCTGCCGATTGGTATTGCACAGACTTTTGCCGCAATGGATGTTGGTTTATGGTATGCTCGCTCTGCGGAGTTCCTGCAAAACCCAACTTTCCAAAGCATCCGCTGGTCACGTGTGTTTGGTGATGTGATCTTTACCTTCGGATTGTTGTCATTGGTTTACTTCATTTTCACTTTCAGCAAAAGCTATTTGACTGGAAAAACCGAAGCAGCCAAAACTGAAAAAGAAGAAGAATTAGTGTAAGCCTATTTTTTTGAAATATTAGGGGAAATTGACCACGGTTAGTTTCCCCTTTTTTATTCGCAGGAATGGCGCTTAGGCGCAGATTTTGCCTTTTGTTGAAGGGCTTACTCGGGTTTAAGCTTCTTGCATCTTTGGTTCAAGCATCCCGCTTGGATCAAAGATATTTACCAAGTTGGTCAGTCCAAGCGGGACGCTTGAACTGAGGTTAGGAAAAGGTAAGTATGCCAACAAAAATCATGGTAATCCTCCAAATCATGATCAAAAAAAATCTGTGGAAATCTGTGTAATCTGTGGACAATAAAAAAACACCTCATAGAAGAACAATCAGTGGATAATATTGAGTTATGAAACAATCATCAAAAATCGGAAAATGGCTTTATCAAAAAGCCAAAAGCTGGCATAAGTATCTGGGCGTCGGATTGTCGCTGTTCTTGATCTGGATGAGCGTTTCAGGCATTATCCTCAACCACCCTGAAGCCGTCGCTGATATCGGTGTGCCGAACGTTTTGGTGCCTGATCATTATCGACCTTATGAGTGGAACCGATCCGCCATGATCGATGCCCAATTCATCGGCAAGGACACCCTTTTCTTTGCAGGAAAACAAGGCATCTGGCGATCTGAAGATGGAGGGAAGCATTTTTATTCTGAAAGAAAACAAGGCTTCACCACTTCGCCCTTCGGACAAAAGACCAACGATCTGTTTTATCTTCCCCAACAAAACAAACTCTTTGCCTCCACCTATCAAGGGCTTTGGTGTCTGGATTTAAAACAAAACCAATGGCATCGGGTGGATTTGGGTAAATATCAGAACCACCATTTTGTCAAAATGATCCAACGACAAAATCAGCTGATATTGGTTGGCAACAGCGAATTGTTACAAAGCCCAATCGCTTTTCCTTTGGCATTTCATCCCCTATCCATCAAAACCAAAGAAGCACCTTTTGTCGATCTGATTTCTTACTTTTTCGCCTTGCATAGCGGTTGGCTGTTCGGCTTGGGCGGACGATTGTTCATGGATCTGATGGCATTGGTCTTGATCTTTCTATCGCTGACCGCCATTTATATTTTCTTAAGAAAAGGTAAGTATTTCCCTTTCCGAAAAACCAAGAAATCCGCTTGGCTCAAATGGTCGATTGACAACCACAAACAGGTGGGTGTCATCACTGTGATAATTATGTTGGCGATGGGCATTACGGGCATGTTTTTGCGTCCACCGCTATTGGTGGCATTGGTCGGGGGCAAGGTGAAAACAAGCGACATCCCGACCGTATTCCATAAAAATCCATGGTACAAAACCATCCATAATGCTACCTATGATCAGCAAACCGACCGACTGATCCTCGAAACCGCCAAAGGTATTTATACAGGAAAAGCAGACGGTTCAGGCCTTTTTACCCCACAAAACTGGAAAGCCAATGTCTTCGTGATGGGTGCCACCGTCATGGAAAAACGCCCCAACAACCATTACCTTTTGGGGTCATTCTACGGACTGAAAGACTACCACGAAGGCGACAGCATGGCGATAAATGTGCTCAATCACCGTTGGGAAAAACCATATTCGGGCGTCCAAAAACCCGATCATTTTATGGTAACAGGCTACTTCCAATCCCCCGACGGACAGCAATATTTCGCCACCCACTACCAAGGGCTGATGAATGTAAATCCTGTCGGAAAAGTCCCCTACAAAATGCCCCAAGCCCTGATCGATGACTACCAAATGCCCTTGTGGAATTACATGTTCGAGATGCACAACGGTCGCTTGTTTTCCTTCATCGTCGGCAAATACGAAATCCTGATCATCCCACTGACAGGCCTTTTGTTCTTTTTGCTGAACATCACGGGTGCCTATGAGTGGGGATATCGTTGGTGGAGGAAGAGGAGGTGATGGCGTCACAAAGGCGTTGCACAACTCAATTTTACATATTGATTTCCGATTAATATTTTTCCACGGGTTCTCACCCGAGGCTATTGGAAAAGCCCCTTCAGGGCTTATGTACCGAAGGTACATTTTCAGTAGCCTCGGGTATTTTACCCGTGGAAAATATGTCGCTTGCAATAGATGCATATGTTGATTGGCTATCACGAGAGGGACTCTCGCGATAGGAGGCATGACCAAAACCAAAGCAGTCCTTCTCCAAAAAAAAATCTGTGCAATCTGTGTAATCTGTGGACAAAAAAGTCAATATTTGACCATGATCTGTTATCCAAATGCAAAAATCAACCTCGGGCTGAACATCACATCCAAGCGCCCTGACGGTTTTCATAACATCTCCTCGGTTTTTCTGCCGATTCAATGGCAGGATGCACTTGAGATTGTACCCGCTAAAACGACCACTTTTCAATCTGCGGGGATTCCCATTCCTGGCAGTGCCGACAGTAACCTCTGCCTGAAGGCATATCAATTATTGGCCAAAGACCATCAGCTTCCGCCTGTTCAAATCATTTTACAGAAAATTATTCCCATTGGTGCAGGCTTGGGTGGAGGCTCTGCGGACGCCTCTTTTACCATCACGGAGCTGAACCGACAGTTTAATCTTGGGCTGACGATTGCAGAAATGGAACAGTATGCTGGGCAGTTGGGCAGTGATTGTCCTTTTTTTATTCAGAATAAGCCCGTACTTGCAGAAGGGACGGGAACGGATTTTCAGCCGATTGACTGTGATCTTGCTGACCACCCGATCTTGCTGGTGAATCCGAATATCCATATCGGGACAGCGGAGGCCTATTCAGGCGTTACCCCAAAGCCGTCTGAAATTGCGATTAAAAAAGTGGTGGAGGAATATCCGATGACGGAATGGAAGCACCACCTGAAGAATGATTTTGAGGACTCGATCTTCCCGAAATACCCTGAAATAGCCAAGATCAAGAAGCAGCTTTATGCTCTTGGTGCTGTTTATGCGTCTATGTCAGGCTCGGGAGCGACAGTTTACGGTATCTTCCCGAAGGGCGTGGAAATTGACCAATTTAAGGATCGGTTTTCTGATAGCTATTTGATTCACAGTACACTATTGTAATATTGATAAGTCCTTTCGAGGACTTTTTTTATTTCAGTCCCACACAGTATTTTATTTTGCGACAACTATTTTGCTTTTTGAAGTTTGATTTTACACCGCAATATGCCACAAGGGTCATTTGTTGCATTTTTGGTGGTGTTTATTCAGGAAAAATGCAAATGATACAAAGCCTTCGTGGCTGAATTTTTAGTCAATGTGCCTCATTTTTTCATAGAAGTAAGGAATAATTTCTATTTGGAGGGCTCTAATGTAATAGCATTTTAATTTTTTTAGTATTTTGTGGCATTGTATAAATACAAAGGACAGGCCACTGTGGCATCCCAACAAATTCAACCTATGAAAAAATTTTTACAGATTTTTCTCCTGACCGTCTGGGGAATAATGCAAAGCTTCAATTTGCAGGCATCTGAGTATCCAAATATTTTCTTGATTAAAACAATTGGCGCCAGTGGGCGGCAGGTGAATCAATTTACAGGTTTTTTTATTGATGATAAAGGAACAGCCATCAGTCGGGCAACGGGCTTTCATAAGGCCATGCGGGTGGAGGTTTACACCCTCGATGGGCAAAAGCACGAGATCGGTAAGGTCTTCGCTTATGATCCCGCCACAAGCATGATCAAGTTTTCGGTCAGCAAAGTGAATGGTGTTTCGGGCATAGGCATGGGGCAGGCAACGGCGCCCACGAAAGCAACGCTGGTTACTTTTAAGAATGATAGCACCCAAAGTACGCAAGCCGTAGGCATCGATCACCTTCAGTATTTTGAGGATTATGGACAATGGCTGACGGCGAAAGAATTTGTTCAGGCAGACGGCGCACCTTTGCTGGTTGATGGACAAGTTGTAGGGATGGTGGCAGACCATGTACTGACGGCCAAAACGGCCATTATCGATATCCAACGCCGATATTCGATGCAGAAAGTCAATCAGAAATTTAAAGACTGGTTACCGTCGTTTCGGGCGAGCAGGGCATTGCTTTTGGCGATGGAAGCCTACACGCAGCAAAATTTCAGCAAAGCCGCCGTTCAGTTTGGCAAGTGCAGCAATATAATGGGTAGTGAATTTACGGCTTACTATTATCAGGGGTTATCGAAGCAGGCCACTGATGATGCCTCGGGGGCACGTGTTGCGTATGGCAAAGCACTGAAAGAAAAACCTGATCATCAGGGGGCACTCTCAGCGCGAGGAATGATGGCCTATGCGACCAAAAATTATGATATGGCTATTGAAGATTTGGCCAAAGTACAATCCGATAAAACGCCTGAAATGCTGAAGGCACTGGGGATTTCCTACTACGAAGAGCAACTTTACCCACAAGCGATTGCCATTCTTGGAGAGGGCAATCCTGATGCAGAAGCTTTGTTTGTGCTCGGAAATGCCTACTTCAAACAGAAAGATTATGCCTCGGCGATTTCAAAATATGGGGCATCGATCAGTAAAGGCGAAAAAACAGCAGTGATCTTCAATAATCGGGGAAAGGCCATGTTGCTGACGGGGCAATATAAAACCTCGATCAAAGATTTTCAGCAGGCGATACAAATCGACCCGACCTATACCAAAGCATTTTTGAATAAAGCCGAAGCCACTTACGAATTGAAAGAATGGCAACGCACAGCCGATTTGGTGAAGAAGGCCGAAGCAATGGGCGCCAAAGATAAGCGGATTCCAAAGCTGAAAGGAGTCGCGGCTTATCATCTGAAAAATTATGAGCAGGCACTGAAATCACTCTCGCTGGCCATCGCTCAAGGAGAGAACGACACGGAGATTTTAATCATGAAAGGGGATGCGCAACTCGCACTTGGGCAAGCTTCAAAAGCGATTCAATCGTATTTGGTGGCCACCCAAAATGGCGCAGACAGTCAGCACCTTTCAGAACAGCAAGGCAAGGCATATTATGCGCTCAAGCAGTACAAGCCTGCCATTTCCGCCATGACCAAAGCACTGGGGCAGGGAAGCACCGCCACAGAAACTTATGAGATCATGGGCTTGTCGCTTTACCAAAGTAAGCAACTTTCTGCTGCGATAGAACCCCTAAGCAAGGCGGTTGAAAAGCAGAGTGAAACAGCGGAAGTTTATCAGGCCTTATCGAAGGCGATGCTCGCGACCAAGGTGGCATCGGCGCAGGTAAAGCCTATTTTATTGAAAGCGGAAGAAATGCAGGTGGCAGATGCCTCCATGCGGGTAAGCCTCGGACAACTGTTTTTGGAAGAGCAGCAACCACAAAAGGCAGTCACTTATTTTGAGAAAGCGAAGGAAAGTGGTGCTGAAGACGGTACACTTTTTATGGCTTGGGGAAAGGCGAAATATTTGCTGAAAGATTATGCAGGGGCACTTACTTTGCTCAAGCAAGCCAAAGCCAAGGGCGTTTCGACGGTCGAGATGTTTGAATATACTGGTTTGGCGAATTATGAACTTGAGGATTACAAACAGGCTACGGTAGCATTAAAGGCGGTGGAGAAAAATGGCAATGCCTCGGAAGTGGTGTTGGATAAGCTGGCAGAATCAGCCTATAAAAGTGGCGATATGCGAACTGCAGTAACTGTTTTTCCGAAATCAGGACAAGTGAAAACGGCTCAGGGAGCGGTGCAGTATGGTTTGGCACTGGTTTCGATCAAAAATTATGATCAGGCCTTTATTCAACTTTACAAGGCAGAGGCTATGGGCGCCAAAGATGCGGAACTTTATGAGAAAAGAGCATTGTTGCACGCACGCAAAAAACAGCAAGAAGAAGCTTTGGCCGATTTCGATAAAGCGGTAGCCCTTGGTGCCTCAGGCAAAGAATTACAGATGTCGCGCGGACGTTTGGCCGTAAAGCTGAAGGACAACCCCAAAGCGGTAGAGGCTTTCTCAGCCGTAATTTCAGAAGACCCTGAAGATGCCAAAGCATACCTGTTGCGTGGTACGGCATATTTCCGTCAGCAAAAATATACCCAGGCAAAATCTGACCTTGAAAAAGCCAAAAGCATGAGCGAAGGCATGACACCCCTTTACGATATGTTAGGCATATTGAGTTATGAAACCAAGGATGTCGCTGGGGCTAAGGAGAACTTCAGCAAGGCGATTGCTCAACAGAGTAAAAATAAAGAGGTGTATGGCTATATGGCTGCTTTGCAGTTGCTGGAGAAAAAATACGCAGAGGCGGTCAAGAATTTTGAAGAAGCCCGCCGACTGGGCTTTGAGGCCGAATCTCTTGAGGGAGATATGGGCTTGTGTTATTTCAATCTGGGAAAAATTGCCCCAGCTCTTGATCATCTGAATCGGGCGGTAGCGCAGGCTCCCGACCATCAGGAGTACTTGCAAGCCAGAGCTCAGGCCTATTTCAAGTCGCAACAATATGCCAATGCGGTGAAGGATTTTGCAAAAATTTCAGCACTGACCCCTGAGATGAAATTTCAGTGGGGACACAGCTTGCTGAATACCAAAGAATATGCTCAGGCAGAAAATGTGCTGACGCAGGCAAAAAACAGCAACTACAATCAGGAACAGCTGTTTTTAGACTTGGGAACAGCAAAATCCTATCTCAACAAAATGCCTGAGGCTATCGCCATGTTTAGCGAGGCCATCAAGAAGAACCCTAAAAGTGGCTTGGCATTGCGTGGGCGTGGAATGGCCTATTATCGTGCGAAAGAATATGAAAAAGCCCTTGCCGACTTTAAAGGGATGGAAGCGACAGGCGAAAGAAGCAAGCAAACCAACGCCCTGATTGGTACGGCAAGCTTCCGACTCGGAAAGTATGAACAGGCTTTTGATCGCCTTGATCTTGCGATAACGCAGGGGGTAAAAGATCAGGAAGTGTACATTGGTAGAGGGGTATGTCTGTATCAGCAAAAACAATATGAAGAAGCGATTCGCGATTTGGAGAAAGGACTGAAAGGCCACGATGACCTCTTGGGGATAGAAACGATGGCAAATTCAAAAATGCTGATGCAAAACCCCAAAGGAGCAAAAGCCGATTTGGAGAAAGCCATACAGCTGGGCAGTAAAAATGCGATGGTGTATTATCATCTTGGAATGGTGCAGTACGACGACCGCGATTGGCGTGGGGCACTCAAATCACTCAACAAAGCGGTAGCATTGCAGGCGACTTACCCCGAAGCTTTGCAAGTACGGGGCGATAGTAAATTTAGACTGAAAGATTACAATGGGGCTTTGGTAGATTACAATCAGGCACTTACACAGGGGAGCACAGATCCTAAATTGATGAATAACCGTGGTAAGGCCTTGTTCCTTACAGGAAATAAGGAGGAAGCGATTAAGGCTTACACTGAAGCCCTTGCCAAAGAACCTGATTATCCGAAGGCGCTGGAAAACCGTGGGGTGGCTTATTTCTTATCAGAAGATTACGAAAAAGCCTTGCCCGATCTGAGTGCTTATGAAAAGCTGTCGGAGAAAATGGAGGAAGAAATTCTCTATTATTTGGGAGAGTGTTTTTATCATAAAGGGGAGTTTTCCATAGCGGTGAGTTATTACGAACGCACCAACAATAAAGTGAATGAGCCAACACTTTATGCGCATCTGGGAGAAGCCCGCCTGAATAATGGCGAGTATGAGCAGGCGGTGAAATCTTTGAGCGACGCAGTGAACAAGGGCATCAAGACGGGGGAAATCTACCGTTACCGATCGACCGCTTTTGTGTATCTGGAGCTGTATGAAGAGGCATTGAAAGACCTCACAAGTGCCATTGAACTTTCGCCAGAAGATCCGAACGTTTACTATAACCGCGCCCTGATTTACGAACAAAAAGGGGAATACCGAAAGGCGATCAAGGATTATAATTCAGCGATTCAGCTGAATCCCAACGATGCCGAGATGTTCTTTAACCGCGCAGGTTTGCTGGCCGAGGAAAATGACTTGGTAGGAGCTGTTCAGGATCTGGATATTGCAATTAAACTTGACGACAGCAAAGCGACCTATTTCCGAGTGCGGGGTAATGTCAAAAAACAATTGGAGAACCTTGATGGCGCCTGCGAGGATTGGACAAAAGCCAAGGAGATGGGCGATAAGAAGGCAGGCTTCAAGGTGAAGCAGTATTGTAAGAAGTAATAAAATGTAGGGTCAGGCCTATGTGCCTGACCTGAACATGTTTTTCAAGTATTTTTTAATATTATACCCATGAAGAATGAATTTTCAACCGATAAATTTTCTTTAAATAAAGAGGGATTCCATTTACTCAGAAATAAATTTAAGTATAAAAGCTTCAAAGTGAATGAATTGTCCAATGTTACTATAAAACGAGGCTTTGACTTGAGTAATTGGCTATTTGTAGGATTGTTTGGGATTGCACTATTTGGAGGAGGCCTTTATTCTTCCTTCAGGATTTACACCGATTTAATTTTAGGAGACCAAAGATATTACATCGAATTCCTGTTATTTCCTCTATTTTTCTTTTTGCTTGGAGGGTATTCGGTATTTATTGCTCTTAGGAGATCGAAAGTTGTAACCCTTAAACTTGGGAATAAAATGTATTATTTCTCTCTAAGGGAAATTGATGAAAAAGGTGAAATGGAGGACTTTATCCAATATTTGGATCAAATAAAAAAACGCCCTATAATGGCTTAACATTGGTTTTAGCCTCTACCTACACCAACCATAATTTGGGGTATTTTTTTCATCGGGTTAAAACCCGAAGCTATCACAAAATGTACCTTCGGCACACAAGGCCTGAAAGGCCTTTTCATAAAAGACATGGAATTTATTCCATGGTAAAAAAAGGCGTGAGCAAATTATATTTGGTTTGATAATTAGCGAACATAGTTGTACAACAGCTCCTAATAGGTCAAATTATCCTTAATATTTTAATACTGATATAAAAATTGACCCAAAGCGTCTTTATCAAAGCCATTAACAGGAAGGTTTTCTGTATCAACATTAGAAACATCTACTGACCTTTCCACTCTGAAATCATTGGGATTCAATTGGTCATATTTTATTAGTACTTTTTTAGGAAAGCCAATCTCTTTTTCACTCCGAAACTCATCAGTCAATAAGTAGTACTGACCATTGAGCTGATAAGAAAAGAGTACAGTTTTATTAATTCCTCCAAACCACAAGAATTTATAATCTAAGCCTCCTTGTTCTTCTATCCTTGTATGGGCTATGGTGTATCTATACTCCTCCGTGAAGGAATATTTTTTTATGGTATCAGCGATGGGTTGTTTGAAAAAGAGAAGCAGAAAAACACACCAGCTGTACCACGTTTTATAAAAATAGCCAAAGTCAAATCGGTTTGCCCTTTTATGTAAATCATAAGCTTGATAAACACGATCTACCTCAGGCTCAAATGAAGAGCAAGTATCGCCCTCAATTTTAGGTAAAGAATCCTTACCACAATACACCCCTGTTTGAAGGTTTTGTTTACGATATTGACATAATCGACAATAGTTCAATTTTAGGTTTTTAGAAAGTAAGTGTTCTTCTCTTTCGATAGGTTGATGATTTGAAGGCATGATTTAAATATAAAAACTAATAATACATTAATTTATATTTTAATCTTGATCTATCAAATATTCAGTCCTTTTAAATGATTCTCCTACTATTCTTGGTTATATCGTTTAACATTGCCTTTAACACTCTGAACATTATTTTAGGTCAGGCACGCAGGCCAGACCCTACTGATTCAACCACTGTTTGAATTTACTCGCTCGCTCGGCGGACACCAAAACTTCGCTTTCGGGCTCAGGGCTTAGGTGCAACTTCAGCTTGCTTTTGGAGTAGGCAATTGCCTCCTGCACATTATCAATACAGACAATGAATTTTCGGTTGGCACGGAAAAAGCGCATTGGGTCGAGCTGTTGTTCCAATTGCTCCAAAGTATAATTCACATCGTAGGTTTGTCCGCTATGGGTGCGCAGAAACACAGCCTTGCTTTCGGCGAAGAAATAGGCGACTTCTTCGGTTTTCACCGCACGGATGTTCTGTCGGTAATAAACCATGAAACGCTCCTTGTACTGATTTTTCGCTTGCTCGGCAATGATTTTCCCCAAAGCATGATAGTCGATGCCCTGCACCTGTTCACTTTGCTTGAATACCTTTTTGTATTTCTCAATCGCCGTGGCCAGCTCTTCCCTGTTGATCGGTTTGAGCAGGTAATCCACCGCATTTTGTTTGAAGGCATTGAGCGCATACTGATCGTAAGCGGTGGTAAAGATGATCGGCGTTTCGATCTCTATTTTTTCAAAAATACTGAAGCTGTTGCCGTCGGTCAGGTGGATGTCCATGAAGATCAGATCCACCGAATTTTCACTCAAAAAATCGATGCTTTCCTGACAGGATTCCAGCATATCGACCACTTCGGCCTCGGGCATCAGGCGTTCGACAAGCGCTTTCAATTTACGGGCGGAGGGCATTTCGTCCTCGACGATCAAAACTCTAATCATGGTCAGCTTCAATTAATGGTATTCGTGCAATAAATGCTTTATTTTCTAATTTAAAAGTGGGAGCAGTTGTATTGAGCAGGTTAAATTTTTCGGTCAGGTTTCTCAGCCCCGTTTTAGTGGAATACACATCCTCCATTTTGGGCTGATGGTTATTGGATACCGATAACAGCCCGTCTTGATGGCTGATTCGGATATGTAGTGGGTTTTGCTTCGAAACCTCATTGTGCTTAATGGCATTTTCCACCAAAACCTGCAAGGTCAGCGGAGGCAAGAACCGTTGATTCACTGCCGACATGTCATCAATACGATATTCAAAACCACATTCAAAACGACTTTTGAACAAGTAAAGGTAAGCATCAATGAAATCCAGTTCCTCCTCCACCGTTACCAAATCCCGATCATTGATCTGCAAAACGTAACGATAGACTTTCGAAAAGTCCTGAATGAAATCATCGGCTTTATCAACATCCTCATAAATCAGCGAGGATAAAACACTCAGGTTGTTGAACAGAAAATGATGATCCAGCTGTTGCTTCAGTGCCGAGTAGGCGGAATTGATTCGCTCCTTTTCCATGATGGCAATCTTGACATTCATGTTGGCATGGTTCTCATAAAGCAGGATCAATTCGACCACGCAAACAAAGAGGGTGTTCATGATCACGGGCATGATGAAACTGAGCTCAAGTGGCATATTGGGAGGTAAGAAATTGCGCACAGCAGCCGTTGTTCGGTCATTGAAATAATAGGCCATGATTGCCCCCATACAAAACACCACCATGGTGTCCAGGAAAAAACGAAAGATCCAGCTTTTTTCCCAGGGGAATTTTTTGTTGAAAACCTTGAGGATATAATGAATTACCGAAACAGCAAGGAAGGTTTCGACCGCAAGCAGGACGATCCTTTTTGAGGCATGATCCTGAATTTGTTCGAAGGTTTTGAAGCCAAACAGGTACATTAGGCCTGTCGAGATCAGGATCATCAGTGTCCCCACTAAAGGGATAATAAACAGCTTGAAGTTTAATTTGGGAAACTTGATTTGCATAGATGGCAAGGTTAGTTTTTATCCACAGATTTCGGAGGTTTCCATAGATTTTTTTTCGACCTGATGAGTAGAGACGTTCGGAAGAACGACTGATTTTTGATGATGGAGGGGCGTAGGCAGGAGCCTACGACCGGTCTCCATTTTTAATTCAAGCGTCCGGCTTAGACTAAAATTGATAAATGACTTTGATCCAAGCGAGGCGCTTGAACCAAAGTCAGGGCGAGTATTACACCCGCCCCTCGAACTTAATTAGCGGGATCATTCAAGATCAAGCCTGAAAGCTGAAGCAGATAAAACTCCGATACTTTGGCCTGAAATTGTGCGTCGCTGAATTGGTTGGCAACATTCAACAGGTTTTCCTGTGCTGTCCTGAACTCAATAGAGGTTGATCTGCCCAGGGCAAACATCTCTTTGGTAGATTCAAAATTGAGTCTGGCCTGTTTCAAGCTTGTGCGCTGCAATTCAACGATTCGTTTTTTATAGGTATAATCAGTGTAAGCGTTCGCAATATCTCGTTCGATTTGCGCTTCGGTCTGGCGTTGTCTTTCTTTTTCAGTGGCCAGGTCAATTTTAGCATTTTGCTCTGCAATGCGTTGCTGGCGCCCATTAAAGATATTAAAGCTGGCCGATAGCCCTGTGGAGAACCCTCTGTTCTGGTTGTAAATCACCTGGCTGGCCTCGTTGTCGGTACGGTTATAGCCATAGGATCCGTAGGCTGAAATGCTCGGCATTTTGCGGGCACGGGTGATTTTCATGTCCAGTTCCGAAATTTCGGTCTGTTGCAATTGTGCCACAATACTGGCATTGTACGTCATGGCTGCGGTGGTAACATAATCGGCGGTCAGGTCGTCGCGATACGTAACCGAATCATTCACTTCGTAACTGTTATTCACCCCAATACCCATCACTACATTCAGGTTTTTCAGGCTCATCAGCAGTTGCTGTTCCGTTTGCAGCAGCAGGGTGCTGTCGCTGTTCATGTCCACTTCAGCATTCAATAAATCGAGCTGATTGGCCTGCCCATACGTCTTCTGATCAACCGCCTTTTGATATCTTTCCTTAGAAATATCGAGTGACTGTTGTGCCAAGTTGTAGTTTTGCTGAGCCCGACAAACCTCGTAATATTGTTCGGCGACCTGCACGATCGTCATTTCCATTTGCTGACGGTAAAGGGTTTCCTGCAATTCGCTCGCCCCCTCCAGTTTTTTGTAAGTATATACATTACCGAATCCATCAAAAATGGTGTAATCCATACGAATGCTCGCATTGTAGCTGATGGATTCCGCACCGTCAATCACCATAATATCGCCTGGGGTTGGTGTGTCATCGGGCGCCGCACCGCCACCTGCACCGCCACCTGTGCTTCCTCCGCTGCCTGTTCCGCCACCCATATTCATGAACTGAATTTCGGTATCATTTACACTGAAATCTCCTCCGCCTGAAGCCGAAACAGATGGCAGCAGCCCAGCATTCCCAATATGGTGACTGTTCTGTGCCTTGTCGGCTTCCGCACGGGCAATCTTGATGTCATAGTTGTTGGTCATGGCCGTTTCAATGGCCTTGGCAAGGTCAATCTTTTCTGGTAATTCGATTTCCTGCGCCCATGTTGCCGAGCCTAAAAATAGGCTCAGGCAAAGGCTGATATATTTAAACCTCTTCATATTCGTATTCCATTTCTTTAATCGCATTTTCAACTTCTTCATTGGTTACCGGGCGCCCCTTTTTAATACTGGACACTTTCACTTTCAGCTTATTGACAATCAAAAGCATGGAAGGCAACAGCAGTAGGGTGGTGGTGGTGGCCATGATCATTCCATAGGCCAACGATAAGGCCACAGGAATCAGAAACTGTGCCTGCAGGCTGGTTTCAAATACCATAGGCGCCATACCCACAACCGTGGTCAGGGTGGTCAGGATAATCGGGCGGAAACGTGAAATTCCTGCCTCGTAAAGTGCTTCTTCGTAGCCCATGCCTTCTTTAAGGTTGATGTTCAGGGCATTGATAAGCACCAGCCCATCGTTGATCATCACCCCGACAAGGGCGATCATTCCCATACCCGACATCATGGAGATGGCAAAACCATGCACCCAGTGCCCAAGTACTACACCGACAAAACTCAGCGGGATCATGGCATACACCAGCAACGACTGACTAACGGAACGGAGGGTCAGGATGACCAGTGAAAGCATGGCCAGTAAAATAATTGGCATGACGTATTTTGCCGACTTGGCCATTTTTTCCGTTTCTCTTTTTTGCCCATCGTAGTCGGCAGAAATTCCTGGGTATTTTGCGAACAGCGGTTTCAATATTTGCTGATCCACCTTTTTGAGAATGTCTGGCAGCGATGCTTTAGGGTCGGTTTGGTTGGCCTGAATTTGTACCTCGCGATCATAGCTCAAATGGCGAATGCTCGATACTCCATTCACCACCTTGATGGTGGCCAAAGAAGACAAGGGGTAAGCAGAGCCATCCGCAAGGCGGATTTTTATCTGTTCGAGCTGTGAGAAATCTGCTCGGCTGTTTTCAGGGTATTTTACCCAAACTTTCACCTCGTCTTTCCCGCGCTGTAAACGCTGGGCTTCCCGTCCGAAGAAGGCATCGCGCACCTGGCCGATCACTTCCTGTTCTGTAACGCCGAGTAAGTAGGCTTTTTCCGAAAGTTCAATCTCAAGCTCGCGGTTACCCACGGGTGTAATGTCGGAAATGTCGGTAAGCTCGGGCATCTTGTTGAGTTCCCTTTTCAGGATTTCCTTGGCTTCCTGCAGGTCGTCATTGTTTTCCCCAACGAGCGAAATCATGACGGCCTTACCGAAGGGGCTGAAGCTCTCATAAGTGAGGGTTTCTGCTCCAGGGATTTCCCCGACCTGCTGCCTGATTTTGGTGATGACCTCCGAGCCACTGCCATTCCTGATGGCGGCATCAAGCAAGGTGATGGAAATCGAGGCGTCGTTTCCTGCACCATTAAATTGCTGGAAGACGGTTTTGATGATGTTTTGCTCCTGTGGCTGGTCGGCACGCATTTCTTCATTGACCTGCCAAATGGCCGCATTGATTTTGTCCAATGCATTTTGGGTGATCTGTTCATCAGTACCCGTTGGCATGGTCAGGTTAATGGTGAAGTCATCTCCTTCCACTTCAGGAAAGAAAGTACTCGGTACCCATTTAGTAGCCACCAGCGTTACGGAGATGATGAACATGGCCGTGAAGGTCGCGAAAGTGATGGCTTTATACTGAATAGAAGCCCGAAGAAGCGGTGCATAATAGCGATCGCGGATCTTGATCATTCCTGTTTCCGCCCAGCTCATGTGCTTTTGCCATTTGCTGACTTTCTCCCCCTTTTTCAGGGCTTTGGAGTGCGCCATATGCGCGGGCAGAATAATCAGCCCCTCAATGAGTGATACAAAAAGAATACTGATTACAATGACGGCGACTTCAGAGAACATTTCGCCCATCCGACCATCGAGAAATACGAAGGACGAGAAGGCAAGCATGGTCGTGATGACCCCAGAGATTACCGCAGGCATCACTTCAAAAGTCCCCTCTACGGCAGCGCGTACAGGCGTTTTTCCCATTTGCCAGTGTCGGTAGATATTTTCGGCCACCACAATGGCGTCATCGACAAGAATACCGAGCACGAGAATGAGGGCGAAAAGCGACATCATGTTGATGGTTACCGTGGTGGCAGGCAAGATGATGAACATTCCCATGATCGAGAAAGGAATACCGACCGCTACCCAAAAGGCAATGCGGGGATTCAGGAATAATGACAGGAAGATCAGTACGAGAACAATCCCCACCACGCCATTGTCCACAAGCAGGTCAATACGTTGCTGAAGAATCACACTCATGTCTTTGTTAATCTCTCCCTGCAACAAATGCTGGCTGGCGTTGTATTCGTCAAGGTAATTTTTTACCGTTTCTGAAGCACCGACGATGTCCTCTTCGAAAGTGGTATTGATCACCACCAAAAAGGCCTCTTTGCCATTGTAGAGCACTCTTGAAGGGCTGTCTTCCCACTGGTCTTTGATCTGTGCCACATCCTTCAGGCGGATCACTCCGCCAGCATCGGTTTTACGCACCACAATATTTTCCAGTCCCTGACTGTTGTATTCTTTGTTACGCATCCTGATGAAAAATTCCTCTTCACCATCTTTGATGCTCCCGCCAGTCATGACCAGATTGGCGGCGGTAACAGCCATGGCCACTTCCTGAAAAGTCAGGTTGTAGGCTTCCATGGCAGGCTCATTAAGAAACACCCCAATTTCTTCTTCTGGGTAACCTCCGAGGGTCACCTTGGAAATGCCGTCCATCCGAAGGAGATCCCTTTCCATTTTCTGCGCCTCACTTTTCAGCGTAGCGAGCGGAACGTTCTCCTGTCCTTTGGGGAAGACCACAAAGTTGATGGCGAAGTTGGTATCATCGTGTTTATAGGAAACCACCGACTCCACATCTTTGGGGAAGGAGGCGATTTTCTCCACCGCATTTTTTACATCCGTAAGGGCTTTGTCCATATCGGTACCCGTTTCCATCTCGATGGTTACCGTTCCCATATTTTCACGGGAGATGGAGGTGATGCGCTCCATATTCGAGATCCCTTTGATCTCTTCTTCAATTTTTAAAATAGCGCCTTCTTCAATTTCTTCGGGTGAAGCCCCTGGGTACAGAATGTCCACATATACATTCCGTGTCGGGAAATTGGGGAAGAAATTACGCTGTATGGTTGAGAGGGCAAACATTCCAAAAAGGAAGGTCAGCACCATGACCAAATTCACCGCAAGGGGGAATTTGATAAAATAGGAAATTAATTTTTTCATGACTCTTGAGGTAGAAGAAAGATTGGAGGCTTAAGATTTTTTGGCGATATGAACAGGCATCCCCTCATAAGCACTCTTGATGACCGTCTTGAGTAGGGCAGTGCCTTCATCCACCCCCTGGATAATGGCGATCGGGCCTTCAGTAGCCAGAACTGTAACCTGCTGGCGGTGGAGTTTTCCATCTTTGATCGCCCAGATTTTTTGGTTGTTGTCGATCATTTTTCGGTCGATACTCATGGCGTGTTTGAAAGGAGCGCCTTTAATTTCAGCATTCAGGAACATTCCTTCGCGCAAAGAAGCCCCACTGGTGCGGATAAATACCTTCACCGACTGGGAGGCCTGATCGATGTCGCCACTGATGCGGATCACCTGCCCCGACCATTCGCCGTCGATTTCCGTAGAGGACAGTTTTGCTTTCGTTCCAATCTTTATTTGCGCCATTTCTTTAAGGGGAACAGTAACCTCAAGGTCAAAGCTTTTGGAGGAGATCATTGTCCCCAGTTCAGTACCTGACCGTACGGCGGTTCCTGCTTCAATTTTGGAGTCCGTTACCACGCCGTCGAAGGGTGCGTAGATGGTATATTTATCGAGCTTTTCTTCAGAAGATTTGATGTTGTAATAGTTCGAATAAATGCCTTTTCCTGTCAGGAAGAAGCGCAATTGCTCGGAATCTGTCGCGGGCAGTTGCGGAAGTTTATGGTGGATATTTAAATCAGAAAGATACTGATGCCATAATGGGTAAGCCTCAGGGTAGTCGGTCTTCAGGTCTGGAAGCACTCCTGTGGCAAGGGTAATGAATTCCGACTTCTGCGCCAGCAAACTCATCTTGTATTCCTGCTGATCAATGGCTAAAACCACTTGCCCTTTTCGATAGGTCGCCCCTTGCTTAAATTTATTGGCTGAAGACAACAGCTGCCCATCGGCCTGTGCAAAAATCTCATAACGGTGGGTGGCCCTTAGTTTGCCAGTGGCATGGGTGGTTTGCTGAATGTCGCCGAGCTGAGGATATTCGGCCTCCACAGCTGTGGAGATGCTTTGGGAGGTAATTACTTTACTTTTTTCGGCTCTGGAAGGGAGGGTTTTGGCGATTCCAACGGCCATCAGGATAATGGCTGCGGCGAGAGAGATCGATAGGATGCGTTTTTTCATATTGATGTGGTTTTTATTTCATTCTAATAGCGTAGTGCAAAACAAGAATAAAAATCACATATTAATAAATAAAAAAGGATCGGTAGTGGAATTTTAGGGATCAAGGGGGAAAATCGACCACTAAAGGGAAAGGCAGTTTTCTTGGCGGAATAAATATCAATGCTTATTGATCGGAAAAGGCTTTTGATTAACTTTGTTCATTACAAGATATAAATTATGAAAAAAAGCCTTCCGTTTTTTTTATTGCTTTTTGTGATTGTTGGTTTGGGGATGAGTAGCTGTAATAACTGCTCGGATTGTGGCCCCGAACAGATCAATCCTACCGTAAATGTGCGTTTTAAGAATTTTGCCGACTCTTCAGAGGTGAAGGTGAAAGTGATTGCCCGTGCAAAAGGTGGGGAAAAAGAACTCGCTCCCCTGGATTCTATCACGTCCTTCAGCTTGCCTTTGGATATGAATAATACCCGTGCCAGTTTCGATTTGGATATATCTGTGGGAGGAAAAACATCGCCCAGCGGTACCTACGAAATGGAGTTGGGCTACGATACGGCCAGTGTGGTCGATATCCGAAATGTGATTCGTGTGGAGGCCAGTAACGTGCAACTGTTGGACCAGAACCGATTTGAAAATGTTACGGTAACGTGCGAAAACGATTCAAGTACCTGTTTGAGTGAAAAAACAAATATCGATGTCTATTTCAGAGTATTTTAAGATAAGCCTTTTATTGGTCCTGATGAGTATGGGCACGAAGGCATTTGCTCAGGAGCAGGACAGCGTTCGGGTGGTGGATACTTCAATGTATGAGCGGGATTCGGTACGGATGACGCCCAAGATTTTGATCGATATTCCCATTGTGGACCGTACCGATGAGTTCAAAACCCTGAGCCGCAAGGAACGCCGTGAGTTGGAACGTGCCCGCCGTGACAGTTTGCCGATTACCGTATTGCCACCGATTTCAAATCTTGAACTGATGGTAAACTACTCGGACCCTATATTGGGGCTGCTGAACAATGGAACAAGGCTTGAGGGCGGTGGTGCCATTACATTCTTTGAATATTTTGTGGCAACGGCAGAATTTGGAATGCAGGATTTTATGCTTGATGGTGAGGCTTATAAGAACGTAACAAACTATCATACCAATGGGCAATACTATCGTTTTGGTGCCGATTTCAAGATTCCTGTAAAAGAAAAAAGTTCTATCAGAATTGGTGGGCGCTATGGCATGAGTAATTTTTCCGATGCCGGAACTGCAACCATTACAGGCGACCTGTTTGATGATTACACTAAGCAGTTTGCTCGCAATAACTTGACCGCGACCTGGTATGAGGTGAATATTTCTTCGGAAACCAACCTGTGGAAAGGGATGTTTATGGGCTTCAGTTTCAGGTACCGAAAAATGCTCGACTTTGACAATAACTATGATATTCCTGTGCGGTATGTTTCGGGTTTTGGCTTTGCCAATGAAAGCTCGCTGGCCTTCAACCTGTTTTTAGGCTATCGTATTCCTGTACTCCCAATTCGTTACCGAGACCGCCATACGAGGAAGATTATTGAGGATTTTTAATCACCTAATGATTATCCTGAGAGGGCAGTGGCTTGGGCAAGCCATTTGAACTAAAAAATACTACGATCAGTGTAGAGAAAAAATAAACAAAGCCTGCATGTCAAGTTTTTAGCTTGCTCTGCAGGCTTTTTTATTGTTCACTTTATTATCTTCCCCTATGGAAAAAGATTTCTTTGAACGCGTTTACGAGGTAGTAAAATTGATTCCAGAGGGAAGGGTAAGCAGCTATGGCGCCATCGCTCAATATTTGGGGGCGAAGCGGTCGGCAAGGGTCGTTGGTTGGGCGATGAATAATGCTCACGACAAGCCTGATATTCCTGCGCATCGGGTGGTGAATCGACAGGGGTTATTGACCGGAAAACACCATTTTGGTGAGCCCAATATCATGCAGGAACGCTTGGAGGCTGAAGGGGTGAAAGTAGCCGAGTCGCAGATTGTGGATTTTAAAGCCCACTTTTGGGACCCTGTGGTGGAGCTTGAGTTGTGATCATTTATCAAAAAGATGATTTCTACAACGTAGGGACGCTGCATGTAACGTCCGTACCGATAGGTACAAAAATATACGACAGTACAAAAAAAGGTCGTAGACAGAAGCCTACGACCAGTATTATGTGTAGTTAAATCAAGCTTTAAAATTCGATAATCACACCAATGGAAGGCACCAATGTGCCGTTGGTCTGCGGAATAAAATCAGGGACAAAGCTTCCTGGATTATTCGGGTCGGGAATGGTGCTGTTTGGGTTATTTGGGTTCGGGATGTCGTTACCAAAATCGTTCGGATCCCTGACCAGTTCACCGTTACCATCCTCCAAAGCGGTTAGTGCAGCTTGCGATTCCTGACTGAAAGCATAGGCATTCTGAATATCGAGGTAGAAGTTCAGGCTCCAGTTGTCGAAGAAATATTTCTTGTCGATTCTCACATCAAGCTGATGGAAATTTCCTGCACGCTGTGTGTTGAGCTGATTTTCATAATCTTTGATCCCGACACGGTTTTCGAGCCAGTAGTCTCTTTTCATACTTGCCTCCACATTGTAAGGCGTAAAAGGGCTTCCCCCAGAAAATAGCCATCGGGCACCAATTTCCCAGTTTCTTTTCAGTTGCTTTCCTGCCGTAAGGCTGACAATATTTTGGTTATCCCATGAAGAAGGTACAAACTGATTGTTGGCATCGGTGTATTCTGAACGCACCCAGGTGTAGGCGAGTAAACCATAGAAGCCGTTGTGAAATTTTTGTTGCGCGAGAAATTCAAAACCATAGGCACGGCCCTTGGCTGTAGAAGTTACAGGCTCGTCGCCAATCACTCCGAAATCGGCACCGAGGTTAGCCAAAGCGACCTGCTGACGAATTGAAAATGGGGAGTTGCTGTATTTTTTATAGAATCCTTCTGCGGTAAATCGTAAGTTTTTATCGTCGATGCGGTACTCGAGCCCACCCACCAAATGCTCGGCCTTAATGTACTTTAGCCCATCGTTTTGATTGACCAGATTCCCCTCTTCCCGATAGCCAAGCGTAGTATAAGAAGGCAACTGATAATAGATGCCCGTATTGAAATTAACACTGACCTTTTGTGTCAGGGCATAAGAGGCTGAAAAGCGAGGCGAAAGCTGTTCAAGAAGGTTGCTCATTCCATCGGTGTAGTTGTTGGCATCAGCCCTGAAGCCGAGTGAAAGAGAGAGTCTTTCATCAAAAAAGCCTTTGGTTACCTGCCCGAATACATTCCATTTCACCAGGTCGAGTTCACTTGAATAATTGATCGGGATCGTTTTGTCGGCGACAGCTGAATAGGCGAGGAAAGAGCTTCGGTTGGTGTACCGGGCAAATTCAGACCCCACCCCATAATTAATTGCCCAGCCGTTTACTTTTCGGTAATCTTCGAGGCGTAATTTGTTTTCAGCCTCAGTGGACAGGTAATCGAGGGTTTTGGGCTGACTTTCATCGTTGTTTAAATGTTTGTAAGAGGTATTTTTAAGCATATTCCGACTCAATACCGCTGTGAATACCCCATTGTCATGGAAGTGTTCGAACTTAGAACCGATAGCGTATGTCCATTGGTTTTGGATCGGGATTTGGTCGTAGGTGTATTTGTTGGCGCGGTAATTCTCATCCGTCGTATCTTCGAGGACTTTATCGTTCAGCGAAAAATCATCTAAAGAGCCCAGACTTACGAAGGTAAGCTGATTTTTATTGTTGAATTTATGTTTGACTTTGGCCTGATAGTCATTGTAAGTAGGGAGGAAAGGCAAGCCCAACACGGAAAACAGAAACTGCAAATAGGATCTTCTTGCACTGAGGATGAAGGTGGTGTTTTCTGCCAGTGGACCTTCGAGTGTTACCCCAAGATCGCTGGCGCCCACAATTCCATTGAAGGTAAGTTGATCGTCGCGGCCATCTTTTTGCTCAAATTCAAATACAGAACTCAAAGCATTGCCGCGGTTGGCAGGAAATGCACCACTGTAAAATTCTACCTCACGAATAAAATCCACATTAATAATGCCCACAGGTCCACCTGAGGCTCCTTGTGTTGCAAAGTGGTTGATGTTTGGAATCTCGATACCGTCCAGGTAAAAGCGGTTTTCATTCGGTGCCCCTCCACGAATCAGAATGTCGTTCCTGAAAGAGGCGGAAGATGCTACCCCAGGCAAGGACTGCACCACTTTACTGATGTCGCGGTTACCTCCAGGGTTTCTTTTAATTTCATTGGTGCCAATGGTTCTCAGCGATAGCGGGGACTCCATTTTTCGCTCAAAGCCCTTAGCGGTAACCTCCACGCCTTCAAGCTGTGTAGCGTCTTCTGTCAGGGGGAATTTTACAATGGCTGGCCGCGAGTTGGTAACTTCGACCTCAAAAATGACTTTCGGCTTGTAGCCAACATAGCTCACCTCAAGGTTAAACAAACCAGGCGTCAGGGCAGTGAATTCAAATTTCCCGTTGATGTCAGTTACAACACCAGTAGTGGTGCCCTGAATAACCACGTTCGCAAAGGGAATAGGCTCGTTGGTGAGCTGATTGAATACTTCTCCTCGGATAATACCGTTTTGCGCTTGGCTGATAAAGCTGACAAAAAATAGCAGGATAGAAAACAGTAGGGATTTCATGATGGTATGAAGTCAGAAAATAGCGTTGATGTTGTTTTAGGTTATTTAAGTTTACGTGTAAGGTAAATTTAGTTGAGTATTTATCAATAATATTTTAACTATTTTTATCAATGAGCTGATAGAGTTTAGTTATGTCTAATTAATCGACCGAAAAAGTTAAACAAAAAAAAGAGCGCCATTACCCTTAATGGGGCTGGTGCTCTTTAGTAATATTTTATCAACAGATCGTTGTGTTAGCGCAATGGTTGGCGCTCGAGTGGCATAGTCATACAACGCGGGCCACCAAGCCCTCTTGAAAGTTCTGAGGATTTGATCTCCAGGACTTCTACACCAGCTTCTTTCAATGCCCTGTTGGTATACTTGTTTCGGTCATAAGTAATGACACGGCGCGGGCCAATGGCAAAAACATTAGCACCATCATACCACTGCTCGCGGGAAGCGTATTCAGGGTAACCTTGTGCAGTGCCAATC
Source organism: Persicobacter psychrovividus (assembly GCF_036492425.1). Taxonomy (NCBI): domain Bacteria; kingdom Pseudomonadati; phylum Bacteroidota; class Cytophagia; order Cytophagales; family Persicobacteraceae; genus Persicobacter; species Persicobacter psychrovividus. The sequence goes on from NZ_AP025292.1 coordinate 461,088, forward strand.
ACTTCAAGATGTGGGATTTCCTGTTTCAGCAGGTCGATAATGGATTTGTTGACCACCTCTTCTTCGAGAATCACCTCCCCGTTACTGTCTACCCCTTTTTGGCGGTAGATGTAGGTGGTCAGGTTCATTTCCATCGCATCAGGATAAGTAACGATCAGGTTTTCATCAATCATGGTGAATACCGTATCGAGGTGCATGAAATTGCGTCGTGCAGGCAGGTGTACCTCATATACCCGCTCCACATTGCTGTTCGCCAGGGCATGTTTCGCCACTTGCTTGATCGCCTTGGGGTCGGTACGCTCGGAGTTACCAATGGCCAACGCTTTTTCAGAAAGCACAATGACATCGCCACCTTCAATACATGGTGTTTCAGGGCTGCCATCATGCTCATAAGCATTGACATAGTTGTTCTTGAACTGTGGGTGGTGAGCAAAAATCATTTGCATGATATCGGACTCCCGCTGGCGGCCAGGGTATTTCATATGGCTTGAGATGACCCCCGACTGAATTACTGCTGCAGGGTCCCGCATAAAATAACTGTTAGGACTTGGGGTAATCAAAAAGTCCAGGTCGCCTAAATCAGCCAATGCATCTGGGCGCCACTTTCTTCTCAGGTGCTTCATGCGAATGCCTGAAGTAAGTGCTGTGGTTGCCTCGGCAAGCGACAGGTGCGCCAGAAGGTCTTCAGCAACATGTGCGTAGCCCTTTACTGCCAAGGCAGATTTGTAGGCATTCAGGCGAAGCTTTTCATCTTTCATTACATCCTGAAGGAGCCCTTCCAGACGGAAAACTTTAGCGTTGGTGTTGAGTCTTACCAAAGCGCGGAACTCATCGTGTTCGCGTTGAATTTGCTCCAGGTAGGGAACGTCTTCAAAGAGGAATTCTTTGATATTATCAGGAGTAAGCATCTCCAGCTCAAAGCCAGGGCGGTGCATAATTACACCATTAAGTACTCCGAATTCAGACTGCAATTTCAGCTCCATAAAATTTTATGTTTATAAGTAAGCGTCCTGTATGAGCATGCCATACAGTGCACGTTTCGATAGATCTAATAAAAATACACTCTCAGGTTAAATTGGTGAGCATATTAAAAGTTCAATTTGATTCGAATTTAAAGTTTATTGGCTAAAATAGCCATTAATTTCTCCAAATACAGTTGGTCTGTCGGGTCAAAATCATTCAGCTGATCACTGTCTACATCAAGGATCATGGCAACGTTTTGGCCTTTAAATACAGGAACGACGATTTCAGATTTACTGTCTGATGAACAGGCAATATGCCCAGGAAATTGTTCTACATCAGGTACCAGAAGGGTTTGTGCTTCTGCCCATGCGCTTCCACATACGCCGCGGCCTTTCGGTATGCGGGTACAGGCGATAGGTCCCTGATATGGCCCAAGCACCAGCTGATCTTCTTTCACGATGTAAAAACCTACCCAAAAGAAATCGAAGGCTTGTTTGAGTGCCCCAGCGATATTGCTCAGGTTGGCAATCAGGTCGTCTTCATAACTGATCAGTGCCTCAATCTGAGGAAGCAATTGTTCGTACTGATCCGCTTTTGTACTGTTACGGTCAATCAATAAGCTTTCGGCCATAATATATTTTTTGTTCGTATAGTTATTTTTTATTGTACCAAATCGACAGTCTGTCGTTGAGGATGTATTTTTCTTCGGCAAGTTGCCCTTTTATCTTGGGGGCAAGAATGCCACTGCCGAAGGTGGCTGTTGCTGTAAAAATTCGCGCTTCATCCCAAAGGTCAGCTTGCATTATCTGATTGAGCAAACCAGCACCACCTTCGATAAATACCGAATGGATTTTTTGCTGATATAGGTCGCTCATGAGCTGTTCAAGAAAATGCTCCTTTTTCAATGCAATGAAAGTTGTATTCCCAACGACGCCATTTTTTGTGAAATTATAGCAACGGGTAGGTTGTGTTCCCTGAAAAAGGTGAAGGGTATTGGGGAGCACAAGGTTACGATCAATAACCACCCTGATCGGGTCTTGCCCTTTCCACAAGCGGGCATTGAGCACGGGATTGTCGTAAAGTGCGGTATTTCTGCCCACCATAATGGCCTGCTCTTCAGTGCGCCATTTATGTACCAAAGTACGCGAATGAATATTGCTGATCCATTTGGAATCGTAATTTTCTCTTGCCACAAAACCGTCCTGCGTCTGTGCCCATTTCAAAACGACATAAGGGCGCTTTTTCTCCATGAAGGTGAAAAAACGGCGGTTCATCTCCCGTGCTTCCTGTTCCATGACTCCCGTGACCACCTCAATGCCCGATTCAATCATACGATGGAGCCCACTGCCAGCTACTTCAGGGTTGGAGTCTGTGGCAGCCACCACCACCCGCTTTAATTGGTGCTTGATTAACAGATCGGCACAGGGAGGGGTTTTCCCGTGGTGAGCGCAGGGTTCGAGGGTTACGTAGGCAGTGGCTTCAGGGAGCAACTGTTTGTTTTTTACATCGGCAATAGCCCGTACTTCGGCATGTCCTTCTCCTGCCCGCTGATGCCACCCTTCGCCAATAATTTTCCCCTGATGCACAATAACGCACCCCACAATAGGATTGGGGTAGGTTGTGCCAAGCCCGAGTTTTGCCAACTCAATAGCACGGTTCATAAACTTTTGGTCTTCAGTCATCTTTTTATAAATCAAGCGGGCACAGGACAAGCCCAGGTTAGAATTATACCAATGGGGGCCAAAATAAGTTTTTTTTCGCCATTAGAAGCTAAAATTTTAGAGATTTTCCTTTCTGTCAATTTACTTTGCAGTTCTAAATCTTGAGATGACTCAAAAGAGATAACCTACAACGATGGAGCATAAATATAAAAGGATTGAAGATTCACGCATAGAAATCAAGCAGCTGATGTTGCCTTCAAACGCGAATTTTAGTGGGAAAATTCACGGGGGGCATATATTGTCGTTGATGGATCAGGTGGCTTTTGCCTGCGCATCCAAGCATTCAGAAACCTATTGTGTGACTGCTGCGGTAGAGCGCGTCGAGTTTCTGCACCCCATAGAGGTGGGGGAGTTGGTATCGATGAAAGCACAAATCAATTATGTTGGCAGAACGTCGATGATTGTGGGGATTCGTGTGGAGTCTGAGGATATTAAGACGGGCACTGTAAAGCATTGTAATTCGTCGTATTTTACAATGGTGGCCAAGGATGAGCAGGGGAAAACAACCGCTGTACCAGGGCTGGTCATCAATTCTGAGAATGCTATTCGACGATTTTTGCGGGCGGCACATAAGGTAAGCTACCTGAAGACGAAAATTGAGAAGTTTAATAGCCGAAAGGTGGAGGAGTTTATGGACGAGGTTTACCTGAGTCAGCTGAAACTCTTTAATGTGAAAATTGAGCTGGATCAGAAAGATTAAAAAAAAGCGGTAAGGACAGATTTTCCTTACCGCTTTTTTGATCTACAGGGGTAGGTATTTCCTCCTGCTGAAGCCTGATATTTATTGTTTGCTGCTTATCAGGACTCTCTTTTACTTAATTCAGCACCACCGTTGACTTCCACATCCACGGTCAGGTGGTCGTGCCCGTCAGCTTTATAGAACAAGTGCGCTCCCCCGTCGGCTTCTCCTTTAATCAGGCTTGAAGCATTCACCCATGCATTGGCGGCGTCGATCAATTTTACCTCGTATTTTTCTGCTTCAACAGGCACATTCAAACTCGCGCCTTCAACAGGTTCGTGGCAAAATTTTGAAGCGCCTTTGGCTTCCACCGAGATGGTATTGAAACTATTACCCGACAGGTTACATACCGCACGGTCAGCGAGTTTAATTTCCGCTTCCTGACCAATAACAGTCGGCAGGTTGATGATCGCATTGTTCTTCACATCAGTGTTTGAGGTTTGTGTACAGTCGATGATCAGCTTAGGGACTGCCACATTTTCAGCCGCAAAAACTTTTGCCGAGTCTTTGGCAGTGATGGTCATGGGCTCGAAGCTGAAATAGGTTTTTGAAAAATCTACCTTCGCCTCGTTGGTTACGATCAGTTCATGGATCATTTTGGCACTCAGGGTAATTTGCAACTGATCGATCGCAGCACCCTCGGCAAGATAAATACTCAGGTGATTGTCATTAATTTTGAAATGCAGATTGGAGAGCTCCCCAAATCCGCTGACCTGCGCTTTGCTTTCAGAAGCATTTTGGATGTTCAGGTGCAGGTGCTGTCCAATTTCTACGGAAGTAAAATTCCCCAATGGGACCTCAAGGCTCGATGGGCTTGGAGCAGGGCTGTCGGAGCAGCTGCTGAAGATGGCCGATAAAACGATCAGGCAGAGGAATAGAGGGTTACTTATTTTTTTCATGGTGTAAAGATCAATATGAAATAGCCGACAACAAGGGTTAATGGGGCTGTCGGATTAATTTGTAGGGCAAAGATATAAAAATTCAGGTATTTGAAGTATCCCGAATGATGATGATTAAAGCCAAAAAAAGCAATGCTAAAATAACATTGCTTTTGGGATTTTAAAGAAGGGTTCAGTCTACGCTAAAGCGAAAGGTCTTTGATGAATTTTTCAGCACCATTATGAAGTTCTACAGTGGGAGTATAGCCATGATTCACATAATAAATTTGCGCACCATTGTTGGCTGTTCCTTTGATGTCCTCTGTGGCATCCACCCAGAGTTTGGCACCAGTATCAATGTTCAGGTCGTAAAGGGGTGCTTTGAGTGGGGCCTTGCTGTCAGGAATGAAATCATCATTCGAGGTTTCATTGAACAGGGCACCGTTTCTTGCGCTGATGGTCACTGTGGAACTTGCATTCCCTTGAATATTGGTATGGGCTCCAGTATCCATGGTGAGTTGTGCGCTGTGGGTTTCAAGGTCAGCGATGAATAAACTTGCGCCATTTTTAGTGTTCAGCTTCAACTCGTCCTTGACCAGTAGTTGGTCTTCAAAATTAACAATACTGTGGGTATCGATGTCCAGGTTGGCTTGATCTTCTGTGGTAATTGCCCCTTTAAGCAGGACATCGGCTTGGTTATGGACATATAATCTTTTGAGATCATAACCGAGGTGGATGGTCGTTTTTCCTTCAATTTCTTCTCCTTGTCGGGGCTTGATCATCAGTACGCCATCTTTTACGGCATAGTCCAACTCATTAAAATCACCATTGCTGATATCCACCGAGTAGCTGCCGTCCTGAATAACCGTTACGGGGAAGTCTCGACCCGTGGCATCAATTTCCACACTGTGAAAAGGCGACATATGTTCTCCTGTGGGGTTGTCGTTGGTGGTACATGCTGAAAGGGCTACCACAGCGAGGGCAACAATCATCAGGCTTGAGAATATCTTTTTCATGTTCATTTTTTATGGTTAAGGGCATAAAAACAAACACTGTGCAAGTGTAAATTATTCCTTGAAAATAGGGGGAGAGTATGAATCAGAGGCATGATAATCAAAGCAATCGGCAAAAAAATAGCTGAAAGCAGTTTCATGAAAGCGTGGGCGCGGGAGTGTGCTACTTACGATAGGGGAAGTTTGATATTCTTTTTTCGGAGGGATACACTCTCCAATTATTCTTTTTCCTCTTCAGGCTTGCCACTCATGATATACCACAGAATAATCCCTCCTGCGGTGAAAGGAGTGATGAAGGCCAATGAAATGAGGAAAGCCAGCAGGCCGTCTTCGAGCATCATACTTAATAGGTTTCAGTTGGAAAAATAGGGCGTGCGCTTATGGGGCAATTCGCACTGCAGCCTTGTTCCAGCCAATAGTTTGTTGTTGGTAGTTTTGGCATGGTAATAATATGCAGGTGCGAGACCTTTTCCTCAATTTTCACTGCCTGGTCTGTAAGATAATTGTGTCTGGCAGTTGAAAATCCACTCACAAAAACACAGCGCATGCAAATATTGAGACTCTTAAACCCCTTTGCTAATGGGGTTAAATCACAAGGCGCACTATTCATTAATTTAGGGGAAATCTTCCGAAAGTCAAAGATTATTTTACAGCTTTGGTAACGCCGAAGCATGGGCTGAAGGGACGCTGCAATTTTGTTGATGGTGCTGTATTGGCAGCAGGCATGAAAGGTAATGGTGAAAATAGGATTTTTGTCTTCCGATAGGCATATGTCAAAATCGTTACCCTGAATTAAGTTGCTCATATTCAATTGTTTGTCAATTATCTTTATAGTTGGAACTTTATTTACGCTACTTGGGTTGGTTAAATGTACTTTTCAGTGGTTGGATTAATTTTGTACGATATTTGATGCAGGATAGGGGTAGTGCGAGCATCAATGCCTTATTTTGGGGTAAATCGCGTGCAGGATTGAGGGGATAATTTGTAAATTGCAGCATGGAAAAAGCATTCAATGGCGCGAAAGCGCTAAAAAATTATATAGCGGAGGCACTGACCCCCATTTTAGGGGATCGTGAAGCTGAAAGTGTTACCTTTGGATTACTCGAAGACCTTTTTGAAATTGATAAGATGAAGGTGATGACCAATGAGCGTTTGTCATTGCTTGAAGAGGAGTATGATGAATTGTGGGATGCTGTGGAGGAATTGAAGCAGGGGGTGCCCTTGCAGCATGTTACAGGAGTTGCGCCTTTTTATGGCCATAAGTTTATCGTCAATGAACATACCCTGGTGCCACGCCCCGAAACCGAAGAGTTGATCAAGTTGATCTTGGATGAGAATAAAGACAACGAGCTTTACAACATTCTTGATATTGGTACGGGTACAGGCTGTATTCCTATTTCCCTTGATTTGGAGATGCCACATTGCGATGCTTTTGCGGTGGATATTTCCGAGAAAGCCCTGTTTGTTGCCCGACGCAATGCAGTATATTTGGATGCAGCGGTGAGTTTTGAACAAATGGATGTACTGAAGGATGAGCTGCCTTTTGATCAGCAGTTTGAGATTATTGTCAGCAACCCACCTTATATCTGCGATAAGGAAAAAGCGGACATGGATGCCAATGTATTGGAATATGATCCACATTTGGCGCTGTTCGTTCCAGACAATGATCCGTTATTGTTTTATAAAAAAATTGCTGATTTGGCATTGACGAAATTGACTGCCAACGGGAAGTTATACTTTGAAATCAATGAGGCTTATGGTGCAGAAACCAAAACCATGTTGGAAGAGAAAGGCTATAAAAATGTGGAGGTGTTTAAAGACCTCAATGACAAAGACCGTATGGTTCGAGCTCAGCGTTAAAAAATGAATGGACGGGGAGTTTATTTGTCCGCAGATTATGCAGATTTCCACAGATTATTTTTGTGGGTAAGCATGGAAGGGCATATAAAGGATTAGCATGGTTTTTTGTATTTAGTTGGTCACAGGCAAGCGTCCGCAACCAATATGATTTAAAATCATGGTAATCCTTTTAATCAAGTTGCTTAAAATCCTCCAACATGATTAAGCGGTGTTTATTTCTTCCGCTGAATCAACTCCAACAAAATTTTAAACTCCAATCCAATCGTGCCCTTGTCCTCTACGGGAAGGGTACTGAAGGCAGGAGAAATCTCAAATCCTTTGATCAGGTATTGATAGAGTGGCAAATCAGGCAGGGCATTGATCATCTTTTGGGTAAGTTCTTTGTCCTGAATCATCGTCGGGTGGCTTTCCATATATTCGAGGAAGTCGAATTGCTCATCGCGCAGCTCTTGAAATTCCTTATAACCCAGTTTTGTGTTTTGGAAAAAAGGCTCGTCCCTGTAAAATAGGTAGATGGTGAAAACACCACGCATAATCACCCCTTGCAGGTAATTGTCATAGCCATCCATTTTATAGCCCAAAAAAAAGGAGATCAAAAGCGGCTGTTGCTCCTGAATTTCCTGATATAATTTTTTGTAGCCTTCAGGTCCAAGTTTATTGACCTGCTCTTCGATCTGCTCAATGCGCTCTATCATATTTTTATTTTGTGCTCGATGGCCAACGAATGAAGCGTATCTCCTTCAGTCATCAGCCACCGATCACCAGTCACTTTTTATAATTCAAATTGTGAAAGATCCACAAACTGTTGAATACGGGCATCCACTGTTGCCTGATCCAAATCCTGCAAACGCTCAGGGCCGAATTTCTCTACGGTGAAAGAAGCCATTGCCGAGCCATGAATGATCGCACGCTTCATATTATCGAAAGAGATATCGTCCGTTTTGGCCAGGTACCCCATCAATCCACCTGCGAAAGTGTCTCCAGCTCCTGTTGGATCGAAAACTTCCTCCAAAGGCAAGGCAGGCGCAAAGAAAGTACGGTTTTCACCGAACAACAAAGCACCGTGTTCCCCTTTCTTGATGATCAAATATTTTGGTCCCATCTCCTGAATTTTTTGAGCCGCACGTACCAGTGAGTAATCACCAGAAAGCTGACGGGCCTCTTCATCATTGATGATGAGCATGTCGATCATCGTCAAAGCCTTTTTCAAATCATCCATCGCAATGTCCATCCAAAGGTTCATCGTATCCATGGCGATGAATTTCGGGCGGTTTTTCATGCGCTCGATCGTCTGAATCTGAATGGCAGGGGTCAGGTTGCCCAACATCAGGTATTTCACATCCTGATAATTTTCAGGAATTACAGGATCGAAGTTTTCCAAAACGTTCAGTTCTGTGGCCAGCGTATCGCGGCTGTTCATGTCGTTGTGGTATTTGCCCGCCCAGAAGAAAGATTTTTCCCCTGCTTTGATCTGCAAACCTTCCGTATCGATACCGTGACGGTTCAAATCAGCAATGTTATCATCGCCAAAATCATCCCCAACAACGGCAACGATATTATTTTTCTCTTTCAAAAAATAAGAGGCCGCCAAGGCGATGTAAGTACATGAACCACCGACGATTTTGTCGGTTTTGCCAAAAGGCGTTTCGATTGCATCGAAGGCAACCGTACCAATAGATAATAAACTCATGGTATAATGTTTTAGCTTAATGTGGGTAACTGAGTAGCGGTGGACTTCCCCACAGATTACACAGATTTCCACAGATTATATTTTTTATTTTTTAATACGACTGATTTGTCAATAGCTGTATGCCCTGTTGATGGTTTTAAGAGCATGACTACCATGATTAAAAAGGATTTTAGGATGTTCTCCCGTTCAGAAACGATAAATCATGTAAACCCCTTTAATCAAGTAAATCATAGTCAAAAAAATATCGACATTATGCGTTTGACAAGACCCTACTCCGTTTTCTTCGGCTTTTTCTTAAAGCCTAATCGGGGGTGTTTTACCACCTCTTTGTTGCGGTCAAACATATAGCGGTAAGTGTGGTGGGTCTTTACAATGCGTGTCCCGAGGTTACGGGCGAGGTGCATCATGGCAGGGTTAAAGTCCCCAATCCAGTTCATCTCCAGCTCCGAATAATTGTGTACCTCAGGGTTAATCACATTCTTGCCCGCTTCAATGATCATGGCAGATTCAACGCCCTTGCCCTGATAAGCCGAAGCAACGCCAAAAACCATCCCCATCAGTCGGTTGGAAACACCTTTCATCTGAAAGTATTTGAAACGCAGCATTTGCCAAAGGTTCCATTTACCATTCATATACCTGAAAATTTTGTTCACTTCCGGTAAGTTGACATAAAAGCAGATGGGTTTATCGTGGTGGTAACCGAAAAAGATCAGTCGCTCATCCATGATCGGCTTCATCATTTGCATAATATCACGAGCCTGCTCGAGGCTCAGTTGTGCCACTCCCTCAAAGTCTTTCCAGGCATCATTATAAACCATCACGAAATCCTTGGTGTATTTCTCAAGCTGACTTTTCTTGATGGTTTCAAAGCGATATTCATCCGAGGTGAGGATCTTCTCTGCCCTTCGGTGGATAATATCCGGCAGGGGATCGAAAGTATCTCTGCCAAAAGTGTATTGCTTGAAGTAAACCTTGAAGCCGTAATTCTCAAACAGGGTCTGGTAATACTTCGGGTGGTAATTGTTTTCATAGTTGGCGGTGCGGTGATGCCCCTCAACCAACAATCCCCACCATTTATCGCGCTCACCAAAATTAATGGGGCCGTCCATCGCTTCAAGGCCTTTTCCTTTCAGCCATGTTTGTGCGGCATCAAAAAGGGTATTGGCAGCTTCCTGCTCATCAATACATTCAAAAAAGCCCAGTCCGCCTGTTGGCTGGTCATTGTCCTTGTTTTTGGTGGTGTTGCTGTAGAATGCCGCGACCCGACCAATAAACTTGCCTTGATCGTCTTTGAGCATCCATCGGATGGCTTCCCCATGGCTAAAAAAGGTGTTTTTCTGTGGGTTAAACACCACAGCGATGTCCTTGTCCAGCGGACGGATATATTCGGGGTAGTCTTTGTATAATGGATGTGGAAAGTCAATAAACGCTTTTTCCAGAGCAGGGCTATTTACTTCGATTAATTGCATAAATCTTTGATCCTATAATGGGGCTAAAGTGTTTTTGTTACACAATCGGTAAAGGTAAGGTTTTTACAAAGGTGAGAAAACGATCTGCCGAAATATCGATGGTATTTCATGGATAATTTATTGATTGACCACTTTTTATCAACATGAGTCCGCGGAACGCCGGTGGCAAAGTCATTGTCGAATATGATTTATATTATATAATTAATCATGACTTATCAGCAAATTGAGTAATGATATTGGTGAGCGTAAACCTTTGTTTATGCTTTCATGTCGGGTATCGATATCCTTGATGATGCATTGATCGAAGTGATTTGATAGGCAAAGCAAGCCTGCCTACCTTTGAACCATCGAAAAGAAATAATAAAAACATAAATACACAATAGCTATGAATTTCATTGGATTAGACGCACAGAAAGCAAATCAGTTAGCAGATCAGTTAAACGACCTGTTGGCCAACTTTCAAGTTTACTATCAAAATCTAAGAGGCTTTCATTGGAACATTAAGGGCCCTCAGTTTTTTGAGCTTCACGTAAAATTTGAAGAATTATACACTGAGGCACATACGCAGATTGATGAGGTGGCAGAACGTATCCTGACTTTGGATAAATCACCGCTGCATTCATTTGCAGACTATCTTCAGGCGGCAGAAATTACCCCTGCGGTAGATGTGAGCGATGCCGAAAATACGGTGGGAATCACCCTGTCGAACATTCAGGCACTGATCAAAAGAGAGCGTGAAATTCTTGAAATGGCAGGAGAGGCCAACGATGAAGGAACAGTCGCTTTGATGAGTGATTACATCGCCGGACAGGAAAAAACCGCCTGGATGCTGAAGTCCTATTTAGGATAAACTTCACCGCCCAATATTGTATCAACATAACTAATATTGTAATAAGCAAAAGCAATGTAAATTATAGAATGCTTTGTTGGTAAAACTGTAATAACCCTATACCTTTGAGCTATTAAGTTTGAAGAAAAATAAACCTTAAAATAATAATCAATATGTCATTAGTTGGAAAAAAAGCCCCATTGTTTGTTGCACCAGCAGTTGTTAACGGTTACGAGATCGTAGAAGACTTCTCTTTGGAGCAGTACATTGGTAAGCAAGAAGTAATTTTCTACTTCTATCCAAAAGATTTTACTTTTGTTTGTCCTACTGAAATCTTGGCTTTCCAGGAAAAATTGGCAGAATTTGAGAAGCGCAACGTTGCTGTTGTTGGTATTTCTTGTGATTCAGAAGAAACTCACTTGGCTTGGTTGACTACTCCTAAGAAACAAGGTGGTATCGAAGGCGTGAAATACCCATTGGTAGCTGACTTGTCGAAAACAATTGCAAACAACTACGGTGTATTGGCCGGTGACTGGGAGTACAATGACGAAGGAGAATTGGTATTCGCAGGTATTCCTGTAGCTTTCCGTGGTACTTTCTTGATTGACAAAAACGGTGTTGTACGCCACGAAACAATCAACGATTTGCCATTGGGTCGTAACATCGATGAGATGATCCGTTTGGTAGATGCTTTACACCACGTAGAAGAGCACGGCGAAGTTTGTCCTGCAAACTGGTCTGAAGGTGCTGACGCTATGAAAGCAACTAAAGAAGGTGTAGCAGAATACCTTTCAGCGCACTAATCAAGCGAGCAAATAAATATTGGCGATCCTAACAGATATGCCACTGAACCCTCTGATAATCTCAGAGGGTTTTTTTATTTTTGCGTAAAATTATAAACAACCACCACACAAGGAAGATTTATTTCTGAAGACCTTGTAGAGAGGTTGTCCTTTAACCACGCTCCAAAATAATCGCATGGGTCAATTTTTATACTCGTTTTTATTCCATCTGGCAGAATTACTGTTGCCGATTCCCGCACTTTTTAACAAGAAACTGCGCCTGTTTGTAAAAGGCCGAAAGCCAGTATTCAAACAACTGATGCACTTTCGGGCAACTTATAACGACCCTGTGGCTTGGTTTCACTGTGCATCTTTGGGAGAGTTTGAACAGGCACGACCAGTTTTGGAAGAATTTAAAAAGCGGTATCCTGATTATAAAATCGTCCTGACCTTCTTCTCCCCATCGGGTTATGAAGTGCGTAAAGATTACGATAAGGCAGATCTGATCACCTACCTGCCAATAGATACCTGGCAGAATGCCAAGAAATTTGTCGATTTGCTGAATCCTCAGGTGGTATTTTTTGTGAAGTATGAGTTTTGGTACAACTACCTCAAACGTGTGGCGCAGAAAAATATTCCCCTGTTTTCATTTTCAACCATTTTCAGAAAAGACCAAATCTACTTCAAGTGGTACGGCGCCTTCTTTTTCCGCACCCTGCATTGCTTCGATCATTTCTTTGTACAGAATCAGGAGTCTGTGGAGGTGCTTGAAGAGGCTAAAGTCTATAATTTCAGTAAAACGGGAGATACCCGATTCGATCGGGTAGAGGAAATCTGCCAGCAGGCCAAAAAACTTCCGCTTGTAGAGGCCTTCACGGAGGGGCACCGCACATTGGTGGTGGGCAGCAGTTGGCCGCAGGATATGGTGCATATTTTTCCGCTGATCAATGGTGGGAAAACAGACCTGAAATTTATTATTGCACCACATAACCTGAAAGCGTCAGAAATGAAGGAGATCGAAAACCAATGCGCAGGCAAGGTGATTCGCTACTCCAAAGCTTCAGAACAAAACGTTTCGGATGCACAAGTGTTGATCATAGACAACTTCGGCATGTTGTCGTCGGTCTATCGCTATGGCGACTTTGCCTATGTGGGAGGTGCTTTTGGTAGCGGCTTGCACAATATCCTGGAAGCGGCCACCTATGGTTTGCCGATCTTTTTTGGGCGTTCAGCTAAAAACAGAAAATTTCAGGAGGCTACGGATATGCTTGCACGGGAGGCGGCATTTGATTTTGAACGCAGTGAAGAGTTTGCAGAGAAATTTGCGGCCTTGTATAATGATGAGGATCAATACCAACAGGCCGCCGATCGGTCGAGAAGATATGTGGAAGAAAATTTGGGCGTTACGGCTCAAATTCTCGACTTTTGTGAAGCTTATATAAAATAATGAAAATCATTCGGAGGTGAAGAAAGAATGCTTTCAAAATTTACTTGTTAACAAGTGCTCGGAGATCAGTACCCAGTGATCGATAGGGTTTATATTTCCTGTCACAGGCACCTTTCTGAAATATAAAGGTGAGCTATTTCTGGAAAGCACTTGATAAGTTAAATCAGGGTAAAGTATTAGTTTAAACAGCCGACAAAAATAATATATGGAAGGATTAGTGATGCGCTCGACGGGCTCGTGGTATGAGGTGCGCGATTTGACCACCGATGAAGTTTACCAATGCCGTCTTCGGGGGAAATTCAAAATTAAAGGATTGAAGGTAACCAACCCTTTAGCGGTGGGGGATATCGTTACGTTTGAGCTTGAAGATACCGAAGAAGAAACAGGCGTGATCACGCATATTAAAAAGCGTGAGAATTATCTTATCCGTAAATCTACAAGGAAGGTGCGGCATGGGCACATCATTGGTGCCAACCTTGACCAGGCGATTTTGGTGTGTACTTTAGTGATGCCCCGCACGTCTCAGGGCTTTATTGACCGATTCCTCGTTTCCTGTGAATCCTATCATATTCCTGCCGTTTTGGTTTTCAACAAAGCGGATTTACTGGTGCCAGAGGCGCAGCAGATTCAGGAAGAACTCATGGAGCTTTATGAGTCGCTGGGTTATCAGTGTTTGTCACTTTCAGCGAAGAAAAAAGAAGGACTCGATGCTTTTATGGCGATGCTTGAAGGCAAGAAGTCAATCCTTTCGGGGCACTCAGGGGTGGGGAAATCTACCCTGATCAATGCCATTGCTCCAGATATTGACCAATGGACACAAGAGGTTTCCACTTATGCCAATAAGGGGGTTCATACCACCACCTTCGCAGAAATGTTTGAAATCGAAGAGGGAACATTTTTGATCGATACTCCAGGAATTAAAGAACTGGGTTTGATGGACATCAAAGAGGAAGAAATTGGAGGCTATTTCCCAGAGTTCAGGGCATTAATGAGCGAGTGTCGTTTTTATAACTGTTCGCATACCCATGAGCCTGGCTGTGTAGTTACCGAGGCCGTAAAGCGTGGCTACATTGATGAAGGTCGATATATGAGTTACCTCAGTATGATGGAAGGGGACGATAACCGCCGATAAAATTTGAATCGTTCAGCAGGTGTAGAAATATTACAACACCTGCTGAATTATAATACCAGTCTTCGGTTCAGAAACAGCAGAACAGCAAAATAGATCGCTGATTTTAACGCGTGGGCTTCCACGACTCCCAAAAGCCCATCTCTCGAACAAAAATAAAAAATGAATACGAGGTACAATACCGTCGCACCGAATTGCAGTGAAAGGTGAGCGATAGGTTTGGACTGTGCCGAAAGCATGAAAGCGAGCAGGTAAGCGATAATCAGGAAGAAATCGCCCGTTTGCTGATAAAGAAAAAACTTGCTGGCAGGCAGAAAATCTTCACTGTACAGCCCAACCAACAACCATTCTTTACCAAAAAAGATAAATAAGCTGCCTATCAGGGTGACAGGAACAACCAGTGCAATAACGCCACGGACATAAATTCTCAGTTCTTCAGGGAATAAAATCAGTTGATTAACCTTCGGAAAGAAAGCCAGGCCTACGGTGCCAGTGAAGAGTAAAAAGTAGTTTTCTGATATTTTAACCACCGATTGCCACTGCCCTGCCTGCTCAAGACCATAAGCATTGATCATCCATTCCCTGACGCCATATTCGAGCATCTTCCCAAACACAAAAGCACCGAAAGTTACCAGCATGAAATTCCATATCGCCTCCATGGAGCCTTTGCTCGTTTCAATTGGTTTTACCTTTCTCACCAACCGATGCCTAACGGAAAATACCAGCGCACAAACCAGTCCCAGGAGTTGCCCGAAAGTTACACTCAGTAATGCCAGTTGCTGATCGTTATACTGCACAAAATAAGCCACAAGGATCAATGAGCAAATCAGGCTGACCAAGCTGAAAGTGGTGTATATTTTGGCGTGCCCATGAGAGAGGATGACTGCCATCAGGAACAAATGCAAGAGCAGCAGGCTCATGATGGTGAAAAACAGCCCTTCAAAAGGCAGCTGCAGCAGGTCGTTCAGTTCAATAAATTCTTTCAGGAATATATGCTTCAAACCAAAGAACACCCCAAAGCCTAAAAACAGGACAATGAGGTTGTAAATAATCGCCGCATAGAATACCCGTCGGCGTGGGCCATCCTCCAGTGTTGGGTTGCCCCAAAAGTGAACCAATGCACGGTTGATCCCCTCATTGGGGATTTGGGTAATGAGCTCTACCAGGTTTTGAAAGTGCGCCACCAGTGCCACACCTGCAGGTCCAAAATACACGGCAAAGAGTTTCATGATGCCGATTTGAGTGAGAATCCTTAGCAGGAGCGTACTCAGGGTCAATTTCGATTTCCTGATCCAGCTTGAATTAAATATCTTTAGCGCTTCGATAATATTCGTCGGTTAATGTTAAGGGTTAAGCTTTACTTTAATGGGCATAAAGTCCTATTTATAGCAAAAAAATAGCCTTTTTGTTTGGGTATAATCGTTTAATTACTCATAATATACCAAATTATTAAATAGGTCTTGGCCTACATTTATTATAAATTGATGGCCCAAAGTAGACTAAGCGTTTAGAAAGATTATGCGGAGATTTTTGTTTTTAATGATGGCCATCGTGTTGCCATTGTACTCATATGCCATGCCCACCACCCAAATTCGAAATGATAAAAAAGCCATGCGCTTCATTGAAGAAGGACTGACGGCCACTTATAATTTTGAATTCAAAAAGGCTGAGGCCTATGCGGACTCCCTCGAAACTTATCTTCAACAAGACCCTACCATTTATTTGCTCAAGGCAAGGATTCTGTTCTGGCAACAAAAATTTGAGCATAAGAACGAGAAAATGGAGCAGGCCTACACGGCTAACCTTGATAAGGGCATTGCCCTGACTGCCGAACGGTTGAAAGCCGCACCAGATGATGCCGAACTGAAATTCGTGGCCCTGACCTTCAATGCCATGTATGCTGAATATTGGTTTGATGAAGGGAGCTCCATGAAAGCCATTAGTTATGGCAAAGTACTTTACAGTTACGTGAAGGAGGGCTTTAACTTAATCGATCAGTTCCCTGATTTTTACTTCACCACAGGGCTGTACAATTACTACCGCATTAAATTTCCGCAGAATAACCCCGTGTATCGTCCTTTTATGTTTTTCTTTAAAAGTGGCGATCTGGAACTTGGGCTCCACCAAATGGAGATTGCCACAGAAAAAGGAATTTTTACGGATGTAGAATCACGGCAGTATTTATACCATTTGCTGATGCATTACGGCGCCAAACCGCAGCAAGCATTCAAGCATTCCGAATACCTGCACAAGCATTATCCGAACAACCCTTACTTCACTTGTATGTACCTCGAAAACCTCGCTTACCTGCAACGGGTAAATAGCGAAGAGGTCGCACTGGCCCTTGACCTGAGCAAGCGCAGCAATCCCATGTTTAGTGCTCCAGGAAATTTGCTGATGGGGCGATTTTTAGCCTTGGATCAGCCTACCGATCCACAGGTAAAGGAGTATTTGCTCAAGGCTGAAAAGGCTTTCCAACAGCAAGAGCACCCGAGTGATCACGGCCTGTGTGTTACTTATATCAATTTGGCGAAGTATTGTGACGCTACCAATGACCAGACCGGAAAGGCCACTTATAAAAAACTGGCACAGAAGCATAACAAATATGATGTCGATAAGCAGCAAATTGGCGCCTTGTAGCGTTAAATTGGGTTTATTTTGATAAACATTCTATTTTTGTAGGGAAGTCAATGGATGCAGGAATGAAAGACACTTATCTCACCCTTGCCGAAGCCTCGGAAGGTTTTTATAAAGAAAAAGGCAGTAAATTTATTGGGCTTGCTTATCCCATTAAAAAAGAAGAGCAAGTGAAGGAAATTATTGATGGCCTGAAGAAGCAGTACTACGATGCCCGCCACCACTGTTATGCTTATGTTTTAGGCAATGACGGCGAACGGTTCCGCGCCAATGATGATGGCGAACCAGGGCACTCTGCCGGAGACCCTATCCTGGGGCAAATTCGCTCCCATAACCTGACTAACCTGCTGATCGTGGTGGTGCGTTATTTCGGCGGCACCAAATTGGGCGTTCCCGGCTTGGTACATGCCTATCGTACTGCGGCGGCAGATGCTATTGAAGAGGGAGAAATTGTCGAAAAGATCCTGATGATCGATATTCCTTTCAGGTTTGAATACCTCAGTATGAATGATGTGATGAAGCTGATCAAGGAATACGATTTACAGATTCTGAATCAGCATTTCGATAACCTTTGTGAAATGGAAATCTCGGTCAGGGAAAAACGCTTTGCCGAGGTGCTTGAGAAGCTGAAAAAAATCGATGGAGTAGATGTGCTGTTGGAAGAAGAGGATAAAAAATAGGTGAACATTAAAAAAGCCATGACGCTAATGTCATGGCTTTTTTAATGGCTTTTCTCAGGCCATTAATGCTTGATACTCCTGTATCTTTTTGTAAATCTCCAGGCAGATCCATGCATCCGTAGCGGCATAGTCGATCTGCTGTGGGCTGTACTCGGATTTCTCCCAATTGGAAGTTTGCTGATTCTTGGAAATTCGAATTTTCAAAAATATGGCGGAGAGGTTTCTTGCTCCCGTAACTTTCCATCCCATGGCTTTCACTTCAGTAGCCAGGTCAATGTAACCCTGAGGCAAAATGTCAGCAATCTCTTTCATCCCTCTGATATCATCCGTAAGGGCAATACCAATTTTGTGAATGTCAGGATTGCTCAGCAGATCCTCCAATGCAGGGGTAACGCCTGTTTCCTGAACCCGAATCAAATAGACTTTTTCTTCGGTGGCAATCTGAATCAGGGCGATATGGTTTTTGGCGCCTCTGCGGAAAGTAGGTTTGGTCTCTGTGTCGAAGCCTATCACCGAGTACTCCTCGATTTCTTTCAGGGCTTCATCCAAAGATTCCGAATCGGTGATCAGTTCAATCTCTCCCTCGTATTTTGTCAATGGTAATTCGTTGACCTCCTCTTTACTGATTTCTTTTTGATACATAAAATCATACTTAATCTACTGCTGCCGGTACCTCCTCGATTTCCGACTTGGGCAAATCAGCTTTAACGAATAAATAGCCAAAGATGATCGTAACAATCGGGCTGAGGATATTAAAGAAGCAGTAAGGTAAATAAGCAAAAGTAGCAACTGACAACACCGAGGCTTGGTAAGCACCGCAGGTATTCCATGGTATCAGTACCGAAGTAACAGTCCCTGAATCTTCCAGCGTTCTCGACAATACCTCAGGTCGGATGCCACGTTTGCGATATACGTCTGCAAACATCCTGCCAGGCACTACAATTGATAAATATTGGTCTGAAGCGGTGGTATTGAAGAAAATACACGAAACAGAGGTTGAGGCAATGAGTCCACCAATAGAGTTGACCTTGCCGATAACCGCCTGCGTAATACGTTGCAGTAAACCTGTAGACTCCATAATCCCACCAAAAATCATCGCACACATGATCAGCCAAATCGTGTTCAGCATCCCTGACATCCCTTTTGAGGTCAGCAATTCATTCACCTGTATGTTATTGGTATGAATAGAAATCTCGGTAAACATTGAACGGCTTAGCGCTGCATAACTTGCCGCCCAAAAGCTTTTGTCTTTACCCGCCACTTCATGCAGCAAATTAGGTTGAAAAATTAAGGCAAACAATGCGCCAAGCAATGTTCCGATCAATAATGCAGGAATTGCAGGAACTTTTTTCAGTACCAGCACCAATACTGCCAATGGAACCAGAAACAACCATGGGGTAACATCAAAAGTGGCTAAAATACTCTGGCGGATCCCTTCGATATTATCTGGGTTAGCGACCGAAGAATGCTGAAATCCCATGACCAAAAAGATGATCAGTGTAATGACGATCGACGGGATGGTGGTGTACATCATGCTTCGGATATGCGTAAACAGGTCGGTACCAGCCATGGCAGGGGCCAGGTTGGTGGTGTCCGACATCGGCGATACTTTATCTCCAAAATAAGCACCTGAAATAATGGCGCCAGCGATCATGGGTTTGTCAAAGCCAAGGGCGGTACCAATCCCCAGAAGGGCAATACCGATGGTGGCGATGGTGGTCCAGGAACTGCCAATGGCAACAGAAGCAATTGCACAGATGATCACGGTGGCAAAAAGGAAAATCTTTGGGGTCAGGATGCCAAGTCCGTAGTAAATCAACGAGGGCACAACACCACTGAGCAGCCAGGTTCCCGAAAGGGATCCGATCAGTAGGAGGATCAGAATGGCAGGTAAGGCGGATTTGATACTCAGGACAATCCCGTCCTCCATCTGTTCCCAGGTATAATTGAGTTTCATGCCTACAAGCCCAGCAAGTGCAGCAGCAAGAATAAGGGCGATTTGGTTCGGTCCGTAGGTAGCATTGTCGCTAAAGATCGCCACATTGGCCGAAAGCATCCCGATCAGTAACATTACAGGCAAGAGTGCTTGTATAAGTGACGGCTTTTTGTGCAACTTATTGTCCATCTATATTATTTTTGTAAAATGATTGCGTGATTTTATTGCGTGCAAATTTGGGTTCAAAAAATGTGCTTTGCTTGATCTTGACAGAGGAAATTTCAAGATTATGTATAAATATAACAAAACGTTATGAAAAAGTTTTATAATATAGCGCTAATTGGTACTGGTAATGTGGCGTGGCACCTCGGGCCCGCACTTGAAAACGCCGGCCATCACATCACGGCCCTTTATGGTCGGGACAAAAAGCGTGGAAAACAAATGCTCGATCGGTTGTTCAATGCGGAGTGGCACCATGATCTTGACTTTTCTTCCGCCGATCTGGATGTCATTCTGGTATGTGTCAGCGATCAGGCCATTGCTGAAATTGCCAAAGATATCATCCTTCCTGATGGTACCGTACTGGCCCACACTTCGGGTGCAATGCCCATGAATGAACTGGAGTATGCTGCTGCCGATGCACATGGAGTGTTCTACCCTTTGCAGACCTTTACAAAGGGGAAGGAAATCGATATTGAAGAAGTGCCTTTTTTAATTGAAACATCAGAAAAATGGGCGACAGCACGGCTGGTAAGACTGGCAGAAACCATTAGCCATACCGTGAAAGAAGTGGACTCCAAACAGCGAAAGCATATTCACCTTTCAGCGGTTTTTGCCTGTAATTTTACCAACTTTATGATGCTAAGGTCGGCACAGATCATGGAACAGCAAAACCTGTCCTTTGAACTGATGCACCCCCTGATTGCTGAAACAATTAACAAAACACTGGAGATTGGCCCTAAAGCGGCACAAACAGGCCCTGCTGTGCGGAAGGACATTAAAACCCTCGATGCGCACCTTGAACTGATGGATGAGCAGCAGGAGTGGGCAGAAATGTACCAGGAGATCAGTCAGCAGATTATTGACGAATATCATAAGAAGGAGGAAAGGTCTGGCTGGGATATTTGATCGGGAAGTAGAAAACGAAAAAATAATGATAGGAAATAACCAACAGCGGCCACTGGCCGAAAGGCTCCGCCCGACATCCATTGATGAGATGGTCGGGCAGCAGCACCTTGTCGGTTCGGCGGGAATTCTCAGAAGTGCGCTGAATACAGGCATGATTCCCTCCCTGATTTTATGGGGGCCTCCAGGTGTCGGGAAAACCACCCTTGCGCAGATTATGGCGGAAACGGTGAAAATGCCTTTTGCTACCCTGAGTGCGATCAGTTCTGGAGTAAAAGATGTTCGGGAGGTGATTGAACGTGCCAGGCGGCAGGCCAAAACCTTATTGTTTATTGATGAAATTCATCGCTTTAATAAAGGGCAGCAGGATGCCCTGTTGGGGGCTGTTGAGCGTGGAATCATTACTTTGATTGGAGCGACCACGGAGAATCCTTCCTTTGAGGTGAATGGCGCTTTGCTTTCTCGTTGTCAGGTATATACCTTAAAGTCGCTGACAGAGGAGGATCTTAAAAATCTTTTGGCGAGGGCATTGTCTGAAGATGAGGTGTTGAGCAAAAAGAAGCTCGAAATTAAAGAATATGAAGCCCTGTTTCAGGTTTCAGGAGGAGATGCCCGAAAGTTACTGAACTTGCTTGAAATTGTAGCTGATTCGCTGGGTGCTGAAGGAAGTATTGATAATGCCATTGTGAAGTCGGTGGCGCAACAGCGAATGGCCGTTTATGATAAAAATGCAGATCAGCATTATGATTTGGCCTCAGCGATGATCAAATCCATACGTGGTTCTGACCCCAATGCAGCGGTGTACTGGATGGCACGAATGATTCAGGGTGGGGAGGATGTGAAATTTATTGCCCGCCGATTACTGATTTCGGCTTCAGAGGATATCGGTATGGCCAATCCCACCGCTTTGGTGATTGCCAATAATGCATTTCAGGCAGTACAGACGATCGGGTACCCTGAGTCGAGGATTATCCTTTCGCAATGTGCAACCTACCTGGCGACAAGCCCCAAAAGTAATGCGAGCTATAATGCGATTAATCAGGCATTACGAACGATAGAGGCGACTGGCGATTTGCCCGTTCCGCTGCACTTGCGGAATGCCCCGACCAAATTCATGAAGCAACAGGGCTATGGCAAGGGGTACAATTACAGTCATGACAATCCTGGGAACTTTGCTCCCCAGGAATATATGCCCAAGGCACTTGAAGGGCATAAGTTTTATGAGCCAGGAGACAACCAGAAAGAAAGTCACCTTCGGGAGTGGTTGAAATATTGGTGGAAGGATAAATATGGGTATTAAAAAAAAGAGGCTGTCATGTTGAATATGACAGCCTCTTTTACAAAGTTATTTTGAATTATAAGCGGTAAGAAACACCGATGCGTCCTCCAGACAAACGGTTACCTCCATTAAGCTCCAGATTAATCGCCCAGTTTTGGTTGAAATAATAACGTGCTCCCACTTGCAGCCCCAAGCCTAAACCAGAATTTTCACTCCAGTCATAAGTAGGGTCGCCTGAGCCATTCCATCTATTGGATACATTTGAGTAGCCTACATTCAAACCTGCGTACACATCCCAGTTGTTCGGAATTTCAAGAATGCGGTTAAAGTGGTAATTGGCAATGGCAGCCATGGAGAATACGGTTGTTCGGTATCCCAATCCCTTATGCGTTCTGTTGTAGCTACGGTAGCCAATATCAAAACCTACGGTGATATCACTGCCTACGCCAAAGTCCATTCCACCATATACAGGAAGTCCGTTGTTTGAAAATCCAAAGCCTGCATTTACTTGCTTGGCGCCATTAGGCAATGGGCCGCCACCCTGAGGTAAGCCTTTGATTTGTGCGTTGGCAGAGAAAGCCAAAATGCTCATGAAGACCAATAGGTAGAGTGATTTTTTCATAATTGATAAGTATCTGTTGAGTTTGTAAAAGTCGATATCGAGCAAGTTAAAACGGTATTTGTGTAATTCAAAACTGCTTAATCGATATTTGTGCTCAAACACTGAACGTGGAGGCTACTCCCCAAAAATGAAGGCAAAAAGAAAGGCTGTCCTCAAGATGAAGACAGCCCTGCTGTATGGTAATGTACGTTATTAGAATTTATAAGAAACTCCTACACGTCCACCTGAAATGCGGTTTCCACCGTTAAATTCTAAGTTAATTCCCCAGTTGTTATTGAAATAATAACGGCCACCTACCTGAAGGCCTAATCCCAATCCTGAGTTGTAGTCATCTCCATCCCATTCATTATGGTGACCATCGTGATCCCAGCTATGTGACCATGAAATGTATCCAATACTCAAACCAGCATAGAAATCCCAGTTGTTAGGAATATTGAGAATGCGGTTGAAGTGGTAATTTCCGATAGCTGCTGCAGAGAATGCTCTGTGCTTCCAATAGTGTTCAGTATGTTGTTGATATCCAAGCTCAAAGCCTATAGTGATATCACTTCCAACACCAAAATCCATTCCACCATAAATAGGCATTCCATAATTAGAAAATCCTAATCCAAGGTTGATCTGTTTTGATCCCTGTGGCATTGGTCCCGCACCTTGTGCAGTGTGATGTTTTTGATTTTGAGCGTTTGCTGTGAATGCAAAGATGCTCATGAATGTCAATAAGTAGAGTGCTTTTTTCATTATCTGTAATTAAGTTTCCTGAATAATGGCAAAACTGATGCCACCACCCTTATAAGTTGGATAATCTTAACTAATAGTGTGTTTTTCTAAACCTAAAGGGGTTTTAGGTATAAATATCTATTCCTTAGTTGCGGTAAACCAATAGCGAGGTGTCCAGGTCTGTGAAATAATCTCCCCAAAACAGGGTATTTCCTTCCACTTCATCACGGATAACCGAGATGGCCTTGTTGGCACTTTTCCGAATCTGATAACTCAGGGCATCGTGGTGCTGATAAATATCTCGGATCGTAATTTTTCCCGCCAGTAAATAATCGAGCGTAGCTTCTTTAACAGGGAAAAAAACCATTCCATACCCTTCTTTCATTCTTACCCCAAGGTAAAGTCCTGCATTTTCAGGACGCATAAATGCTGTGTGTGGGACATACACCCCCACTGCGGTACCGTCAGTCCTGATCAGGTCACGCTTTTTCACCAATAGTCTGCAATCCATAGTTAGTCTCTTTTTGCGGTGAATTTAGCAGTTTTCAATCAATCCCACACGGTATGAACAAAAAAAAGCAGTACCCTAAAAGAGTACTGCCTTCCTTATATTTTCTGAAAAGGAAATTATCCTACAGTGAAGCGTTTGAACGCTGCTACAGTCATTCCTTTGTTCAAGCTGTTCAAGTATTTGTCAACAGACATAGAGCTGTCTTTTACGAAATCCTGTGCCAACAAAGTGTTGTCTTTGAAGAACTTGTTCAATTTACCGTTAGCGATTTTGTCAACGATTGCTTCTGGCTTACCTTCTTTCAATGCGATCTCACGACCGATTTCCAATTCTTTAGCCTTCACTTCTTCGCTTACGTCATCAGCACTCAATGCGATTGGGTTCATTGCAGCTACTTGCATACCTACATCTTTACCAGCAGTTTCGTAATCAGCATCACCTACGTTAGCCAAAGATACTACTACGCCCAATTTCTTGTTTGAGTGGATATAAGCAACAACTTTCTCACCAGTGATCACTTCGTAGTTTTTGATTACGATCTTCTCACCGAATTTACCGATAGTCTCAGTAATTTTTTCAGCGACAGTCATCTCGCCCAAAGACAATTCCATGATTCCTTCAACAGATGCTGGTTTAGCTGCAGCAGCCGCATCCAAAATTGAAGCACCCAATGCTTGGAAACCTTCGTTGATTGCTACGAAGTCAGTTTCACAAACCAAGCTCAATGTAACGATCTCAGTGTTGTCAGCATTTGCTTTCGCGAATACAGAACCTTCAGAAGTTTCGTTGTCAGCACGTTTCGCAGAAACCTTCTGACCTTTTTTACGAAGTACTTCGATTGCTTTATCGAAATCGCCGTCAGTTTCAACCAATGCTTTTTTGCAATCCATCATGCCCGCACCAGTTGCTTTTCTCAGCTCATTAACTTGTTTTGCTGAAATAGCCATGTTAATATTTTTTAGTGATCAATAAGAAATTCAATACGAAAGTAGGTGAAAATCAATAGATCTTCAATTACTTTTCAAATAAAAAAAATGAACACCTCCACTCACTCGAAGGCAGGGGGGTGTTCATATATTTTTATAAAATCCTAAGATTATTTTTCCTCAGCATTCTCAGTGTCAGCGGCTTTTTTAGCCTCTTCCTCTTTCTTGCGATCGTTCTCTTCTTTGTCTTTACGACGCTCGTTCAAACCATCTTCGATAGCTGAACCGATTGCCTTAGCAATGATAGAGATAGATTTGAAAGCATCATCGTTACCAGGGATAGCGAAATCGATAGAAGAAGGATCGGAGTTAGTATCCACCAAACCGAATACAGGAATATTCAATTTGTGTGCTTCTTTAACTGCGATGTGCTCACGCTTGATATCAATGATGAACAAAGCTGCAGGTAAACGAGTAAGGTCAGCGATACCGCCCAATACACGTTGCAACTTGTCTTTCTCACGAGATACCATCAAACGCTCACGCTTCGCCAAGTTCATGTACTCTTCAGACTTCATCAACTTGTCGATCGAAGACATTTTTTTCAATGACTTACGGATAGTCGCGAAGTTTGTCAACATACCACCTAACCAACGCTCAGTTACGAAAGGCATTTTAAGGCGTGCTGCTTCTTCAGCGATGATGTCCTTAGCTTGCTTTTTAGTAGCAACAAACATCACTTTACGACCAGAGCGAACGATGCCTTGAAGTGCATTAGATGCTTCGTCGAGAGCAACCAAGGTTTTGTTCAAATCAATAATATGGATGCCATTACGCTCCATGAAGATATACGGAGCCATTTTAGGATCCCACTTTCTCGTTAAGTGTCCGAAGTGAACACCAGCATCAAGTAAGTCTTTATAAGTTAGTTGAATAGCCATTACTAAATCTTATATAGAAAATTAAATTTTTTAAAAAACGTATAATAAAGCCGAAGCCAAATATTAACGTTTTGAGAATTGGAAAGAACGACGAGCTTTACGCTTACCATATTTCTTACGCTCAACCATACGAGGGTCACGAGTAAGGAATCCTTCTTTTTTCAATGCAGGACGGTTTTCAGCGTCCATTTCGCAAAGTGCACGAGAGATAGCCAAACGAACTGCTTCCGCTTGTCCTTTGATACCACCACCGTAAACATTCACGTTGATGTCTAAAGTACCATCAGCTTCAGAGATTACCAATGGTTGTTTTACGATCAATTGCAAGATCTCAGTTGGGAAATAAGTTTCCAACGGACGCTTGTTAACTGTGATAGCACCGCTACCAGATTTCACGTAAATTCTTGCGACTGAAGTCTTTCTTCTTCCTAATGTGTTTACAACTTCCATTTCTTAGAATTTAATTACTTTAGGTTGTTGTGCTTCGTGGTTGTGCTCAGCACCTTCGAAGACAAATAAATTGTGAAAAAGCTGACGTCCAAGACGGTTCTTTGGCAACATACCGCGAACAGCACGCTCTACCAAAATCGTCGAAGACTTCTTGTTTTTAACCTCTAATGGAGTCTGAACGCGTTGGCCACCTGGGTATCCAGTATGACGAACGTATTGTTTGTCAGTCCATTTTTTACCTGTCATACGAACTTTGTCAGCATTGATAACAATTACGTTATCTCCGCAATCCACGTGAGGAGTGAAAGATGGTTTGTGTTTTCCACGAATCACTTTGGCAACGTCAGAAGCCAAACGACCCAATACCATATCGGTAGCGTCAACAACAACCCACTCTTTTTCAACAGTCGCCTTGTTCGCTGATAGTGTTTTGTAACTTAAAGTATCCACTTTAGCTGAATTTAAATAATTAATAAATAATCTTAGAACCCACTCATTCACCCAAGAATCGGACACCAGTTTGGAAGCTCCAGCATCGTCCTTCGGGACAAAATCACGGGGTGAAACCCTTTATAATCAGCTTGGAAAGCCAATTTGTACGTGCTAAGGTACGAGGTTTCGAAACCTTGAGTCTCAGAAGGGTCTAAGGCGGTTGTGACCCATTCCGATTCAAAAGGAGTGCAAATATAGAAGGAATATCTTAATAATCCTACAATTGCAACTGATGTAATTCAATAAATTTCAGGTGTTTGTCCTTGAGATTCAGATGAATCAGTTTAGGTACAGGGCAAAAGTGGTGCTAAAAATTATTTTGCTGGGAGCAGGTGGACATAAAAACAAAAAAAGCCCTCCAGAGAGGGCTTAATTTTGGGGGAATTAAAGATGTTTGATATTTGTGCTGCAATCATTTCTGTGCCGTTACTCGCACTAAAGTGATTGGGGCGTTATTTTCTGAAATAAACATCGCCAGTAAATTTGTTACCCTCAATATCCAGGTCGGTAACGAACAGTTTTAATTGGCTGGTATTGGCTTCGCCATTATATTCTTTGCTGGAGAGGGAGTCAATTTTAAAAGTGAAATTGGCGTTGTCCTGCGACCAGGAGCCAACGGCGATCTGAATATCTTTACGGTATATTTTCTGATCCTCGCGTAACTCTACAGTTCGTGCCATTTCATTTCCAATCAAAGCATTCAGGGTATCTTCATCAAGTTCCACAGGAATGGCGAGCGGAAAACCAGGTGCCATGCCTGTTCCTTTAATTTTATTCAATGTCCAGTCGCCTTGAATCGAAGGGATGGCATCATTGTCATCATTACAGGCGAAAGCGAGCAAGATTAAGGACAGCAGGAAGAGCGGTTTCAGTTGTTTCATAGGTCAATCATTGAATAGGTATAATGTCAAACGATTATGGGTACAGTTTCTTTAACCTGTTTTTTAGGGGGAGGGTTATTTATTCGCGGGAAATTATGGCTCGAAAATCATGAGATTTAGTCAATTGATTATTAGAAACAGATAATAGTAGCCTGCGTTATTTCAGCTTGAAGCCAATTTGAGGGCGATTTGAGATCTTTTGTTCTCCCTTTTGCAAAATTTAACATCAACAACCGCATTTTTTGATGTAGTCTTCCTATTTTCAAGGCTGAAAAATAGCATGCAAATAATTCTTGTTATCAAGATAACCTTACATTAAATGTTTAATTACAAAAAGATTAACAATTATACAGGGTGGATAATCTTTGCGATTGCCGTCGTAGTATATTGGATGACTGTCGAACCGACAGCCAGCTTCTGGGATTGTGGAGAGTTTATCGCCACATCTTATAAGCTTGAAGTATCGCACCCTCCAGGGGCACCATTTTTTATGCTGATCAACAGAATGTTCTCATTCTTGTCGATGGGCAACCCACTGAAAATTGCTTACTGGATCAATATATCCTCCGTACTGGCTTCTGGATTTACCATCTTGTTCCTGTATTGGACATTGACCATGCTCGGGCTGAAGATTATGCGAATCAAAAGAGAGCTCGCAACCAAACAGCAGACCATCATGATTATGGGTGCTGCGGCTGTAGGAGCCTTGATCTATGCTTTTTCTGATTCTTTCTGGTTCTCTGCTGTTGAGGCGGAGGTTTATGCCATGTCGTCGATGTTTACCGCTTTGGTGGTCTGGATGATGTTCAAATGGGAGTTTATTGAAGGTGAAAGTGATTCAATGCGTTGGCTGATTATGATTGCCTATGTGATGGGGCTTTCTATCGGTGTTCACCTTTTGAACCTGCTGACCATCCCTGGGCTGGGCTTGATTTACTATTACAAGCATTATAAGCAACCAACAGCCAAAGGTGTTATTGGTACCTTGGCGATAAGTTCTGTGATTTTGTTGGTCATCAATGGTATCGTTATTCCTGGTTTGCCGACTTGGGCAGGGGACTTTGAGCTCTTCTTTGTCAATTCTGTAGGCATGCCTTTTGGCTCAGGAATTCTGATTTTCTGTTTTGCCTTTATCGGTGCGCTGACTTATGGCATCTACCTGACCCAAAAACGTCAGATGGTGGCCTTCAGTACCATATTACTGAGTTTATCCTTTATTCTGATTGGTTATTCATCGTTCCTGATTGTACCGATTCGTTCAGGCTACAACCCTCCGATTGATGAGAACAACCCTGATAATATTGTCTCCTTTGTATCCTACCTGAAGCGTGAACAGTACGGTACGCGTCCATTATTTTATGGGCAGTATTACGATGCGCAAATCACAGGAACGGAAACAGGTGCGCCTATTTATACCAAAGGAAAAGATAAGTATGAAATTGTAGACCATAAAATGGAATACAAATTCGACGATAAGCGTCAGACGATTTTCCCACGTATCTGGAGTAATTCTCCACGACACGTACAGGCCTATCAGGAGCAGTTGGGCTTACGGCCAGGTGAAGAGCCGAAATTTGGCGATAACCTCAAATTCTTCTTTACCCACCAGGTCGGGACGATGTTCATGCGTTACTTCATGTGGAACTTCTCAGGAAGGGAAAGTGATGTTCAGGGAGCTAATTGGGTAGGCATTACCGATGCTTTCCAGAAATTACCGCCATCACTTGAAAATAACAAAGGGCATAATGTGTATTTCATGTTGCCACTTATTCTCGGTTTGTTGGGGGTATTCTTTAACTTTAACAAGGATAAAAAATCATTCCTGATCCTGAGTATCCTGTTTCTTGCACTGGGGGCTGCCCTGGTATTATTCCTGAACTCTCCACCGATCGAACCTCGTGAGCGTGACTATATCTATGTGGGATCGTTTTACATTTTTGCCATGTGGTGTGGGATCGGTGTATTGGGACTTACGGAATTGCTGAGCAGTAAAATTGATGCTACACAGGCTGCAATCGTTGCGATTTTGGTCAGTATGGCAGCACCTGTCATTATGCTTCAGCAAAACTGGGACGATCACGACCGTTCAGGCCGTTATTTTTCAGTAGATTCAGCGCGCAACTTCCTTGCAGGCTTAGCGCCAAATGCAATTCTGTTTACAGGAGGAGATAATGATACCTTTCCATTGTGGTATGTGCAGGAAGTGGAGAATTTCCGAACGGACGTCCGTGTAATTGTACTGAGCTATTTTAATACTGACTGGTATATCGATCAGATGACGCGTCAGGCATACGATTCCAAACCATTGCCTTTCACTTTTGAAGAGCAAGACTATAAACAAGGTGGGCCGAATGACTATGCCATGTATCAGGAGTTGCCAGGACTGAAAGGTGCGATCGATGCCAAGCAATATATCTCATTACTGAAAAGAGGATCGAGTCAGTTGCAACTGCCTACCCGTTCAGGTGGAAAGATGAGTATTGTGCCATCGAAGCAAATGTATTTTGATGTGGACACTGCCGCTGTACTGAACAGCAATTTGGTGCCTGACCAGCTGAAAAAGTATGTAACCAACCAGTTGGTGTGGAACATCAAGAACAATGGTTTGGAGAAAAACACATTGATGCTCATTGACCTGATCACGAACAACAACTGGAAACGTCCGATCTATTTCAATAACACCTCGCTTTCTTCAATCGGTATCGACCTTTCGCCTTATGTGGTGCAGGAAGGGAATGTTTACCGCCTGTTGCCTGTGCGCAACCCGAATGCAGGGAACCGCGGCGAGTATTTGGTAGATACAGAAAAGATGTATGACAATGTGATGAACAAGTTTGCGTACCGTGGGCTGAATGATCCAAATGTGTACTATGATGAGAACTATCGCAATTTTGTTATGAACACCCGTTCAAACATCAATAGCCTGGTTTATGCCTTGCTGAAAGAAGGTGATATTGACAAAGCTAAAAATGTGATCAATGCCACATTGGAGCGCATTCCTGATGCGGCTGTACCATATGACTACACCGTAATTCAGACGGTCAGATTCTTGTTTGCCACAGGCGAAACAGATAAAGGTCTGGAAGTGCTGAAGACCGTTGCAGATCGTGCTATTGCTACTTTGCAGTATAATGAAGATCATAATGAACGCCTGACAAGGGATGTTCAGATGTCGATGATGATGCTTGGGGAGTTTATCACTACCCTGAAACATGAAAACGACGATGAACTTGCACAGCAATATGATACTATTCTGAAGCACCATTACGCACGTTTTGGTGGCTGATCCATCCATTAAACATTAAAAAAGGGCTTGCTGATTTTCGGCAAGCCCTTTTTTTTAGATGAATTTTTGGTAGTTGAGGATCGGTGCCTGAAAGTTTAGTCCACCGTCATTTTATGTAGTGCCATTGGTGCATTTAAAAGGGGATGGTTCTGCTGCCGAATGTGTTTGGACACGCTTCTTTTACAGCCCACAGATGAATGCAGGTCAAGCTTTCGAAGGTTTAGAACCACTGCACAATCTGAATATAGATCGGCATGCCAATCGTAATATTTATGGGGAAGGTAACCGCAAGGGCCATCGGGATGTAAAGACCAGGATTGGCGCGTGGCACGGCGATTTTCATGGCCGCGGGCACCGCTATATAAGAGGCACTTGCCGCAAGAATCGACAGTAGCAGTCGGTCGCCTACGCTCTCGGAAAAGAATCCGCTGAGGATGGCCACCACCACGCCATTAAACAGCGGTAACAACAGGGCGAAAAGCATCGTGAAGGAGCCGTTTTTATAAAATGCGGAAAGCTTACGGCCACTGACGATCCCCATATCCAGCAGGAAGATGGCCAGAAAGCCCTTAAAGAGATCAGTGGTGAAGGGAGCAATGCCTGCTGCCTGTTCTGCAGAGGCGAAATAGCCGATCACCAGACTTCCCAAAATCATGACTACCGACCCGTTGGTTAGTGCATGCTTGAACACAGAGCGGTAGTCGACTTTTTTGTTTTTCTGAAACAGATTGATCAGAAATACACCTACAATAATGGCTGGTGCTTCCATCAGGGCCATAGTGGCGATCATATACCCACCAAACTGAATGGATTGCAACTCAAGGAAAGCGATACAGGTGATGAAGGTTACCGCACTTATGGAGCCATAGGCCGCTGCAATGGCACCCGCATTTTCCACCCCAAGCTTCCGTTTGAGAATAAAGAAGGAGTAGATCGGGACCAAAATTGCGGTACTGACCCCGAATAAGATCATGAAAAACATTTCAGAGGTAAAAGCGGCATGGGAGAGCTCTTGCCCACCTTTAAAGCCGATGGAAAACAACAGGTAAAGCGATATGAACTTGGAGCTACTTTCGGGGATTTGCAGGTCGCTTTTTAATTGAACGGATAATATTCCCAGGGCAAAGAACAGCAATGCTGGATTGGTCAGGTTTTCAATAATTAGTTGAAGATCCATTATTCGAAAGATTGAAGGTGTTTTGCAGAAGAAAGGAGGAGGGGAATTCCCCTCCAATGTGATTTGATTAAGGGAATTTGATTTGTACTTCGCAGTTTAAGCTCAGTACCTGATCTTTGTTTTTGACGGACCGCAGCAAGGCGTGAAGCCTTTCGAGCTCATGCTCAAGGGCGGTGATACGTTGATTGGTGTGCTCGGAATGAATACCAAATCGTTCATAGGAAGAGAAGCGCTGGTGTTTCAAAAATTTGATCTTTGACCGAAGCAGATGAGTAAGTAACTCATTGGCCTCCTCGGTGGTAAAGTCATTGTCAATCAGTTCGATGGTGTGTGTTTTTTCGAAGCTGACTTTGCTTTGGTTTGATGTTTCAGAATTCATTTTCGGTTTTAGTTTAATTACTATGCAAAGGAAAGAAAATCATTGCATATATTTTTATATATTGATTTTATCATAATCATAAGATAATTTTATGAACTACACACTGCATCAATTACAGGTGTTTTTAGAGGTGGTAAAGCAACAAAGTATAACCAAGGCTGCTGAGCAAATGTTCATGACTCAGCCCGCGCTTTCTATTCAGCTAAAAAACTTTCAGCAACAGTTTGATCAGCCCCTGACCGAAGTGGTAGGCAGGAAGCTCTACATTACCGACTTTGGACGGGAAATTGCCGAACTGGCAGAAGGTATTCAGCAACAGTCAGAAATGCTGAAGTACAAAACAAAAGCATATGCTGGCGGACTTTCTGGACGTCTGAAAATTTCAGTGGTTTCTACAGGAAAGTATGTATTACCTTATTATCTGACGGATTTTTTGAAAGAACATACAGGTATTGACCTTTCGCTGGATGTTACCAATAAAATGATGGACGTGGATGCGCTGAAAAAAAATGAGGTAGATTTTGCGTTGGTTTCTGTGTTGCCAGAAAAAATGGACCTCGAACATATCGACCTGCTCGAGAATAAGCTGTACATGATGAGTAATGTGAAGGACGTTCAGGAGGATTATCCCCTGATCTATCGGGAAAAAGGTTCAGCAACAAGGCAGGGGATGGACGATTTTGTGGGGAGGCAAAAGGATCGTAAGCCTTTGGAGCTGACGAGTAATGAGGCCGTGAAACAGGCTGTGATCGCTGGTTTGGGGCGGTCAATTATTCCACTGATCGGGACGAAGCATGAATTGGAAAGTGGGGAACTGCATATTCTACCGATGCCAGGCCTGCCCATCACCACGACCTGGCAGTTGGTTTGGCTCAAAGGGAAGCGGTTTGCTCCTGCGGCACAGGCTTATTTGAATTTTATTGAATGCAATAAGGAGGAGATCAGTAGAAAATATTTCGGCTGGTACTTGAAATTTGAGGGGTAAGCTATTGAACGGAATAAGGCTAAAATTGCCTTTAAGCTGACTTAAAGCTGAGGTAAGTAAGGGAGCCGAAAAACAGAAAACCCCTAAAAAAGATAAATGGGCCTTAACGTGGTGTTAAGGCCCAATCAAAAACAGGTGTATAAATTTTGTGCTACTTAAATTGCTTATGCATTAGTATATGCAGATACTCAATGCAAGGTAACCCGCCAAATCGTAAAAAAAATTATTTTTTTTTACCGTAGCGAAGGGCTGTAGCTTTTCACCGTTTCAATAAAGCATTTTACCTTGTCAGGCTTAATATCTGGATAAACACCATGGCCCAGGTTAGCGATATGTTTTTCGCCACCAAAGGTATCGAGCATGGCTTTGGTTTTTTCTTCAATGGTTTTAAAATCGGCATACAAGACCGCTGGGTCAAGATTTCCCTGCAAAGTTTTTTCTGCACCAATAATGGAACGGGCATTTTTGATATCCATGTTCCAGTCCAGTCCAATGGTGCGGCAAGGTAAATTCCCCATCGATTCAAGGCTGCCATAAGCACCTTTGGCAAATACCGTTACGGGTACATCTTCAATAGCCTCACAGATTTGTCTGATGTAAGAGAGTGCAAAGATTTCATAATGATCGTCAGGTAAGATTCCTGCCCAAGAGTCAAAAACCTGTACCATATCCGCACCTGCCTCAATCTGAGCTTTCAGGTAGGTGATCGTCGTGTCGGTAATCATCTGTAATAATTGATGCGCCAAAGCAGGTTCCGTATAAAGGAATCGGCGGGCTTTAGAGAAGGTTTTTGATCCTTGCCCTTCAATCATATAACAGAAGATTGTCCATGGTGCACCCGCAAAGCCAATCAATGGCACGCGGCCATTAAGTTCTTTTTTGGTGATCTTGATGGCCTCAAGCACATAGCCCAAATCGGAAGCCACATCCGCAGGTCTGATTTTCTTTAAATCAGCGGCTGAATCAATCGTATTTGGGAACCATGGGCCCTTTTTTTCCACCATTTCATAGGGTAAACCCATTGCTTCAGGAACGACCAGGATGTCCGAAAAAATAATGGCAGCATCCACTCCCAACAGGTCAACAGGCTGAATAGTGACTTCAGCAGCCAATTCAGGGGTTTGCGCCAACTCAATAAATCCACTCACACTGCTGCGTACTGCGCGGTACTCAGGAAGAATTCGCCCAGCCTGACGCATAAGCCATACGGGTGTTCTTTCTGTCTGCTCTCCTCTTGCAGCGCGAAGGATAAGGTCGTTTTTTAATTCCATAATGGTAATATGATATTGTATGAGCGCAAATTTACGGTTTATCGGTGTTTTTTAAGCGAAATGTAAATTTATTTTTATTGCTTCAATTCCAACTTTTGTTTTGGACTCATATTTGAATGTAACCCACCGAAGATGGTTTCTGTAATAAAAATGAGGTTATGAGTAATTGGGTAGAAGTGATGGGATATTTCGCAATGGGGCTGGCGGCCTTTTCTTTTACATTCCGAAATTTGGTAAGCCTGCGGAAAGTCAATATTTTTGCAGCAGTGATATTTATTATTTATGGTATTTTAATCCATGCTTGGCCTATCGTTGGACTGAATATGTTTATCTTGTGTCTTAATGCCTATGAGTTGTATAGGTATTTTCATAAGGAAAAGATCAGTTCAATAGCTACCTCATGAGTTTAAACTACACAGAAATAATAGGTTACCTGGCTATGGCTTTTGTTGCCATTTCATTTACTTTCAAAAATGTGCGCTCTTTAAGGTTCTTCAACTTTATCGGTGCCTCCTTTTTTGTGATCTATGGAATACTGATTTCTGCCTGGCCAGTAGCGATTGTGAATGGCTTTATCGCCATAATTAATGTTTATCACCTGTTTATTGGGTCGTCGCGTTCCTAAAAAGAATGCAAAACCCCTATCGTTCAATAAAAAAGCGATAATATTTTTCTATTTTTGCGGAAACTGAAGGAATGCCATGTTCGATAATTTAAGTACGAAATTAGATAAGGCCTTTAAGAACCTTAAAGGTCAGGGTAGCATCACAGAAATCAACGTTGCCACGACAGTGAAGGAAATCCGTCGTGCATTGATTGATGCCGATGTTAACTTCAAAGTTGCCAAAGAGGTAACGGATGAAATTAAAAATAAGTCATTGGGTCAGGATATCCTGATCTCTGTTTCACCTGGTCAAATGTTGGTGAAGATCACTCAGGATGAGTTGACTTCATTGATGGGGGGAACGCAAGAAAATATCGTGATCGAGGGAAACCCTGCGGTAATTTTGATTGCGGGTCTTCAAGGTTCAGGTAAAACAACTTTTACAGGTAAATTAGCCGCTCGCCTTAAGAAAGAAGGCAAGAGTGTGATGATGGCTGCCTGTGATATCTACCGCCCTGCGGCAATCGACCAGCTGAAAGTATTGGGAGAGCAGGTAGGTGTAGAAGTTTATGCAGAGCCTGAAAATAAAAATGCGGTAGAGATCGCTAAAAACGCTATTGCGGCCGCAAAGCAGCAAAATAAAAAGGTGGTGATCGTCGATACGGCGGGTCGTTTGGCTGTTGATGAGCAAATGATGGCCGAGATTGCCGATGTTAAAGAAGCTATTCAGCCTTCGGAAACATTGTTTGTTGTAGATTCGATGACGGGTCAGGATGCTGTAAATACAGCCAAGACTTTCAACGACCGCCTTGATTTCAATGGGGTAGTGCTGACCAAATTGGATGGTGATACCCGTGGTGGTGCCGCAATCTCTATTCGTAAAGTGGTAGAGAAGCCGATCAAATTTATCTCCTACGGAGAGAAAATGGAAGCTTTGGATGTTTTCTATCCTGAGCGTATGGCGCAGCGTGTGTTGGGTATGGGTGATGTGGTTTCATTGGTAGAGCGTGCGCAAGAGGCCTTTGATGAGGACGAGGCTAAGCGTATCAACCAGAAGATCCGTAAAAACCAGTTTAACTTCGATGACTTCTTGTCGCAGTTGAATCAAATCAAGAAGATGGGTAATCTGAAAGATTTGGTAGGGATGTTGCCAGGTGTTGGTAAAATGATGAAAGACATTGACATTGACGACAATGCTTTCAAACCTATCGAAGCAATCATTTTGTCGATGACATTGGAAGAGCGCGAAAACCCAGAATTGTTGGACGGTAGCCGTCGTCGTCGTATTGCGAATGGTTCAGGAACCACTGTTCAGGATGTCAACAAATTATTGAAGCAATTCAATGAGATGCGCAAGATGATGAAAACGATGAACAAGCTTTCGGGTAGCCGTCGCGGATTCGGAATGAATAATCTATTGAAGAAATAATTCCTGTTTTAGAGCATTTGTTCTCTGGAATTCAAAGCCTTACTCTCAGGAGTGAGGCTTTTTTTTCGCTGATGTAATTCTTGCATTCTATCAAGGTCGAGGTTTCTGGTGAGTTGGAAAAGAACATCCTCAGTGCCTTTGTAGCCGATTTCATAAAGTTCATCAGCCCTGTTGAAATCAAAAGTGCCGTATTTTCGCGCATCGACAGGATCAATGATTAAATCGCAGGCTTGCATCCTCGGGTTGACCGTCTGGTACACCGCAAGCTGATAAACACGCTCGGCAATGGCTTTAAGGCCACTGATTTTAGGCAGAACCATATTGTGATTGACGTGTACGCCGATTGTGCGGGCAGAATGCGCCAATAGTGGCTCTACGGGCAGGTTGTTGGTCAGGCCTCCGTCAACATACTGCTGATCGTTGATCATGATCGGGGGGAAGAGCACGGGGATTGTCGCCGAAGCCTTGATCCACAGGTGTAGTGGCCCATGGTCGATAATTTGTGAGCTGCCTGTGGTGAGGTTGCTCACACAAACATGCAATGGCAGTTTGAGGCCTTCGAAAGAATTGTGAGGAATCACCTCCTGAAGGCGTTGTTCGAGATAGTCGAGTGGAAGCAGCCCTGTTTTCAATAATCGCCACCTGAACATATTTACAAATTTACGTTCTGTAACGATGTCCATGATCTCAGAAGGGCGTAACCCTTGCGCGTAAAATGCACCAATAATCGCCCCCATGCTGGTACCGGAAATCCTGTTGACGGTAATGCCATAATCCTCCAATGCCTGAAGGACACCAATATGTACAATTCCTCTTGCGCCACCACCACTGAGAGCAATTCCTATTTCCATATTCTGATAATGAAACATTTTTGAGCTGTTTGGTTGAAAATGGGGTATTTCAAAAGTGCTTCAGCGATGTTCAGGAATATAGGAGCAAAAAAAAAGCGCAACCCGAAGCTGCGCTTTTTTTTAATAATCTATTCTTAGCGATAAAGCACTTCTTTAATGCGTTTAACGGTTTTTTCAACATTTGGTACAGTTGCTTGCAATAAAGTTTTTGCATAAGCTACAGGAACATCCTCAGAGACAACACGCGTTACTGGTGCGTCAAGGTAATCGAATGCGTTTTTAGATACATAGAAGGCGATCTCGGCAGAGATAGACGCCAAAGGCCATGCTTCTTCTAAAACCACCAAGCGGTTTGTTTTCTTAACAGAAGTGATGATGGTTGCCCAGTCGATAGGACGAACAGTGCGCAAGTCAATCAATTCTACACTGATGCCATCTTTCTCCAATTCAGCAACAGCATCCTGCGCTACTTTTACCATCTTACCGAAAGATAACAAAGTAACGTCAGTACCTTCTTTTACCACATTGGCAGTACCGATAGGAATAAGGTATTCGCTCTCTGGAACTTCTCCTTTATCACCATACATTAACTCAGACTCCATGAAAATAACAGGGTCATTGTCACGGATTGAGGATTTCAACAAACCTTTAGCATCCTTTGGATTAGAAGGGATAACTACCTTAAGGCCTGGTGTGTTAGCATACCAATTTTCAAAGTTCTGTGAGTGCTGAGCAGCCAACTGGCCAGCGTTACCTGTAGCACCACGGAATACGATCGGTACATCCACTTGGCCACCAGACATCGATTTTAGTTTTGCTGCAGAGTTGATGATTTGGTCAATAGCAACAAGGGAAAAGTTAAAGGTCATGAACTCGATGATTGGTCGTGTGCCGTTCATCGCTGCTCCTACGCCTAACCCTGTGAAACCCGCTTCGGTAATAGGAGTGTCAATAACACGCTTAGGTCCAAACTCATCAAGCATGCCTTGACTTACTTTATAAGCACCGTTGTATTCAGCAACTTCCTCACCCATAAGGAAAATTGACTCGTCGCGGCGCATTTCTTCACTCATCGCTTCACGAAGAGCTTCTCGAAACTGGATTTGTCTCATGGTTAAATATTTTTTTGAATTAGGTTATTTCGATTTGATTGTTTTGGTCCGTCTAAGGACTGCTGCGTAAAAATAAGCGAATTGTAAGGAAAAAAAAACCTTGGATAAAATAAAAAACCCTCAGCTGAAAAGCTGAGGGTTGGTCTATGTGCGCCGTGCATGGCGATTAACTAATCGGTGCAAGTCCGTAGTGGGGGTTAGTAGTGCCAACCACATAGCAGAAGGCAAGGGTGTATACCGTGAGGTATAATCTGAAGGAAGCCGTATGCAAATCTCTGGCCTGAGGGACACGAACATCATGAGGCAGTATTGTTTGGATAAGCTTGCATAACAAAGTAAAGTCCAAAACTACTCGGAAGGCAATGCTGTAAATGGTGCAGGTAGATGGGGAGAAAGTTAATCGTCTTACCGCGGGAGATCTCGCAGGGGTGTCTACTAATAGTAAAGGACACGTTCGAAAAAGGTTTACTGCGAGAAGTCAGCCGAAGTCATAGTAGCCGAGACCGACGGCGAAGGACTGAACTTTAATTAGAAATCATTACAGAAAGTTACCGAATGAAAGGTAGAAAGCAGAAAGTACAAAGAAATAGTAGCTTGTTCGGAAAAGCACCTGCGGAACAGGGGAAAGCCGAACGAGTGCCGACTTTTGTTTGGATAACTGAAGCGGATGATTTCACAGTTACACAGAGAAAGGAAGGATTGTTAGACAAAATCCTGTGCCCTTATAACTTGAACCGAGCTTATCAGCGAGTAGTAAAGAACAAAGGGAGCCATGGAATTGATGGAATGAAGGTCGGCGCTTTGGCGTCATATCTGCAAATTCATGGAAGGGAAATAGTACAATCCATACGTCAAGGGAACTACCGCCCGAACCCTGTCCGACGTGTAGAAATACCGAAGGACAATGGGAAGACACGCCCTTTGGGGATACCAACGGTAGTGGATCGTTGGGTACAACAGGCGATCAGCCAAGTTTTAGTTCCGATTTACGAGAAGGAATTTTCACCTCATAGCTATGGGTTTCGTCCTGGTCGCAGTCAGCATCAGGCGTTACTTCAAAGCCAAGAGATTTTATCAGAAGGCTATCGCTATGCGGTGGACTTAGATATGGAGAAGTTCTTTGACACGGTAAATCATAGTTATCTTATCACTTTACTGTCAGAACAAATCAAGGAAGGATCGGTGATTTCACTCATTCACAAATATTTGAATGCAGGTGTTGTGATCGGTCATAAATTTGAGGCAAGCACCGACGGCGTACCGCAGGGAGGACCATTGAGCCCATTATTGAGCAATGTAATGCTTAATGTGTTGGATCAAGAACTGACCAAGCGGGGACACCGATTCGTGCGCTATGCTGATGATATGATTATCTTTAGTAAAGGTAGAAAAGGAGCGGAACGACTCAAAAGAACAGTTACCCGATTTATTGAAGGTAGGCTGTATTTGAGGGTAAACAAGGAGAAAACGCAAGTAGTACCAAGACGGCAAATCAAATTTTTGGGATACTCCTTCTACATGTGGAAGGGAAAAGCACGTTTTCGAGTTCAAGCCAAAAGTATCAATCGGCTAAAGGATAAAATGCGTGCTATCACCAATAAAAGTAATGGTCTGGGCTATCAAAGGCGGAAAACCCTGCTATCTCAAACGATAAAAGGGTGGATCAATTACTACAAATTTGCCGAGATGAAAACCATCATGCAACGACTCGACGAGTGGTTACGCCGACGAATTCGGGCATTTACTTGGAAGAATTGGAAGCGGGTAAGAACACGGTTCAAGGAACTAAAGCGACTGGGTGCCGATACATCGAAAGCCTGGGAACACGCCAACACAAGAAAAGGACATTGGCGGATCGCAAAGAGCCCTGTATTACACAAAACCCTGACTGATGAAGTGCTTCGAGAACAAGGCTACGTCTCTCTAAAGACATACTATCTCTCTGTACACTGAATTAAAGAACCGCCCTGTACGGATCCGTACGCAGGGTGGTGTGGGAGGTGCACTGGTGAAAGAGGAAATTTTCTTTCACCAGCCATCTACCCTATTTCAAAAAGGGGTTAACCTTATTTCAAAGCGTTACGGAAAGCCTCAGAAGAAGCGAACTTAACGAACTCCAAGTCATTCAATGCTTTCTTAGCCAACTCAGGGTTAGCAGCTACAGCCTTTTTCAAAGCATCGATAGAAGCATCTTGCTTACCAGAGCGAGCGTTAGCAACTGCCTCACCATAGAATGCTTCAGACATGTTACTGTCTTTTTCAGTAGCTTCTTGGAAAGATACTACAGCAGCATCAAATTGTTTGTTAAGCAATTGTGCCAAACCTTTGTTGAAAAGGTTCTGAGCAGTTTCTTCAGCATTAGCCAAAGAAGCGATTGCTTCAGCATATTTAGCACGCTTGATCTCCAAAGATGCTTTCACACCTGCCAATGCTTTCGCGTTGTCAGATTCCAAACCAGCAGCATAAGCTTTTTCAATCAAGTTGTAAGCTTTTACATCGTCGCCAGACAAGTAAGCTGCAACAGCCATGTTTGCCGTTGCTTCAGCAGTTTCTTGCTTACGGTTAGAAAGCTCGAATTGCGTCATCGCTTTTTCTACCAATTCTGAACGAGAAGAACCGTCAGCTTCGATTGCTTCAGCCAAGAATGCAGCACCCAAGTTGTTGTGTGCGATATGGTCGTCAGCTTTTTTCGTTGCCGCAGCGTAAATCGCTTCTTTTTCGCTGTTTGAAGGCGTCAAAGTAGCAGCATACATCAACTCTTGAAGGCTCAAAGTGTCAGCAGATACTGAGTTGTCAGTGATTTGCTTCGCTAAAGTAGAGATTTCAGCATCTGATTTCTTTTCTTTTACAGTTAAGATTTCAGTTTTAGCAGTACGCAATTTAGGGTAAACATCACGGAATACTTTAGAGTAACCGTTCACTTTAGCCAATTGCTTTGCTTTTTCCTGGAAGTCACCAGAACCATTAACGATGTCTGTCATCTCTGATTTTACAGAGGCGTCAACACCATCATATGCTTCCAATTCTTTTTTGAATCCAGCCCAATCGTCAGAGATTGGCTTCAATACAAATTTAATTGAATCAGCAGCGCCTTTATAATCGTAACGCTTCATCAATTTACGGTATTCTTTCTCGATGATCGAAGCACGATTCTCCGCCAAGCGAGAGTTATTCGACTCCAAACCTTCAGGAGAGTGTGTACCAGTAATGATTACTGTACGGGTAACGTTTTTGTCTGCAACGAATGCTTTCAAGAACTTACCACGCTCAGAGTTACGCTCAGACCAACGCAAAGTTGATGATCCTTGTGTAAAGAAGAAGTCTACGTTTGTAGGAACCAACTCTTCTTGGTTGTTGTAACCATGGAACAAATACGCTGGTGCGTATACCGCATCTACCAAGCGAGAAGTAGTAATTACTCCTTTAGCTACAGGCAAAACTGGACCAACTTTTTCTTTGTTCTTTTTAGGATCAACGGCCTTACCAGTAATTACCAATTCACCATTGGACATTTCCTCGTTGTAGGCAAAAGACCAGTTTTTGTTCAAGCGTGGTGCCTGACCTTCTTTGTCTGCCCAGTTGTCTCCTTTAAGAGTTGCAGCATCTAATGTTTTAGCCTTCTCACCGTATTTGTAAGCAGGCTCCATTTGATACTCTAAACCAGGTTTTAACATTTTTACTGGCAAAACAGCAGACATCTCGAATGATACAGAATCCGCGTGAACCTCCAATGGGTTTGGCGTTACTGTCAATTCTTGGTCTTTAGCCATTTTGGCCATCTTGTTCAGGGAACAACCTGACATCATCATGGCGCCGAGTATGGCGGCAGGAAAAACAAGCTTTCTCATTTCTATCTTCGTTTAATTATAAAGGTTGCATTTATGCGAAATTATCGGGATAAGCTTACTATTGCAATAATAGTAAAAAAAAATCACGTTGATTGTAACTTTTATCTCTCCTGATCGCTTCTAATATTTAAAATACATCAATTATTTATGAAAAAAGTTCAATTTGCATTTCAGCGTTACGCTTTTGGTGTGTGTGAATCGGTTGCGCAAAGGTTGGGAATTTCAACTTTTAGTGTTAGGCTGACCTTCATTTACCTGAGTTGTTTGACCGTTGGATCACCAATCGCTCTTTACTTATTCTTAGCTTTTTGGAAAAATATCCGCAAAAACCTACGAAGGAGTAATAACCCTATAATTTATGCTTGAATTTTCATTATTCCCATAAATCGTTAAATTTTTTTTTGCCTTTAAGGTAATGTAGCAGGACAATGGACTTCGGAAGAATCAATTCCTTATGATCGAACCCTTTATCAAAAATTTTTCTGCGCTTTTTCTCCCATTTGGGTAGTTTTGTCCAAAAATCCAGCTGCGCTCGACAAACTGCCCAAGCATCTGCTTTTGAATCGAAAACAAGAAACTTTGCAGAGGCTATAATATCCAAGAAACATCTTACGAACAATTTTGTAGGAAGATGCCTTTTTGGGGTATTTTTAAATAAAGTTATTAAGGAATTCCTGAAATTAAGATAGGTTTTACGTGGATTGGATTTTGGTAATGTGCCTCCTCCAACATGATAAACGTTTGATTTACCATTGTAGAACACTTGCCAGCCCGCATTGTTCATTCTCCAACATAAATCGATTTCCTCCATGTGGGCAAAGTAGTCCTCATCGAAGCCTCCCATCTGCCAATAGGCTTCCGCCCTGACAAACATACAGCAACCTGTGGCCCAAAACACCTGACGTATATCGTCGTACTGGTTTTGGTCTTCTTCGAGGACATCAAAAATGCGGCCTCTACAAAAAGGAAATCCAAAATGGTCGATGTATCCGCCTGCAGCTCCCGCGTATTCAAAGGTCATGCGGTTGTGGTAGGCCTTGATCTTCGGTTGGCATGCGCCGATTTTAGGGTTAGCCTCCATCAGTTCGATGATAGGGGCGAGCCATCCTTGCGTAACTTCGGCATCGGAGTTGAGCAGGACATAGTATTTGGCCGTTACATATTTGAGTGCATCATTATATCCTTTAGCAAATCCCCCGTTATCCTGATTGATAATCAGCCTGACTTCAGGGAAGTCGGTTTTCATTACAGCCACAGAATCATCAGAAGATTGGTTGTCGGCGACAATGACTTCTGCGTTTTCGGCATATTGAAGAACAACAGGGAGGAATTTTTTTAGAAAGGTT
This sequence comes from Persicobacter psychrovividus, assembly GCF_036492425.1. NCBI lineage: Bacteria > Pseudomonadati > Bacteroidota > Cytophagia > Cytophagales > Persicobacteraceae > Persicobacter > Persicobacter psychrovividus. The sequence continues at coordinate 505,093 of NZ_AP025292.1, forward strand.
CTACCGTTATAATTAAGAATAACGATCGCTACGGATGCAGACATGTAAAGGTAATCATCTTAAAAAATGAAGAACGGCAAATTTGCCGCTCTACATAGGAATATTTTATTGTCCGAAAAGGTTGCCCAGGTCCATTCCTGGGATGTTAGGCATCATGCCTTCTGTGCTTTTCTTGATTTCTTCTTTGGAACGTTCGTCGGCTTTGTCCATGGCGTTATTTACCGCAGCGACAATCAAATCTGAAAGAATGGTTTTACTTTCGGCATTTACCAGCGAATCGTCAATATCCAAGCTTACCAATTGCTTTTTGCAGTTGGCCACCACTTTGACCATTCCTGCGGCAGCTTCGCCTTCAACAGTGATATTTTCTAATCGGCCTTGAGCTTCGCGAACGCGGTCTTGAACCTCCTTCACTTTGCCCATCATTTTCATCATGTCGAACATAGTATCTATATTTTATTGATCTTCAAATATTGTATTCAATAGCAAGTGCGGTTCATATAGCGGTTAAATCACTAAATATTAGTGCAATTGCTTTTCAAACTGTAAAGCTAACAAATTTCATGCTTAAAAGATTGATAAATGCAGAATTATCGTATCAGGATAATTATCCCATTGAAAGTGAGTTGGTTGTTTCGGGCGGTGGTAATTTCGGCGTGGTAGGTGTAATGGCCAGCGGGTACTTTAGTCCCATTGAAGGTGCCGTCCCATCCTTTTTTTGCTCCTGAGCTGAGTTCCTGAGCGTTGGCTTTGGTTTGGTGGATAATTTCTCCCCACCGATTGTAGATCAGCAGTTCAAAAGCATTTACCGCCGTACTGCCTACATAAGTGAAGATATCATTGATCCCATCTCCGTTCGGTGAAAAAGCATTGGGGAACTCAAGCACCTCCCTGGTTTCGAGATTGATGATGTTTGAGAGCGCCTCCTCATTGGTGTTCTGGCCGACCGCCCTTATCCTGAGCTTTGAAATAGCGGGGTCCATATTTTTGGTGTTGATCCTGAAGGCAGGAAAAGGGCCTGCGTCTTCTTCCTCAACGATGGCATTGTTTTCATTCAGCAGAAGGACCTCGTACTTACTGACTTTGAAGCCTGCATAATTACTCCACTGCAATTGGGTCTCGGTCGCCGATTTACCTTCTGAGGACAAGAATATGGTGCAGGAGCGAATGCTGTTCGACAGGTTGTTACATTCATCCGTCAGGGAGGAGCGAAAGCAGTAGGCCTGTTGCTGCGGGTTTAACTGATCGTAAGTGAAGTAATGTTCTTCTGCTGAGATTGTGCTGGAGCCATTCGTGATGGTGTAAATTGCCCGCTGCGTGGGTTCGTCACCATCTATTTCAATCAGGTTGTCTTCGGTAACGTTGGCATTTACAAATGCGATATTGGCGGCCTTGTCGGTGTTTCCTGAAATTTTTTCCGTCGTGACCGAATGACTGGAAAGGTCGCCGGCTTCCGAATAGCTGGCTGAATACTCATAATTTGTGCCACAGGTAATGTCCCTGTCGTCGATCGAATTCTTGACTCCCTTCACCCAGGGGGTGCTGTTTTTTTGCAGATCGACACTTTTATTCAATGCATTGATCTCAATTTTATTAAAGCCTTTTTCTGAAGTCGCATCTATAATAATACTGTGGAGCGATCGGGATTGGCCAATGGATTTTTCCTCGCAAAGGTCATAAGGGCTTGCGGTGAAGGAGTAAATATCTTCCTGTGTGTTGAGGTCCGTGAAGGTGATATTGTTCAATGGGACGATCTGTATCTCCCCGTTCCAGTTTGAAATGTAAGGGTGACTGCCCAGTGCCGCTGGAAAGCTCAGGCGGATGGCGCCATCTTGCGTCTCCTGCCTGGTAACGGTCAGGCTCATGCCATTTACTGCAGGGATCTGGTAATTGTTGTCAACCTCAATAACTTGTTTGTTGGGCGGGATAATTCCAGGGCAGCTGATGGCTTGAAATTCATAAGTGCCCGTGGTTTGCGCCGTAACGATCAAACTTTCTTTATTGAGGTCGAAATCGGCACTTCCATTGTCTGAATTGTCTTCATTCTGGTATTTGAAGTTTACCTGATGGTAAAGCGCTCGTTCCTGCTCCTCCATATACACCACAACTTTGTCTGGTTGGCTTGGGCATTGATATAAGGCATACTCGGGTGCGCTTTTGGTTACCGCAATCCACAGTCGGTCATCAATCTTGTCGGTGCCTTCCTGTCCTTGCAGGATTCTCAACAAAAAGAATGAGGAGTCAGCGTCATATTCGGGAATGGGTTCACCAACCTGGAAGGTCTGATTCCCGAAAAGGTTTTGGAAGTTTTCGATAATTTCCTTGTCGGTACCTGTGCCGGCATTGGGGGCGGTGCCGTAAAGCACAATCAGGTCTGGGTCAAGGTTTCCGCCAGTGCCGTCCGTGATTTGTAGTTGCTCCGTCTGGCAAAGTTTATCCTTAGCCACTTGAAAATGCCCGTTCTCTGACGACGTCTGTGCCTGAGCGGAAAAACACCGTATCAGCATAAAAAAAAGGGCAATATATATGAATGGGTGTTTCAAGTTGTGGCTGATCGGTGATGAGGAAAAGTTAGTCAGGATTAAATATTGCGAAAAAAAGGGGAAATGTAAAAAAAGCCGTTAATATCTCGCTGAATTGCGCTGATAAAGGTCGAAAATACAAAAAGCACCGCTTCAGAAACGGTGCTTTAAATATTGAATCAGGGAATTTGATTATTTCATTTGCTCAATAACCTGATCGATCGTCAGCTTAAGCTGTTCTCCTGTTTCCATGTTTTTCAGGCTGTAAATGCCGCTGCTGATTTCCTCAGAACCCACCATCAGTACAAATGGAATGGCCTTTTTATTGGCATAGTTCATCTGCTTTTTCAGCTTGGCGCTGTTAGGGTAAATTTCAGACTTGATGCCAGCATTACGCAGCTGTGCCAAAAGCCCAAGCCCGTGAGTTTCCGAGGCTTCGTCAAAATTAACGATCATCAGCTGGGTGGTGACTAAATTGTCTTTAGGGAAAAGGTCAAGCTCTTCCAGTACATCGTAAATACGATCCACGCCAAAGGAGAAACCAACTCCAGGAACATCAGGCAAGCCGAACACACCTGTAAGGTTGTCGTAACGGCCTCCGCCACTTACCGAACCTATAGATACATTATTTACCTTGACCTCGAAAATGGCGCCTGTATAATAAGAGAGGCCACGTGCCAGGGTAATGTCGAAATCTACATGGTGGTCTTGCGCACCAAACTTGTCAAGGTAAGTGAAGATTTCTTCCAATTCTTCCACACCCTTTGAGCCGTCTGCCGATAAAGCCAAAATTTCTTTGGACTGCGCCAGTAACGATTGATTGTCCCCTGCCAGTTTAAGAATAGGCTTGGCTTGCTCGATGGCATCTTCAGAGAAACCTTTGCCCGCCAATTCTTCCAGCACTTTATCGAAGCCAATTTTATCCAGCTTGTCAATGGCTACACAGAAATCCGTTTCTTTGCCTGGGGCACCGATCGTTTCTACAATACCACTTAAAATCTTTCGGTTGTTCATCTTGATGGAGTAATCCGTGATGTTCAACCCTTTGAATACCTTATTGATCATCTGAATGATTTCAGCCTCACAAATCAGGGAGTCAGTGCCTACCACGTCGGCATCGCACTGGTAAAATTCTCTATAACGGCCTTTCTGTGGGCGATCCGCACGCCATACTGGCTGAATCTGGTAACGCTTGAAAGGGAAGGTAATCTCATTTCTGTTCATCACCACAAAACGCGCAAAAGGAACCGTTAGGTCATAACGCAAGCCTTTCTCTGCAATTTTAGGGAGTAGATGCTTGGCGCCCGCCTGAAAATCCTCTGCGGTGGTTTTGCTGAGGTAATTGCCCGAGTTGAGCATTTTGAAAATCAGTTGATCACCCTCATCGCCGTATTTGCCTGTCAGCACCGATAAATTTTCCATTGTCGGTGTCTCAAGTGGCATATAGCCAAATTGTTCGAACACGGATCTGATGACGGAAAAGATGTAGTTTCTTCGGACCATTTTCTCTGGGCCGAAATCTCTGGTCCCTTTCGGGATGGATGGTTTCTGTACTGCCATTGAAGGTAACTGCTAATCTGATATGTATTTTTGAAGGGGCAAAAATACGAAAAGGGAAGGGAAATTTTAGTGATTTAAGGCATTTTTACACCTTAGTGTTGATTGATTTTCAAACTTTTGTGAAATTTTTTAGGGGTGGAGTTAGTTTTTTTCTGACAATACACTAAATTTGCAGTCCGTTTGTGAGAAACAATATAAAATCGAAATAAATAAAGATATGGCTGTTACAAGATTAGTCCGTAAAGGAAAAAGAAACAAAGCTGTTGCTAAAAATGCATTGAAAGCTATCTCAAGAGCAACTGCTCAACCAGTGATCAAAAAAGTAGAAATCGAAGAGTTGAAAAAACAATTCGAAGCATAAGATCAATCTGATCTAAAGAAAAAGGAAAAGCAAAGAGAGGATCTTTGCTTTTTTTTTGTGCTAATCAATTTTAGCCCTCGGGCCCAGTTCAATGACTTCAAGGTTTTCGGCTCTGCCGTTGTTGAGGTCGAAGCGGAGTAAAGTTCTTACTTTATGGAAACCATGTTTTCCTGCCGCCCCAGGATTCATGCATAGCATTTTATCGTGCTGCTGGTCCACCATAACTTTCAAAATATGCGAATGCCCACAAATGAAGAGGTCAGGCGCTCCTTTCTCCTGCAGTATTTTCTTGATCCGTGCGGGGAACCTTCCAGGGTATCCGCCGATGTGCGTCATCCATACCTTCACCCCTTCCACTTCAAAGAATAAGTCTTCCTCTAAATCCTGACGGAGCAAGCCGCCGTCAATATTTCCATAGACTGCCCTTGTCTTCTTGAAAGATTCAAGTGTTTTTAATACTTCCATCGTTCCGATGTCTCCGGCATGCCAAATCTCGTTACAATTTTTGAAGTGATGTTGAACTCGTGTATCTAAGTGTCCATGAGTGTCTGATAAAAGTCCTATTTTAATCATTTGGATAAATTAATTGGCTGTATCGAAAAAGTACAATTTAAGTATTTCGTATTTATTTTGCCTTTTTTCGGTTTCAAATTATAAATATTGTTACAATACCCACTTATTGAAGCGATGTTAGAATCTAATTAAAGCTATTATTGATAATTATTATCTAATTCACGAATTTGACTATCTAAGTGATTGATACATGTATTAGTTTTATTGATCTAAAATATCATGCGGTATTATAGTAGGTATTCTCAATATATTCTGATTTTTGCGTAATAAATATTTCCTATAATATGTTTAAAGCACCCAAGAAAAATACAGCCCAGCTGATTTACCTATTTGTGATGATCATTTTCGTTGCATTTTATGTGTTTCTTAAAATACCAGGTATGCCAGACCATCTGGGGCTGCTGACCTGGAAAAAAGTCCTGCGGCTGATCTTCGGTGTCGCTTTTTGCGTGGGGGCATTCCTGATCTATTATCGGGATGAGATTTTTAGAAAACAAGACAAACAATAAACAAATAAATAAATTATGGACGTTGCTCTGCTGTCACGGATACAGTTTGCCTTCACGGCATCTTTCCATTACATCTTCCCTCCTTTCAGTATAGGGATGGGGTTGTTATTGGTGATTTTTGAAACACTTTACATTACCACCAACAAGAAAGTATGGGAAACCATTACAAGATTCTGGATTAAGGTTTTTGCCGCTAACTTTTCCGTTGGGGTGGCCACAGGAATTGTGCTTGAATTTGAGTTTGGAACAAACTGGTCGACTTATGCCCGCTTTGTAGGGGATGTTTTTGGCTCGCCATTGGCCGCCGAAGGTATTTTTGCCTTCTTCCTGGAGTCGGGCTTTTTGGCCATCCTGCTTTTTGGCTGGAATCGGGTAGGAAAGAAAACGCATTTATTCTCTACCATCATGGTGGCTTTCGGCTCTATGATGTCGGCATTCTGGATTGTGGTCGCCAACTCCTGGCAGCAAACTCCAGTGGCTTATAAGCTGGAGACCGTCAATGGCATAAGTCGTGCGGTGATTACAGATTTCTGGGGAATGGTTTTCAATCCATCAGCAATGGTGCGTTTTGAGCACGTGGTTTTTGGCGCCTTCCTGCAAGGGGCATTCTTGGTATTGTCTGTTTCTGCCTACTTCATTATCAAGAAACAACATTTGGATTTTGCTAAAAAGTCCTTTAAAGTGGCGTTGATCGTCGCTACGGTGGTTTCGGTAGGGCAGTTGGCCATTGGGCACAAACATGCCGAAGTGGTTGCTGAAACGCAGCCTGCAAAATTGGCTGCTTTTGAAGGGTTGTACCAAACAACTAAAGAGGCGCCATTGTACATTATGGGTTGGACAGACACAGAAACCCAGAAGACCACAGGTATTGCCATTCCAGGCATGTTGAGCTTCCTGACGCATGGCGACACGCAGGCGGAAGTGAAGGGCTTGAATGAATTCCCTAAATCTGAATGGCCAAAGGCTGGCGCGGTATTCCAGACTTACCACATTATGGTGGGGATCGGGATGTTGCTGATCGGCTTGACGCTCCTGTCGTGCTTCTTGCTTTACCGAGGGAAATTGTTCAGTAATAAATGGCTGATGAAAGGCTATGTGGCTGCTGTTATTTTGCCTATTATCGCCAATCAGTTTGGGTGGTTCTCTGCAGAAATGGGCCGTCAGCCGTGGGTAGTTTATGGTTTGCTGAAAACCAAAGACGCCGTTTCTAAAAGTGTTACAAGCCCCGAGGTGATTACCTCTCTGATCATGTTCTTTATCGTGTATGCCTTGTTGTTCTTTGTATGGCTATATGTTTTGGATCGTGAGATTAAGCACGGGCCTGGCCATGACGACAACGGTGTTGAGGCAGGCTACTCGCATAAGGGTAAAAAAATAGAAGGACTAAAAGGGCTATAATCTGCCTGTTCAAAATTTATAAATAACAAAATTGACTGAATTATGGACTTTCATGTAGTATGGTACCTTTTGGTTGGAGTGCTGTTGATCGGTTATGCGATCCTGGACGGCTTCGATCTGGGCGTAGGTGCTTTGCATCTTTTCACAAAATCAGACTATGATCGCCGCATCATGCTGAACTCTATCGGCCCTGTATGGGATGGTAACGAGGTGTGGCTGATTACCGCAGGTGGCGCGTTGTTCGCCGCTTTTCCAGAAGTATATGCCACGGCATTTTCGAGTTTTTACCTGGCACTGATGCTGGTACTTTGTGCGCTAATTTTCCGAGCGGTTTCTATTGAATTCAGAAGTAAGGAGGAAAATAAAACCTGGCGAAAAACCTGGGATATTGGTTTTTCTGTAGGCTCTATTGTTGCTGCTATTGTTTTTGGTGTAGCGATTGGAAATGTGATTATGGGGATTAATTTAGGGGCCGATAAAGAATACGCCGGCACCTTCCTTGACCTGTTCACACCTTTTACTTTAATGACGGGGGTGTTCAACCTGGTGATGTTTACCATGCACGGCGCCATTTACCTTTTGATTAAAACGGAAGGCGAGTTGCAGCAACAGATCAAAGGTTATGCGATGAAGGCATTTTACGCTTTCGCTACTATCTTTTTGATCATTACCGCCATGACCCTGTACCTGAAGCCAGAAATGCTGGCCAACTTCTCCTTTGGAACCGTTGCCGCACAGCACCCATTAATTGCAAACTATGAAACCGCCGTTTCTGTATTTGCCTGGATGGTGATTGTGTTGAATATTCTGTCGATCATGAATATCCCAAGAACGATCACAAAAGGAAAGTATATGCAGGCCTTCATCTCTTCGGCTTGTACGATTGCCGCTTTGGTAATGCTTTTTGCCTTGGGGATTTTCCCTAACTTGCTGGTAGCGCACGATGCCGCCAATAGTATCAATATTTACAATGGTTCTTCATCAGAGTACACTTTGGAAACAATGTTTAAAGTGGCAATCATCGGGATGCCGCTGGTATTGGTGTATACCTCATTGATCTATTGGACTTATAAAGGAAAAACAAGATTAGACGAACACAGCTATTAATTCAGCTGACAATAATATATTAAAGCCGTGGCATTTGCTTCGGCTTTTTTGTGTTCATACTCCTTATTAATCCAGCGTTAAAAGGGCAGTTGGGCCAATTATTTTTTAAATTGCAAACAGACTATGATTATTCACTATGGATTTATTACGCAGACCAAGAAGAAATAGAAAGTCGGAGACTGTACGCCAAATGGTGCAGGAAACGCAAATCAGTACTTCAAACCTTATTTTTCCGATCTTTTTGATTGAAGGAAACAACAAGAAGGAAGAAGTGCCTTCAATGCCAGGTATCTATCGTTATTCGCAAGATCTTTTGTATAAGGAGATTGAAGAATGTATGGAGTTGGGGGTGAAATCTTTCGATGTTTTCCCGTCTTTGTCTGAAGATAAAAAAGATAAAATGGCCACTGAAGGGGCTAACCCCGAAGGGATTTATATCAAGACGTTGGCGGGGATCAAGGAACGTTTTCCGGAATCCTGCTTGATGACCGACGTGGCGATGGATCCCTACAGCTCGGATGGCCACGACGGGATTGTGGAGAATGGCGAAATCCTGAATGATGAAACGCTTGAGGTATTGGGTAAGATGGCCGTTGTGCAAGCACAGGCTGGTGCTGATATCATTGGGCCTTCGGATATGATGGACGGTCGTGTGGAGTTTATCCGCCAGTCGTTGGACGACGCAGGATTCACTAAAACAAGCATCATGTCGTATACCGCCAAATACGCCTCGGCTTATTATGGACCTTTCCGTGACGCCCTGGATTCTGCCCCTAAATTTGGGGACAAGAAAACCTACCAGATGGATCCTGCCAACCGCAAGGAAGCTTTGTTGGAAGCAGAATTGGACTTTGCCGAAGGTGCAGACTTCCTGATGGTCAAGCCCGCTTTGGCTTATTTGGATATTATCCGTGATCTGAAAAATAATTTTGAAATTCCGATTTCGGCCTACAATGTGAGCGGTGAATATGCGATGGTGAAAGCAGCGGCTGAAAAAGGCTGGTTGGACGGCGAGAAGATTATGCTGGAAACACTGATGTCAATGCGCCGTGCCGGAGCAGACGTTATCTTGACTTACCATGCGAAGGAATTTGCGCAGTGGGTGAAGAAGCATAGATAATTTTGGATGAATGTAGGGTCAGGCCGATGTGCCTGACCTAAATCCCAAATAATCATGGTAATCCTTTGAATCAAGGTAATGATTGTTCAGGTCAGGGACACAGGCCAGACCTTACGATTAAGGAAATATTACATGTTATTTCAACGGTCATTTTTTAATCATTCCTCCCTTAGCGTCCTTCACAGCCTGCATAATCACAAATGCTTTAGGATCGGTCAGGTTCGATCTGTTTTATAAGGCAATCAATTTCAGGCTTGTAACCAAGGTGAAAACAATGGTGGTTAGGGCATGGGATTCCCCTCTTTTTGAAAAGCCTTTTTAGCAATTATTTTTCGTGGGTATTACTGACAGCGTATTCGAGAGTAGGCTTCATTGAGTGCTGTTAAAGGTAAAAGGACTGATTGAAAGCTAATATCGGTATTCGCCTAAATTGTTTGATTTAAACCATTCATTATAAGGGGGATATAGGTGTTAAGTGTATTAATTTTCAATTATAATTTTTCAAGTTTTTGCTTTGTTTTTTGTGTTATTTTGATTGATGAAAATATGCAGTACCGCATGAAGAGCGTTAAAAGGAGGTCAGGTTAAATCGTAATTAAATTACCTGCTCAATAGTGCGTGTAGTCCAATGGTTATTCAAAAAATCAATTTTATTTAATCATTATTTAGTGTTTAATTTGTGTTAAACGATTTAAGAGGGGTGATCCTTCTCTCAAATTCAAGAATTTATTATTGATTTTTTTTCACTGTCTTACCCCCAACCAAGATGTACAAAATCAAATTTCAATCCCCAAAAGGGTTCACCGAAACCTTAAAACTTGAAGCAAAATCTGTATCTGATGCTATGCGCGAAGTGTTCCGCCTTCACCGAGTGGAACTGCACAGGATTCTTGAGGTAGTAGAATTTGCCTAAAATCAAAAAGCCCCACCTTGATAGAAAAAGGTGGGGCTTTTGCTTATTTAAAAGCAAACCATTTCTTTAATAACTGATCCCAAAGAAACAAAAGGTAAACCGTTACGGAGCCGATCATCAGTGCATAATAAAAGGGTTGAAGCTCCTGATAACTCGGGATGTATTGGTAGAATCCTGACAGGGAGCTGCTGCTATTATCGGCAGACCAACCCAATGCCACGACGAGGATACAGACAAATGCGCCTAAAATCAGCTTCAGGATTCTGTTGGATATAATCGGTTGATAAGCGATACGTTTTTGTGCTTGCGCTTTGAGCATCAGCTTTTCGGTAAAATCCTTCGACAGCAAAGGCTTTTCGTTTTTTATCTCCCCCAGGCTGTCCTTCCAAAATTTTTCTTCCTCTCTCATACTGCTAAACGATTTTCGGGTTCCTTCAAATAAGTTGCCATTTTCTTTCGGCTGCGGTGTAATCGTACTTTGACCAGATTGGGGCTCAGATCCACAATCTCTGCGATTTCTTTTACCGCAATTTCCTCCAGATAATATAAGGTAACAATGGCGCGATCTTTTTCATTGAGTTGATGTAAGGCATGGCTGATGATTTCCGATTGTTCTTCCAATTCAAAATGATCAGTTTCTTGGGTGTGAGCAAAATCAGGCAGCTTATCTGTGATCCATTCCCAAGCCGACCGACGGTGATTTTTTCGGTACCTGCCCAATGCCATATTATAGGCAATACGAAACAGCCAAGTGGAAAATTTGGCATCGCCACGAAACTGATCGATCGCCTCAAATGCTTTCAGAAAGCTGTCCTGTGTCGCCTCCTCGGCCTCTTCATCATTCAGTAAAATCCGATAACAAACCTGATGCACCATCTCCTTATAATGATCCACAATTAAATGGGCACGGCTCAGGTCTCCTTTTCTGATCCCTTCAATGACGATATGTTCGGTTTCTTTTAGTAGCATTTGCCTATTGGATGCACCCTTTCGGTGATCGGTTACAAAAGGTAAGGACTTTATTTTTATTAAAAAAAAATCGAACGATTGTAACCGATCGATATTGGGTGGCATCTAATGAGTGAAAGAAACAGAAACTAAACTTTATAAAGATGAATCATATTGTAGAAATGGTGGTGCCGTTGGGTGCCTTTATCATGATTTTCAGTGTTATTTATGTGGTGGTCACCGCCCGTAACCGTGAGCGTTTGGCCATGATTGAAAAGGGCATGCGACCGGGGAATGATCTTGGATCCGAAAATGTAGTCGGCACTTCTATGAAGTCGAGCGGTACCAAAAGTTTACGCTTTGGTCTTTTGGCGATGGGTGCGGGTATTGGTTTGTTGTTGGGCATTCTGTTTCAGAATTGGTTGGAAGTAGCGATGAATATCCGAAATGGTGCGGCAGGCGTTTTTATCATGCTTTTTATCTTCGTAGGATTGAGTCAGGTGCTGTATTATTTTATTGAGCGCAAACTGATCGAGAAAGAGGAGGAGAAGCAGAAAGACCGTGCGGTAGAGGTGTTGGATTAAGGAAAAAAGGGTTTATATATTCTACGGGTAAAATACCACAACTATTGCGAGAGGCTGTCTCGTGATAGTTGATTACGGGTTATCACGAGAGGGACTCTTGCGATAGTTTAAGTCATGGTCAAAACACCCTCCAACAACAAAAAAGCCACTTCGAATAAACGAAGTGGCTTTTTTGTTGCCCGACTAGGGCTCGAACCTAGACTCTTCTGTACCAAAAACAGACGTGTTGCCAGTTACACCATCAGGCAATGAGAAATGAAATTGTAGCTTATTCAGCTAATAAAATCAACTCAAAGTATTTTAAAATTGAGTTGCCCGACTAGGGCTCGAACCTAGACTCTTCTGTACCAAAAACAGACGTGTTGCCAGTTACACCATCAGGCAATGAGAAATGAAATTGTAGCTTATTCAGCTAATAAATCAACTCAAAGTATTTTAAAATTGAGTTGCCCGACTAGGGCTCGAACCTAGACTCTTCTGTACCAAAAACAGACGTGTTGCCAGTTACACCATCAGGCAATGAGAAATGAAGTTTTAGCTTATTCAGCTAATAAATCAACTCAAAGTATTTTAAAATTGAGTTGCCCGACTAGGGCTCGAACCTAGACTCTTCTGTACCAAAAACAGACGTGTTGCCAGTTACACCATCAGGCAATGAGAAATGAAGTTTTAGCTTATTCAGCTAATAAATCAACTCAAAGTATTTTTAAAAATTGAGTTGCCCGACTAGGGCTCGAACCTAGACTCTTCTGTACCAAAAACAGACGTGTTGCCAGTTACACCATCAGGCAATGAGAAATGAAGTTTTAGCTTATTCAGCTAATAAATCAACTCAAAGTATTTTAAAATTGAGTTGCCCGACTAGGGCTCGAACCTAGACTCTTCTGTACCAAAAACAGACGTGTTGCCAGTTACACCATCAGGCAATGAGAAATGAAGTTTTAGCTTATTCAGCTAATAAAATCAACTCAAAGTATTTTAAAATTGAGTTGCCCGACTAGGGCTCGAACCTAGACTCTTCTGTACCAAAAACAGACGTGTTGCCAGTTACACCATCAGGCATTTTGCTCTTAAAGTCAATGTTTGACTGTAAGGATTGCAAAGGTAATGTTTTTTTCAAAATCCCAAAACATTTTTTTGAGAAAGTTGCCCGACTAGGGCTCGAACCTAGACTCTTCTGTACCAAAAACAGACGTGTTGCCAGTTACACCATCAGGCAGTAGCTAAAGCCCTTATTAGGCCTTTTTGCGGGTGCAAATATAATAGCCTTATTTTTAAAATACCAAACCGATTACCAAAAAATATGCCTTCAGTTTAAAATAAGCCCGATTTGACTGTCTTACAACGAGATGCATATTAATACCAAATCGATATTAAATTTGCATAATTCCATTAACTTTGAGCATATTCCGTAATGTAAGCTATGAGTGTTTTAACCAAGTCAATATCTATAAAACCATTTGTTTTAAAACTATGCCTGAGCATTTTTTGCCTTTTTTGTGCACTGCATGCACAGGCACAATACGATACTTTGGTCGTAAAAGGAAACGGCTTGCTGTTGCTCAATGAAACCAAAGTACAGATAGAATCGGCCAAAATGCTCGACGATATTTATGATTTCAAATTTGAAGATGTAGATCGTGAGTATATCCACCTTAAAGAAAAATATGGCTGGCATCCACTGCCTTATTTTCTGAGGGGACTGGCAGAGTGGTGGAAAATTACGGTGAATTTTGAAGATAAATCGCAGGATCCCGTTTTTCAGGCCTATATGGATACCTCCATTGTATATGCCAGAAAGCTGTACGAATATGAGCGGACTTCCCTCGAGGGGGCTTTTTTCCTCTCTGCGGCCTATGCTTTTGAGGCGCGCCTGCTCTCTGAGCGCAAGGAGTGGACCAAGGCGGCAAATATTGCCAAGCAGGCGCTCAACTATCTTGAGATTTGTAAGGGAAAAGGGGGGATGAGCCCAGAGCTGCTTTTCGGAGATGGGTTGTATAATTACTATGCTGAGTGGATTCCCGAAAATTATGCCATGCTCAAACCGATCATGTGGTTTTTCCCGAAAGGGGATAAGGACCTGGGGATTCGGCAACTTACGGAGGTGACCCAAACGGCCTTTTTTACCCGTACAGAAGGGCAGATATTCCTGATGAGGATGCTTGCTGGTGATGGCAAAGATTTGCAGCGGGCCACGCAAATCAGCGAATACCTTCATAAAACATATCAGGATAACCCTTACTTTGAGCGGTATCTTGCACGAATGCTGTATTCTACGGCTCGCTACGATCAAATGGAAGAAGTGTGCTTTTCAATCCTCAATAAGATTGAACAGAAGAAATACGGTTACAGTGCTGACGACGGGCGCTATGCGGCTTTTTTCCTCGGTCAGCTTTATCACGCCCGGATGATGTATGTTGAATCTGAGAAATATTATCAGATGACGGTCAACTTTGTGAAACAGAATGAAGCCTACGATATGGGCTATTTTCATTATGCTTTATTGGGGCTGATGGATATTTCTGGAAAACAAGGCGATTATTCCAAAGCAAAAGAGTACTACAAACAGTTGAAGAAATATGCCAAACGCGGAGACGCTGTTTCGAAGGCCGCCCGCATGAGAATCAAGCGGTATAAAAAGATGGCCAAGAAGTAGCCTGTGGCGCTTTGGCTGGTTTTAGATTTTCAGATTTGTCAAATAAATAAGAATATGACTGCCGAGGCTTTTTTGAACTATACGATCTGTCAACAATGCGATGTTTTGTGGGAGAAATCAGAGTTGTTGTTTATGCAATTGCGTGACCAGTGTGTGTGCCAGTTGTTTCTTCTTTATGATTTCTTTGTGGAGGTTTCCTTTCAGCAAGGGGGCTATTTGATCTCTTCCATCGCGGCTTATGATGCGAGCACCGTGGCCGAAGAGTATTGGGATCAGATAGGTTAAAAGATGACGTCGTCTATGGGGCAATGGGCTATTGTATGACTGACATTTCGTGAATGAACCTCAACTCATTTCAAAATAATGTACCCAATAGATAGTCCACGCAACATTATTCTCTCAACTATTTGGTCTTAATGCGATAATCATCAATTGTTATCGCATCATTTTTATCCGCAGATTAATGTGATTGAAAGGATTTGATTTTCCTGAAAAAAGGTGACTGATGATCGGTGATCTGAAAGGTGAAATTTACCTTTTATCAAGCACTGATCATCAGTCAAGTTTTACAAATTATCCTCGGCGGCAAATCTGTTTAAAATCGCAATAGGTGCATTTGTGCTCATCTTCCGTTTGGTAAAAAGGGATTTCACTGTTGAACAACTCATTCATCAGGAGCTGCATATGGTTCATCACTTCGGGCATCATTGGACGCGCATCTTTAATGCGTGTTTTTTTGAGCTTCAAATGATAGTCAAAATTATTGGAGAACATCTCACGGATCGCATATACCGCTGGAACAATTTCGTGGTTGGTGTCTGGGTAATTATGATCGTAAAGCATACTGTAAAGTAAGGTCTGCAAAGCGACTTTGGAGCGCTTGGTTTTTTTACGGTCAAAAAGGTCCTCAACGGCAGGGAAGCTGGTGTCGTCCTTCCCTGTTTTATAGTCCAGAATCCGCAGCTGTTTTCCCTTTAAGTCCACACGGTCGATGCTTCCAGAAATTTTCATGTCATATTTCTTTCCTTCATACTGAAAGGGCACCTTAATGAATTTATTGCGCCCCATCTCCAGTCCGACAATTTCAAAAGGAGCATAAGCGATGTCGGTTTCCAGGATTTTTTCGCCCATTTTATTGAGCATCTCATTCACAATCACATTATTCCCTGCCAGTTTCAGGTGCTGATCGCTGTTGATTTTATAATGTTCCCTGATGCCTTTTTCAATTTCAAAAGGCAGCGATTTCATCAGTTCCTCTTTAATTTGCTTCGGCATGATGGTGTTGGAGTTTGTCCTTTTCATCAAGCCTTTATAAAGCGCCTCGAGTGCATTATGGAGAATTGTCCCTGTGGCGGCCATATCGAGCTCCTCCTTGAGTTCCTCCTTTTCCTTGAGCTGGGCAATGTATCGGAAATAGAAGCGCAGTGGGCAGTCGAGAAATGTATTGATCGCCGAGGGGGAAAGTGGGTACTCTTTCGTTATGTAGCGTTCTTTCAGAATCTCCATGACCTGCCCTTTTTTCTCTATCGCAATGGCTTCGGCCTGTTTTACTTTCGGCTCCAGCGCCAACACTTTTTCTTTCAGTTTGAAAGGTGACTCAAAACGCAGTTGATAAAGATATCGACTTTCCTCTCCTTTGTAGTTGCCGTCTGTTTCTGTATTGTGAATCATGTACATTTTTTTACAGCGCTGTGCCAGGCGGTAAAACAGATAGGCGTACATGGCATCGTGTTGCTCGAAAGTAGGCAGGTGAAATGCCTTGCGGAGATTGTAGGGGATGAAAGAGTTTTTGGAAGCGGCCTGCGGAAAAGCTCCTTCATTCATAGACATGATAATCACCTGATCAAAATCCAGGTTACGGGTTTCCAGTACCCCCATAATTTGCAAGCCGAGAAGAGGCTCTCCACTGAACGGAACACGAACGCCCTGAACCACCTGGCGGAGCAGGCGGATGAAGGTTTCCATTTGTAAATTCATGGTATGTGTAGCCATGAGGTCTTCCAGCTTTTTCAGCTCTTTATATAACTTCAGTACAAATTCCTGTTCAGGCGCTGCATCTTCAAACTCCTCGGTAAGTACAGATTTGTTGATGAACAGCAATAGCTTGGTCAGGTATTCACTAAAATGAGCCACATCAGGGGCTTTATAGAACAGCGCATCGAAAATCGGCAACTGCATTTCCTGAAACAGAAACAGGGGAACCAAAGATTGATTTCGGTGAATGATGGCCTTTTTTAGTTCAAGAATTTTCTCCTGGGCGTCTTCTGCGACAGATTGACTCAGGTAGGGGTGATCCAGCAGTTCCAAAGC
Organism: Persicobacter psychrovividus; assembly: GCF_036492425.1. Classification (NCBI taxonomy): domain Bacteria; kingdom Pseudomonadati; phylum Bacteroidota; class Cytophagia; order Cytophagales; family Persicobacteraceae; genus Persicobacter; species Persicobacter psychrovividus. The sequence continues at coordinate 521,654 of NZ_AP025292.1, forward strand.
CACTTTATATGGAAACAGCGGCCCTTCAGTGGCGCCCTGTTGCAATCGGCAGACCAGCTCAAAGAAGGTGTACAGCGCAGTGTTGCGCAATGGATAACCCATTGTTACGTTCAGGCTCTTGAAGTCCTCAGGCACGCTGTGAAGTACCGAGAAAAGCATGTGCTCCTGCGGGATGATGACGGCCGTTTTTTCTTCTTCAAAAGTTTCCCCACGTGCAAGGATTTTGGCTTTGATTTCCGAAAGGATATCGCCGGTTAATTTGGTTTGTCCGACCTCGAGGGGTACGCCAATGATCTCGACAGGAAATTCCTCCTCTTTCTTTTGTGCAATAAAGTGATCTGGTGCACGGTCTGGGTAAGGGTTATTGTCGGAAGGGGAATAAATTGGAGGAAGGGTTTTGCCCAGGATCGGATCTTGTCGGTATTCCCGCAGAAATCGCCCTGCTTCCTGGGCGTAATCTTCATAATAGTAGCGGTCAAGGTCCCAGTAGATTTTAGCATCTTCTTTCTCTACAAAATGAGAAATAATGCGCTGCTCTGTGGTGGTAAGGGCATTGAAGCCCGCAAAGATAATGGTGCCGTACTGGTGGCTGAAATCGTCTTGTTTGATGATCTCCAATACCGACTGGTGAATCATGCCACTGTATCCCATGCCTTTTTCCCGCAGTCGCTGCTGAAAAGCACGGTGAATAGTTGGCAGCTTCTCCCACAGCTCCTGAAACTGTTCCGCCTGTTGTAGATTTTTATCTTTGAAACTCGACCAGAACTGCGTTACGAGGGCTTTTTCCTCCTCGGAAAGGTAATCGAATTGCTGATCGATCGCTTTCAGCTCGGCCACATTTTTGAGCAGGTGCTCACTCTCAACCATGTATTTGTCGAGGTCTTCAAAATCTTTGAGAAGCATTTGTCCCCAAAAATAAAACTGATCGAAAGATTCCTGCTGCGCCTCAGGATTTGTGCCGTACATCACTTCCTGAAATACATGGAAAAGCTCGAAATTGAGCGCCAGGGGATCCTGGCTTTTCAATGGAGAGATATTCTGGATGAAATCATCGATACTGATGACATTCGGCGACCATACCGCTTTGTCGATCTGCTGTGAGAGGGCCTTGCGCAGGAACAGTCCGGCACGACGGTTAGGGAAAATCAGGGTGATTTTTTCCAGCTCAGGATAATCCCTGAGGATGTTTTCAGCAATTTGAGAGAGGAAAGAACTTTGCGACATGATCAATTTCTATTGGGTATGGATGCAAGCAACAGCCATACAGGAACAATTTAGTTGAAAGGAAAAAACCACCCTGAAAATACTTCAGCGTGGTTTCTATCATTTATTTTTCTTTTTTGAGAACACGGACACCCACAGCAACAATGTTGGGTAGGCTGGTGCCTTCATTGCGGACAAACTGCTGCAATTTCAGACGGTAGCCACCACGGTGGGGGAAGCGGAAATCGGTCTTGAGCGCAAACTCATGATCGTAGATGTCGCCCATTCCTTTACCCAGTGGCCTGCCAGTGGTGGCATCAAAAAGGTCTTTTTTGAGCAGTTCAGAATCCAAAACCTGACCAGTGCTGTCTTCGAGCGTATAGGTCAGGTAAATGTTGTGCTTCGGGTACTCCAGCGTATTCCTGATCAAGCAGGTGACGTCGTAAGTTTCCGCAGGATCAGCAATGGAGAAATCAAAAACAGGTGCGTCCTGATCTTGCCACTGCTGGTCTTCAAATTTATGCATCGCCTCATAGACATGGTTCGGGCCACAAGCCCAACAGCATGTTAGCAGGGCGAAGATGATTATCTTTGAGCACTTCATCAATCGTTGCTGTTATTACTGTTGGTGTTCGGTTTTGGTCCTCGGTTATTTGGCTTGCGTCGACGGTTGAAGTTGCGTCGGCGTTTTTGCTCTCCGCCTTCTTTAGCCACCTTAGCGCCACCTTCCGCCGAAGCATCTTTGGGGCTTTGTGCATCAGATTGCTGCGGGCGCATTTTTTGCCTTGGAGGGATCGCTGTTCCTTTACCGTCGGTTTTTGCCTCAGGTTTTTGGTTGTGCTGTCCCTGTTGTGTTTTCTGCTCTTTATTGCCTTCAGGTCTTCTTCGCTGTGGTCGAGCTTGTCGGCGGCGGTTGTTCGGACGGTCGTTGTTACGGTTGCCCTTATCTTCCTGCTCACCTGATCGGCCCTCGGCGTTAGTCCTGTTATTTTGGCCCTGTGCTCCCTGATCTTCAGGCTTTTTCCTGCGCTTTTTCTTTCTGCGCTTCGGCTCTGCGTTGCTGTACTTTTTATCGAGTTTGTCGAGGTCACTCGCAAAGGCGCCTTGCGTATCAATGGCTTGTTGCACATCCGACTCAAGTGTTGCAGGGAATTTTCCGTTTTTGTTCATGCGGATAATCTCCAGAACACGATCAATCGGAATAGAATACCATGAGTTTTCACTCTCGTAACCGAACCACATGATTCGGCGGAAAATATCCGTTTTCTGCAGGCGTGCTTCTCCCTTTTCCGTCACCAGTGGTACGGTAATTTCAGGAATATGCTGCAATGCTTCGAGATAGGTTTCCAGCTCGTAATTCAGGCAACATTTCAAACGGCCACACTGCCCAGAAAGCTTACTTGGATTTAGCGAAAGGTTTTGGTAACGGGCAGAGGAAGTGGAGACACTTTTGAATTCATTCAACCAAGTCGAACAACAGAGCTCACGACCACAAGAGCCAATACCGCCCAATCGACCTGCTTCTTGACGCAAGCTGATCTGACGCATCTCTACACGGATTTTGAACTCCGAAGCCAGCACTTTGATCAGCTCACGGAAATCGACACGCTCATCGGCAGAATAGTAAAAGGTCGCTTTGGTATTATCTGCCTGATATTCAATGTCAGTCAGCTTCATATTCAAGCTCAAGCGCTCAATAATCTCCCTTGTACGGAACAGGGTGGGCGTTTCTCTCTTCTTAACCTCGTAAAATTTATTGAAATCTTTCTCACTCGCCACACGGTAGATTGGGCGAATCTCCTCGTTGTCCTCCACTTTTTTCTTACGCATCTGTAAGCGAACCAATTCGCCCATCATTGATACATAGCCCAAGTGGTGGCCATTGGGTACATCTACAATTACCGCCTCGCCAGTTGTGATTGGCAAGCTGTGGATATTTCTGAAAAAGTCTTTGCGTCCGTTTTTAAAGCGAACTTCTATTACATCATACTCCTTGTCCACGGGCAATTCCATATTGGAAAGCCAGTCAAAGGAATTCATTTTATTGCAACCCCCAGAACTGCAGGAGCCTTGGCTTCCACAGCCTTCAGCATGCTCATTGTCAGTCCCACAAGTGGTACATTCTTCCATAATAATTGATATATATAAAATCAGAGGTGCTACCCATGGTTCATCACGCTCCTGTTGAATTGATATGAAAATGAAAAAATGATAGGGTAGATCAGTTTATTTCAAGGTAATGATAAAATTAAGAAATATTTTGAATATAAGCTTGATTATTTTTGCTGAAGGTATTGTGGGGGGATTTGTGGCTGGGACTACCTTTGGTCTGTCACGAGAGAGACTCTCCTGATAGAGGGAATTAGGCTATCGCGAGAGCCCCTCTCGTGATAGGTGGATTCGGCCAACAAAAAAGGTCATTGCACCTGATAGTACAATGACCTTTTGTTTGATCGTTGAATTGGTTCAAGCGTCTCGCTTGGATCAATGTTATATGTATTGGGTAGTCCAAGCGGGACGCTTGAACTACAATAAGATGGTTCTATTTTTCCAACTTCAACAAATCCTGACCGATATCCTTACGGAAATTCGCTTTGTCCCAAGAGATTTTGTTTACGCCCGCATAAGCATTTTCCAAAGCGGCATTCAAGCTGTCGCCTTTACCTGTGATGTTCAACACACGGCCACCGTTGGTCAATGTTTTGCCTGCTTCCGCTTTGGTTCCTGCATGGAAAACCGTTGCCGTGTTTACATCAGCGATACCTGTGATTTCATCTCCTTTGCCATAAGCCTCAGGATAACCACCTGCTACCATTACAACGGTTGTAGCGATTTCATCATAAACCTCATAAGAAGTATTACCCAACTGACCATTGGCTGCTGCTTCCAACAAATCCAAGAAGTCCGACTTGATACGAGGGATTACTACCTGCGTCTCAGGATCACCCATACGCACATTGTACTCAATCACTTTCGGGTCGCCATTGTCATTCATCAATCCGATGAAGATGAAACCATTATAGTCGATGCCACGGTCTTGCAAACCGTTGATCGTAGGCTTTACAACGCGGTCTTCGACACGCTTCATGAATTCATCACCTGCGAAAGATACCGGAGAAACCGCACCCATACCGCCTGTGTTCAATCCTGTGTCTTGCTCACCAATACGCTTGTAATCTTTGGCCTCAGGCAAAATCACATAGTCTTTTCCGTCGGTCAAAACGAATACCGACAACTCAATACCTGTCAAGAATTCTTCTACCACAACGCTTGCTGAAGCTGCACCGAATTTGGCTTCCAACAACATCTCTTTGAAAGATGCTTTGGCGTCTTCGTGCGTTTCGCAAATCAAAACACCTTTACCCGCAGCCAGGCCGTCGGCTTTCAATACGATAGGCGTATTCATGCCGTCCAGGTAAGTCAAACCTTCCTCGATCGTTTCCGCAGTAAACGTTTGGTAAGCCGCCGTTGGGATGCCGTACTCTTGCATGAATGCTTTTGAGAAATCCTTGCTTCCTTCCAAAGTAGCACCGTCTTTCTTTGGTCCGACGATCTTCAGTTGGCTGTATTTTTCATCTGCTTCAAAGAAATCACGAACACCTTCCACCAAAGGAACCTCAGGGCCAACCACCATCAGATCGATGTTCTCTTTAAGAATGAAAGCACCCAATGCCTCGAAATCAGTAACGCCGATATTGACGTTCTCCGCGATTTCCGCTGTTCCGGCATTGCCAGGAGCAACGAACAGTCGGTCGCACTTAGGACTTTGTTTGATTTTCCAGGTGAAAGCATGCTCTCTACCTCCAGATCCAAGGATTAGGATATTCATAATAATATCGTTCTTAGTGATTGATTAAGTTGTAGCTCAGATAAGCTGACGCAAAAATAATAATAGTTATTTTTTAAGGCAGTAATTAATGAATAAACTTCAAAAAAATAATATTTGGGTTTAAACGGTAACCTCAAATGTCAATTATTGCCTTTATTTATCAAGACCATAGTCTTTTTTTAATACTGATAATGGAACGCTTTCCCCGCCATTTTCACTGTAAATAACGCCGTATTTCCTGCTGATCTCCGCTTTGGGTAATTCTTCAATACTGATGCTTACATGTATATCTTCGACAGGTCGGTCGCCTTTTCCTGTTTTTACTGCCGCAAGCTGATCAATGACGGCAAGGCCTTGTACCACTTGCCCGAAAACGGTGTATTCATCATCGAGGTGATATACGCCTCCGATAGACTTGTAGGCATCAATTCTTGCCTGTGGGTAATCTTTCTTGATCATCGGAACATCGAAGCGCTTTTCCATCATCGGGACCAGTTTAAATATTTCGGCATTATAAGCCTCGAGTCCTTTTGCCTGATAGATGTTGTTGAGTTTGTACAATACACTGTCGTAGCCCGGCACTTCGGGTAAGTATTTCATCAAATATTTATTGATAAGGGGCATATTGGCGATCAGCTCCATTTTGGAAGTTTTCACCCCATCGACAATATAAAACTGACAGGCGCTTGACCGTTTTTCAGGATTGATATTGTCTCCTCTGCGGGCAGCAGCAATGGCACCTTTTTGATGAAAGAGTGCTTTGTTGAACTCGGCGGGGATGGTTTTTTGCGCTTTTTCAGGCATCCCAGCCTCTGCGAGGTCGCCGCCCTGTATCATGAAGTCATTAATTACCCGATGCCAGGTTGTGCTGTCATAGGCACCACTTTTAGCCAGCTTCAGGAAATTGGCTTTATGTCCAGGAGCCTGATCGTAAAGGGTGGCTTTCATGTCACCAAAAGGGGTGTGGAAAGTAATCAGGCTATCGTTGTTTTTATTGGTACAGGCGGAAAAGGCCAGGGTGATCAAAAGGAATAAAAATAATGGCGTAGATCGCATCATGCTGATTTTCTATTAAAAATGATTTCACTGCAAAGAAAATTAAAAAATCGGGCAAGAGAAAATCATTTCATTAATTGTCGATCAAGGGCAAAAGGGAAGGGGCAAAAAAATGACTGATGAATCGTTTCCGAAGCTTGATAATTTTATCCCGCCCCGGTTACTGACCATCAGTCACTGTTGTTAATTTTCCATTTCTCGCCTTTTTAAGCGGTTGCTTTAGCCTCCGCTCCGAACATCAGGCAGGATCTAATTAATAGATCAGCTTAAAATTGGCGACATTCAGTTCACTGTCAATAACGCCAGCAAAATCATTACCGTTTGCACTCGGCGAGAAGACCACCACGATCTCGTTGGGGTTGGCTTGTGGATCGTCGAAGAATCCACTTTCATTCAAGCTTACATATTCACTCGCTTTGGGCAATGCGTAGTCAGGTAGCTGGTCGTTTGGTCCGTAGATCATTTCTATCTGAGCGGTTTGCCAGCCTTCGTCCACTTGATTATTGGCAGGATCAAAAGATTTATCTATTACTCGCAACCAGGCAGTCCCGATGCGCTGAATGTTGCCATTGCCATCGTTGTTTCTCAACAAAACATAAAGGTCGGCAGCGTCGGCCTGATCATCAACGGGCAAAACCTTGTCGCCATTAATGCCTCTGTACTGCTTGCCTGTGCCAGGGAAGTAGCGGTAGCTGATGGAGAATCCTTTCGGGCGGGCGGTAAAGGGTTGCCCGAAGGTCGGTAGTTCATAGGGGTTGGGAATCAGGTTACTTCCATAGTTGAATGTTCCCGAGTAGAGGCTTCCTGCAGCAATTGGGGGGAATCCTTCCACCGTCGAAACATCGATGGTTGTAAGCCGCACTGCAGGCCCATCCGATTTCTGAAAAGGAATATTGTTTTCTGCCTTTCCGGCTCTTTTACTTCCCTCGTTGGGGGTGCACCAGAAGTTGTCGCTTTCCTTGCTAACCCCTATTTGCTGATATTCAACTTTGCCGAAGAAGCTGCTGTATTCATCGGTGTACCAACTTTCGAAATTACTGTTGGTGGGCTGATCGCCATCTTCGGAAATCACCAAATTGACGGTTACCTCCCATTGTTTTTCAGTGCCATTTTCAGCCCTCACCGTATAGGTTACCTTATCGGAAAAGTTCTGTGAAATATCCTCTTCCGGACTCAGGGAGGATAAACTGCTTGTGGTAATGCTTACCGGAGTAATTTCCTGGAGGTCGGTACCAAAAGGAAGGTCCAGGACAATGCGCTGCGTGGCGGTATCAATTTTTGCCGCGCCAATCTGGTTTGGCAGGTTGAAGGTAAGGATTTCAGCCTGATCGTTCAGTCCGAAATAGGACTCATCGATACGGCAGGAAATTGTGGCAAAAAGCAAAAAACAAAGGCCGATATATCTGATTGATTGGTTCATCTTTTGATCGAATTAAAAATATAAAGCAACACCTATATTCAGTTCCAATAGGCTCAGGCGGTAATCGAAGGAAGAGGTTGTTACTTCTGTGATCTCTTCATAGTTGATTCTTTCCTCTTCTTTACTCAGGTTGAACCCCAACAGGCCTACCGATACCTCAAGGGCAAAGCCTTTGGTAATAAAAGCGACCATCCCAGGTTGTATGCCGAGGCCAACTTCATAATAATTATTGACCGATTTACTGATGTTCATGTCGGTGGTGGTAACATTCAGCCTCTGCCCATGTTCGTAGTAAAGGTTTGTTTGATTGTAAAGCGCAAAGCGCCCTTTACCATCCAGTGGAAGGTAGTTTCGCATAAAACCCGTGAGTCGGTAGCTCTGAGATGCTGTTTGCAAAAAACGATCATCAGGATCCCCGATAATGGTCCGCTCGTTAATCCCTCTTTCGTATTTCAGGGCGAATCCAAGGGAAAAGTTATCTTTGAGAAAGTACCCCACCAGCGGCTCTACAGAGAAGTCGTATTTATTTTGGTCGAGCACCTGCTGAATGAGCTGATCCTGATTTTGGGCATGCTTGGTATTGAAGGAAAAGGCAATAGAGGAATGAATTTTACCTTTTTTTCGGAACCGTGAAAAATTTTCATTCAGCAGTTGGATGTCGCCAGTTTTTGGGGCCTGCTGTTCCTGTGCGGAGGCCGGAAAAGCCAAGAAGCACATACTGCACAATAAGGCGGTAAGCCAAATATTTGTCATGGTATTCTGGTTGATGTACGATAGATAAGCTTGGGAATAGCAGCTCCCGTTTCGGGCTAAAATTACAATTTATTTGTGCTTAAACTACCGTCAGGGCATAAAAAAAGGAGATTTAACTTTCGAAAAATCTCCTTTTGGGGTATTAGTCTATTTCTTCAGAACCGTCTGTGGATAGGTCGAAATTACCTCCCCACTCCCATTCTTCTTTTTTATAATTGGGAAATATTTCAAAGTGTTTTTCTCGCACTTTACGCAATACTTCCTTTTTAAACTCGTCGATGTTCTTCTTTTTCGAGGCCGAGATAAATACCGTAGTATGCTCATCTTTGCCATGGTAAGTTCTTTTCAGGCGCGTGATCAGGTCTTCAGTTTCCTCCTCTTCATAATCAGGTGCTTGCCCCAATTCTTCAAGTCGGCGACGCTCATGCTCCTCACGACGCAACTGCTTTTCGTAAAGATCAATCTTGTTGAATACCAAAACGGTCGGTTTGTTGGCAGCCCCAATCTCGGTCAGGGTTTTGCCCACCACCTCAATATGTTCTTCAAAAGATTCATGGGAGATGTCTACCACGTGGATCAACACGTCAGCTTCGCGAATTTCATCCAAAGTGGATTTGAAACACTCGATCAGGGTTGTCGGTAACTTTCTGATAAACCCAACAGTATCGGTCAGCAGGAAAGGAATACGATCGATGACCACCTTTCTTACGGTGGAATCAACGGTGGCAAACAGTTTGTTTTCTGCAAATACATCGGCCTTGGCAATGGCCTTCATCAAAGTGGATTTCCCCACGTTGGTATAACCTACCAGGGCAGCACGCACCATGCGGTCGCGATTTTGTCGGCGGGTGTTAGACTGTCGGTCAATTTTATCCAGCTTTTCTTTCAGAATACTGATTCGGTGTTTAATGATCCGGCGGTCAGTTTCAAGCTCTGTTTCCCCAGGTCCACGCATACCCACACCACCTTTTTGTTTCTGAAGGTGCGTCCACATTCGGGTCAGTCGAGGCAATACATACTGGTACTGCGCCAACTCTACCTGCACTTTGGCTTGCGCCGTTTTTGCACGATCCGAGAAGATGTTCAGGATCAGCAGGCTTCGGTCAAGGATTTTACACTCAAAATGAGTTTCCAGGTTCCGTACCTGTGAAGGGGAAAGGTCATCATCAAAAATGACCATATCGATATCATATGCAGTAACATAGGCCTTGATGTCCTCAAGCTTACCCGATCCTACATAAGTTTTGTTGTCAGGGTGTTCTAAGTTCTGTGTGAATTTTGCCTTGGTGATTGCCCCTGCGGTAGTAGCCAGGAAATCCAGCTCAGCAAGGTATTCTTCCGTTTTTTCAGGACGCTGCTGTTGTGTGGATACTGCCACCAAGACGGCAGTTTCAATCTTGGCACTTGTAGTTATTGATTCTGTTTTCATACACGATATAAATACTTCCGGCACCCAAAAGCCGGGAGTATGGTCATGAAACGCCCCGAAAGCGACGCTTCTTATTTTATTTTTCTTTTAATTGGTCGATATATTGCGCGACCTGTGAAATCTCTTTCGGTGATAAAACATCCTTGAAAGCATTCATATTGCCTTTTCCGTTGGCAATAATCTCGGTGCGTTCTTCCATGGTCATGGTCGTTGTACTGAGGTCTGAAGCCTGGTACATTCCTTTTTTTCCATCGGTGCCATGGCAAGAGCCACATGCGGCTTTTCTGTACACACTTTTGCCAGGATTTACCTTAGCAACTGTTTTCTGAGGCGTTTTGATCGTTGTTTCCGCTTTTTTTTCATTGCCACCACAGGCCCACAGCCCGACCGACAATAATGCAAAGATAACTAAAAGATTGTTTTTCATGATCAAAGGGGTGAAAATAGCACAGGGTAAAGCTGTTTGGCCTTACCCTGTGATGAATTTTTATTTGATAATCTTAAGCGCCCACGGCTCCGTAATGGAAAAGCATATACAGGAGCAACAAAGCAAATGCTGCTGCTGAAATACCTGCGAGCGCAATATTTTTCTTTCTGAAACCAATAATGCCAAGTGGGGTACCCACAAGCACAATGGCTAATTTAAGCATGAACAAAGGTTCGCCGAGTAATCCGGAGGCCATCCAGAGGAATAAGCCTGTGGCCAGTACAAGGAAACCGAGGATCATGTCGGCGATTTTCGTTTTCGCACGGAGAATATCCACCTTTGCAGGTGCGGCAATCATCATGATGAATTTAAAAACAATCCATAGGGTGAATAAAATAACTACCGTGGTGTGCAGGTGCTTGATACCAGTGAGCATAATTTTTGGGTATTTGTTGAGGTTATGGTTTGATTGAATGACCCATTTTGAAAATAGGTACACAAATATATGACAATCCTGTGAAATACCGCTTATGCCCCTCAAATTCCTAATTCAAGCGGGCAATATTTTTAGGGCGTTGCTTTGTGCTCAGAAAGGAAGCTCAAGGCCATATTATTGAAATAATTTGGCGCCTCTACATTACACACATGTCCGCAATTATCGATGATCTGCAGAAAAGCGGAATGGTGTTTTTGTGCCATTTCTTTCACGGGCTTGAGGAACATATGATCCTCTGCCCCCATAATATAAAGCGTTGGGGTGGCAATTTCCTTTTCCTTGAAAAATTTCAGCAATGGGTTGACGTCATTGGTGAGTTTGAACCATCGTAAAAATTCCTTCTGTGCGATTTTTTTCGCTTCGCGGATAAAAATATAACGACTTTTCTCGTGGTTCTTTTTCGGCATGATGATGAAGGCCATCAGGCGGTAGAGCCACATATATGGTACAAACTGTTTGGTCAGTTCAGCCATTTTGATCAAAATTCTGCTGCTGATTTTCAGGCGGGTAATCGCCCCACCAAGAATCATAGACTGCACCATGTCGCTTCTTAATTCTGCAATGGTACGAATGATGATCGTCCCGAGCGATATGCCTACAAAATGTGCTTTGGGGATTTTCAGGTATTCCAAAAGGTAGATCACATCCTTTGCGATAGACTCAAAAGTATAAGGCCCTTCGATCAGGTCCTTAATCATGTTCTGAGATTCCCCATGCCCCCGAAGGTCGAGCAGTAAAACGTTGTATGCTGCTTTGAAATCTTCAAGCTGCTTGGCCCAGATACGGGAACTGCCACCAGCACCATGGACAAAGACCACCCAGTCGCAATCCTGCGATTTGATGAAAGTATGGTGATGTAGCAATGGTTGACTTATATTTTTGATCATTATTTTCAATCCTCAATGGTGTAAAAAAGGCTCTTGTGAACCTATTTTGAAAACGGTTTGTTCAATCAAAAGTCAAAAGGAGTAAGTTATGCTTTGGTGAATTTATCAGTGAAAATGAATAAATTCTGTTGCAATAGCGACTAATGTGCCCAATCCCATGGCACCGAAGCCTTTCCATGAGCGGTGTTCTTTGCCGGAGTTTTCAAAAAAGATGGTGCAGGAGATATGCAGAAAACTCCCCGTAACGAGTGCCGAGATCCATTCGAGCTGCGTATGATCGATCCAGGAAGAGTCGCCAATCCAGTGGGTAATCAGTACGCCTAAAGGGGAGGCAAGCGCAAAGATGGCCAGGGTGAACAGGGTGTTTTTTTGCATGGTTTTTCCGTGGTTCAGCATGGCGGTTAAAGCAAATGCTGCGGGCACTTTGTGCAGCAGGATGCCCAACAGCAGGTTGTTGCCATGGAAATGCCCATGAATAAGCTCATGGCCGTTGAGGGCGCCGTGGCCAAGCATTGCCCCTTCAAGCAGGGAATGGGTGCCCAGGCCGATCAGCAATACCAGCGGGCTCAGGTTACCGTGCTGATGATCGTTGTGGGCGTGGAAGTGCCCATGTTCAATGCCTCCAGAGAGTTTTTCGAGCACTACCTGAAAGAAAAAACCACATAGAATGATCAGCCCAAGGATGCTTTTTTCGTGCATGGAGTCTGCATGAATATGATCGCTGTGGAATAATTCAGGGATTTGATGTACAAGGGTAAGCGCGAATAGATAACCTCCTGCAAAATTAAGAATTGCGCGGAAGTCGGGTTTATATTTTTTTGAGATCCACGGTTGCAGCAAGCCTGCGAGTATCGTGGCAAAAAATAAGATAGCTAAGGTTAGCCACATAGGGTGTTTATTTATAATTTTTATTTATGCAATAATGTGGCAAGTTAAGACAAATTCCGTAGCACAAAAATAGCAACACCAATATTTCCTTTAAAAAAGAAATGCCCATCCTGAACCGGACGGGCATTGTAATTATTTTTTGGCGACGAAAATCATTCGGTCAGAAATCCTTTCATCGTAATCGTTCAGTTGGTAATCTCCGTAAACGGCCTCGACGGTCAGTCCTGCAGCTTCAAAATATTGGATGAAATCCTCCTTTCGGATCGCCTTGACCCGTTCCTGAAAGTGGAAAGGCCTGTTTTCATCTTCAAACCAAATATCCTTCACTATATAGCCGTCATCACTGAGGGCGCGGGTAATGCTGAAATCAATATTTTCAACAGTTTTACGTTCTTTAGGGACCAATCCCTGAATCACTTTTTCAGGATTCAGAAAGTCCAGTACAAATTTCCCACCTTTCTTGAGGCCTTCTGCGGCACGGCAAATGGCCTGTTTGTTTTCATCCTCCTGGGCAAAATAACCGAAAGAGGTAAACAGGTTCAGGATAAAATCAAAACTGCCTTTGCCCTGTTCAAATACATTTCGCATATCATGAATGTAAAACTGCAATGAACTGTTGGCGCTTTGTCGGGCAGCCTCAATATTCTGTGCCGAAAGGTCGAGCCCAACCACATGGTAACCTTTTTTATTCAGGAAAATACTGTGTCGCCCTTTACCACAGGCAAGGTCCATGATTTTAGCGTCGGGTGCAAAAGCGAGCTTGTCAGCCAAAACACTGATAAACTTCTGAGCCTCCACATAATCACGGTCTTTGTAAAGGATATGATAATATGGGGAGTCAAACCATTCACCAAACCATTCTTTTTTATTCATCATTGTAGGTTGTTTTTCTATTTGAAGGTTTCAGGAATTAAGATTTACGGATATTAATCATTGATTGCTCTGCTTTTTTAGTCGCATAAACCTTCAATTTACCATTTTCATCCGAATAAATCAGGTAGGCATCCAACTCAGGGTGCTGTTGCAATACCGTTTTGGCTTTCTCAACGCCCATCACCATAAAGGCCGTTGCATAAGCGTCGGCAATCATGCAATTTGGTGCCAATACCGTGGCACTGAGTATGCTATGCTGAACAGGGTAACCCGACTTGGGATCAATGGTGTGAGCATATTTCTTGCCATTTTCAATATAATAATTGCGGTAGTTTCCGCTGGTTGCCATGCCACGGTCCTGAACCTGAATGGCCGCAAAAAGCTGTCGGCCACCACCACGGGCTTTCAGTTCATCGGCAGTCAGTGGTTCGTCAATGCCAATCACCCACGCCTGATTTTTATCGCTGATGCCGTAGCAATCCACCTCGCCGCCAATTTCAACCATGATATTATCGATGCCCTGTGCGCGGATATAATCAGTTACCACATCCACACCATAGCCTTTGGCCAGTGCACTGAAGTCCAGCTGTACTTCTGGTCTGGATTTTTGGGCTGCCAGGCTGTCAAAACTGATGGATTTAAAATCTACCAGTGCTTTCAGGCTGTCCACCTTATGGGGAGTCATTTCATCCTTTTTGCCTGGCCCAAAACCCCATGCTTTCACCAGTGGTAGTACTGTTGGGTCAAAGGCGCCATCGGTAGCCTCATAAACTTGTTTGGAGGTTTTCAGTACCTGATAAAAATAAGGGCTTTGGTAAGTGAGTCCATGATTTTTATTGAAAACTGAAATTTCTGAAGTGGGAATATAAGTAGACTGGGACTGATTGAAAGCCACCAAAAGCGAATCGACTTGTGTTTTAAAGTTGCGTCCCTGTGGGTCAATATATTTGATATGGTAATAAGTACCCATGGTCTCGCCTTCAAGGTACACCATGTTTTTGGTGTGCTCAGAAACATTTTGCTGGTGCTGATGATCTCGGTATAAATGAACCGCCCACATCAATAAAAGCAAGATGGCTGGGTAAATGAAGCTCTTTAGGTTTAATTTCGGTCTTGATTGCTGACTCATTTGATCAATAGGTTTATTTCTTTTGACAAATAAAAGGGTATTTGCGAAATAATCCCACTATTGATTACTTTTGCCTGTTCTTGCAGGAAGTATTGTGATCTTTTTGTTAAAATTTCGCTTCTTATTGCAAATAATTGCCTTCAATAATAAACCTTAGACCTTATGCGTGAGGATTATTTAAATGGGGAGGATGATAATCTGAGCCCCAAAGAAAAAGAGTTTGAAAAGGCGTTGCGCCCCTTGAGTTTTGATGACTTTACTGGACAGGAGAAAGTACTCGATAACCTAAAGGTGTTTGTTGGTGCTGCCAAAAAGCGGAATGAACCCCTGGATCACGTCTTGTTACATGGCCCTCCAGGCTTGGGGAAAACGACCCTTTCACATATTATCGCCAATGAGTTGGGTTCCGAAATCAAGGTAACCTCTGGCCCTGTATTGGATAAACCTTCCGATTTGGCGGGCCTGCTTACCAACCTCGAGGAGCATGATGTGCTGTTTATTGATGAAATTCACCGCCTGAATCCTGTGGTGGAGGAGTACCTTTATTCGGCCATGGAAGATTACAAAATCGATATTATGCTCGACAGTGGGCCTAATGCGAGAACAGTACAAATTGGGCTGAACCCTTTTACGATGATTGGCGCAACGACTCGGTCGGGATTGCTGACTGCTCCTTTGCGTGCGCGTTTCGGGATTACGGCTCGTTTGCAATATTACGATGCGCAGTTGCTGACACACATTGTGCGTCGTTCTGCGGAATTGCTTGGCACCCCAATTGATGAGGACGGCGCTTACGAAATTGCCCGCAGGAGTCGGGGAACGCCACGTATTGCCAATAATCTACTGCGGAGAACGCGTGATTTTGCTGATGTGAAGGGGGATGGATCCATTACGATTGCCATTGCACAAATGGCGCTTGAAGCCCTTGATGTGGATCATAACGGGCTCGATGAAATGGATAACCGCATCTTGTCGACAATCATTGAAAAGTTCAAAGGCGGGCCAGTGGGTATCAGTACCATCGCTACTGCGGTCAGTGAAGAGGCCGAAACGATCGAAGAAGTTTATGAACCTTTCCTGATTCAGGAAGGATACATCAAAAGAACAGCAAGAGGTCGGGAATGTACGCTTTTGGCTTACGATCATTTGGGCATAAACCCACAACAGGATACCAGAAGCTTGGGCTCCCTGTTTGATTGATTTGTGAAGGATTTTGTCCACAGATTATTTTATGAGTTGCAATATGAACTGTTTTTAGGGACATGAACCTAAAGCAAAATAAAAAATCATGATCATCCTTTAAGTCAAGGTAATCATGGTCAAAAAATAATCACTAATTATAGGCTATTGCCTACGACCTAACCGAATCAACCTGTGAAGGAAAAACAATCACAGTAATCATCAGAATGAACGCAACAGCAATAAGGAACAACACCCAATTTCTCAAAGCCGAGGCCAAGCGCCTGGGCTTTGATTTTGTTGGTGTATCGAAAGCGGAGTATTTGGAGGAGGACGCCCCTTTGCTGGAGCAGTGGCTGAAAAATGATTATCAGGGGAAAATGCAATACCTGGAAAATCATTTTGACAAAAGGCTGGATCCGCGAAAGCTCGTCGAGGGGGCAAAGTCAGTCGTTTCGCTGGTCTATAATTATTACCCCGAGGAAGATTTAGCTAAAGACGGAGAATATAAATTTGCCAAATACGCCTACGGCAAAGATTATCATTTTGTGGTTAAGGATCGGCTGAAGGAATTGATGCAATCTTTGAATGATGAAATTGGTGAGATTGACGGCCGTATCTTCGTGGATTCCGCACCTGTTATGGAGCGAAGCTGGGCCAAAAAAAGTGGCTTGGGCTGGATCGGGAAGCATTCTCTGTTGATCAATAAACAACAGGGGAGTTTTTTCTTTTTAGCGGAACTGATCATAGACCTTGAGCTGGAACCTGATCTGCCCTATGCGAAAGATTTTTGCGGCACCTGTACCAAGTGTATCGATGCCTGTCCGACGGAAGCAATTGTTGCGCCTCAGGTGGTGGATGGCAGTAAGTGTATTTCCTACCTGACCATCGAGTTGAAGGATCAATTGCCGAACAGCTTTAAAGGGCAGATGGATCAATGGGTGTTTGGTTGCGATGTTTGTCAGGATGTTTGCCCCTGGAACCGATTTTCTAAACCGCACCGTGAGCCTGAATTTGCACCTCATCCCGCTTTGGGAAAGATGCAGAACCGAGAGTGGGAGGAATTGACACAGGAAGTTTTCAGTGAAATTTTCCGTAAATCTGCCGTAAAACGGACCAAATTAGCAGGCTTAAAACGAAACATTATCTTCGCCAAGGAGTAGCAAATCACCTTTTTTTAAATCATTTGCTTTCAATAAGTTAGTTATCCACTGAAAAAGGGTGGTGTGGAAAACTTTTGTGGAAAACTTGGTGATTCACAGCCTTTTCCACATAAAATTTAGTCAAAGTTGGGATTTGCCGAATTTTAGTCCTGAAAATCAAAGTGAAAAACGGCGCCATGTGGATAAGTTGCGAATCGATACTGAAAAATCGAAATACGAACACGCGAAAAGTGGATAAGTCAGTATGGTTTTTGAAATTTCTAAAAAAGCAGAGCATTATCCACTGTGGATAAGTGGGGGGAATGGCTCATCTTGTCGGTTATTCACAATTCATACCACACCTTGATATCGAAAGTGTATTGCCCGTAGTGTAGGGTGCACGGGAGTGAAGCCGACTGCACCTCTTGAAAATTAAATTATCAACCAACTTTATCTTGCGTTTAAATCATCAGGCTCCTGGTGAAAGCGCAAGCAATTGCTTTGAGGCAATAAAGTTTTTAAATTGAAATGAATTTTAAAAAGATATGATGAACGATCAGCAACGTAAAGGCCTTTTCTTCTCTGTAATTCTTGTATTGATCATGCTTTGCAGTGGGCTGTCGGTGAATGCGCAATCTATTTCTCCCAATTCGAAAACTCCTGGAAGGCAGTTTACCAAGAAGGAAAAACGACAAATGCGCAAGGCTGAAAAGAAACGCCGAAAATTCCTTGAAGAGGCACAGAAGCAAAGTCAGGGAAGAACTTACGATCAGGCGATTTTTGAGGCGCAGGAACGGCAAAAGCAAAATGCTGAAAAATATGCACGAATGGAGCGGGAGATGAAAAAACCGCAATATTCCGACCCTACCTATTTCGGCCATAAGCGCAAACCCAAAAAGCGAAAGCCTGGCAAAAAGAAATTTTGCAAAGAGTGTGGCATGTGGCATTAGGTACGCCAATCAAATTTAGCCTTTAAATGCTGATGAAATTCGCTGAGGGATGCTGCTATCTTGCGGTCGGTAGGTGGAAAGCGATACTTTACAGCCACCAATCGCATCTCAAGAGTTGTTTTTGACAGAATACTTAAACGGATCATCGATCAACGAACTTATGCAAAATATAAAAATCCTTCCCCAGTGGCACCCCAGGCAAACCAAAGGGCTATTTAGTGAGTCGATGACAGCAAATGCGTTGCTTTTCTTGCCCTCTTTCTGGGTTAAGCTTGCGGTGCGTGAAGCCGAGGAATCTACTGATATCGGCCTGCTCGTTGATTACCCGATGGGGAACAGTCATTCGGCAGTCTGCATGAATGCCGTGGAGGTTGGCTTGAAATACGGTGTTCGTGCCGTCGCGCTGACTTACCCTTACGGCGCTCATCGAAGTGGTATGGACTGGCCTAAAATTCTGATGGCTATGACCTCGAAAAAAGTTCATCAGGAGGCTGTTTTTTTATGGATGCTGATCGATGTGGACCGACTTCCGCAAACGTTATGGACACAGGCCGTTAAATGGATGCTCGATGCGGGCGTTGACGGTTTATTGGTTGAAAATCTTGCGAAGGAAGATCAGGAAGCGATTCAGGTGCTGGAGGGGCTCACCTCCAATCAACTCGACTTACACTTTTTATAACTGCCAATTTAATTTTTGAGCAAAAAAAAGTCCCCTTCGGTTAAAAAGAGGACCATCATTGTTTGGGGGAAAGAAAATCTATCCGAAAGCTTCGTTGAGAATTTTGTTGTATTGATCACCAAATTGTTGATAACACCAGTTTTGCAATTCGAGCCTTTCTACAGGCATGCAAAATTTGATCGCTTTGATCAGTTCTTTTTTGAAAAGATGGGCATCGAAACTCACTTTAGACAGAATAGTCTTGCAATATTTGAGCATGTTGTTAAAATTTAGGCCTCCTTATGTTAGAGGCGT
Organism: Persicobacter psychrovividus; assembly: GCF_036492425.1. Lineage (NCBI taxonomy): Bacteria > Pseudomonadati > Bacteroidota > Cytophagia > Cytophagales > Persicobacteraceae > Persicobacter > Persicobacter psychrovividus. The sequence goes on from NZ_AP025292.1 coordinate 540,288, forward strand.
AAAAAAATAAATGTTAAAGGAAAATTTATCTTATTTTTGTAATAAGTAAACTAAGTAAAAAGTTTTTTCATGGAACGAAACTGGAAATTAAACCATGTACTGTTTGTACTGGCTTTATTGCTGTTACCATTATATACGTTCGCTCAAAACGAAAAGGTTTCATTAGAGCTGGGATCTTCAAGTGTTGCTAAGAATCAGATGTTTACCATCACTATTAAAGTGGAAAATGGTCGGATGAAATCCCATACCAATTTTCCTCAAATTGATGGATTCGTGATGCAGGGAACTTCGTCGTCCTCTTCAACAAATTATATCAATGGGCAGATGTCTTCTTCTGAATCATTGATACAAAATTATGCGCCAACCAAAGAAGGTAAATTTCGCCTTCCCCCTTTCAAAATGGAGGTCAATGGGCAAACGTTATCCTCTTCAGGAACAACTATTACCGTCGGACCTGCCCGTCAGCGGCGCAGAAGCCGTGGTTTTGATCCCTTCGGCAGTGACCCTTTCGATGATTTCTTTGGGAGAAGAAATACCCAGCCACAGGAATTTGTAGATGTAAAAGATGATGCCTTCTTCGCGCTGACCACCAGCAAAAATCAAATTTATGTAGGAGAGGGTGTCAATGTTAATTTGGCTTTTTATGTGGCGGCAAATAATCAGGCACCGATGGATTTCTATCAGTTACCTGAACAAGTGCAGGAAATGGTGAAGAAAATTAAGCCTGCATCCTGCTGGGAAGAAAACTTCAATATCGATAGAATTAACGGCGTACCTGTAACCATTAACGGAAAAAGTTACACGCAATACCGCATGTATCAAGCGACTTATTTTCCGCTCAATGCTGGCGAGCTTAAATTTCCATCGCTTTCCCTGAAGATGATCAAGTACAAGGTGGCCAAGCAGCAGACCTTCTTCGGAAATAATAAAAAAGAAGACTATAAAACTTTTAAATCACCCGCTAAAACAGTGAAGGTGATTGAGTTGCCTGAACACCCGCTGAAAGACAAAGTGTCGGTGGGCCGTTTCCGCTTGTCGGAAAAACTCAGCCGTGACAAGCTTGATGCTGGTAAAAGTTTCGAATATTCTTTTACCGTTAACGGGCAGGGGAATATCGCTTCGATCAATAAACCAATTTTGGTGAAAACGAAGGATATAGAATTTTATCCGCCAAATATTCGCCAGAATATCAATAGAAACAATAACCGTATTTCAGGTTCAAAAACCTTTACCTATTATGGGATCCCTCGGGAGCCAGGTACTTATAAACTGAGCGACTTCTTCTACTGGGTGTACTTTGATCCGAGCAAGCAGGCTTACGATACCCTGCGACCTCGAAAAACGATCACCGTTACTGGGCAGAGTCAGAAATTTGTAACCATTGAATCCAATAACCTCGGCGAGTTTTATAACCGCATCGGGAAGGATGATAATGAACTTGAAGCCCTGGAGCCTGTCAATTACTGGCAGTGGATCGGAAATATCCTTATTGTATTGGCCGTAACAGGCACAGCAGTATTGCTGATCAGAAAAAATTGATGCCACAGGAAGCATTAAAGAAAATACCTAAACTACTATACCAAGATGGGAAATTCATTCGGAAGAAAATTCCGCATAACAACTTTTGGCGAGTCACATGGCCGTGGCTTGGGCGTAACAATTGACGGTTGCCCCGCAGGCGTGCCTGTTGATGAGGAATATATTCAGGCTGAACTTGATCGTCGGCGTCCTGGGCAGTCGAAAATCACCACCCAGCGTAAAGAAGGCGATAAGGTAGAGATCCTCTCGGGAGTTTTTGAAGGGGTGTCCACTGGTACACCTATTGGCATGATCATCATGAATCAGGACCAAAAGAGCAAGGATTACTCGCATATCGCCAAGTCGTTTCGCCCTTCGCATGCCGATTACACCTACCATGAGAAATACGGGCAGCGGGATTATCGTGGAGGCGGAAGAAGTTCGGCAAGAGAAACGGCCGCAAGGGTAGCTGCTGGTGCGATTGCCAAGCGAATGCTGGCACATTTTGATATCAAAGTACAGGCTTATGTTTCGCAGGTGGGGCCTTTGAAGTTGGAGAAATCTTACCAGGAGCTTGACCTGAGCCAAATAGAAAGTAATATTGTGCGGTGCCCTGATCAGCAGGTGGCTGAGCAGATGATTGCCCTGATTGATGATACCCGATTGAAGAGAGATACGATCGGTGGGGTGGTTTCTGCGGTGGTCAGTGGTGCTCCTGTAGGTTTGGGTGAGCCTGTTTTTGATCGGCTTCATGCAGAGCTTGGCAAGGCGATGTTGAGCATTAATGCTGCCAAAGGTTTTGAGTACGGTAGTGGATTTGACGGGGTCGCATTGTACGGTTCGCAACACAATGATGCCTTTGTTACCGATAAAGATGGTGGGATCCATACCAAAACCAACCGATCAGGTGGGATTCAGGGAGGGATTTCCAATGGTGAAGATATTTATTTCCGCGTTGCATTCAAGCCTGTTGCCACGATTATGATGGATCAGGAAAGTATTGATGTTGATGGAAATGCGGTTACGGTGAGCGGCAAAGGGCGACATGACCCCTGTGTGGTTTCGCGGGCGGTACCCATTGTGGAGAGTATGGCCGCTTTGGTCATTGCTGATCATTTGCTGTTGCAACAAAGCACAAGGCTGGATCAGATTACCTTATAATTGAATAGGAAAACGAAATGGTGAATCATCACGGTTTCGTTTTTTTTTGTGTCGAAAATCGCCGATTGCCTCAATTGTGATTTGGAATTCCAATGTCAGAATGTTATTATCAGCCGCCCTGATGTTTTCAGCCCTGATTATTGGCTGATTGCCCTATCTATCGCATAATCTTTCAAAATACTATATATCTTTTTTTAGATGACTAAAAAACTTCCGCTTCACACACAAATTGTTATAGGCTTAGTGACTGGCCTGGTAATCGGTTTGATTTTTATTTTTTCAGGAGTACCATCTTGGATTACCATTGAGCTGATCAAACCGATCGGTTCTATTTTTATTCGGGCATTGAAAATGATTGCCGTTCCGTTGGTGTTGGCTTCATTGATTGGCGGTATTGCCAACCTGAGTGATGTATCCAAACTTTCCCGCATGGGAACCAAAACGATCGGCATATATCTGCTCACAACCCTCTGTGCGGTGCTGATCGGACTGGCGGCGGTTAATATTGTTCAGCCCTACAAGATGATCTCCAAAGAAACGAGTGCCGCCATTGTGGCGCAGTATTCTACGGATGTTCAGAAAAAACAACACAATGCCGAGAAGGTCAAAGAGCAACATGCTTTGGATCCGCTGGTTAATATGGTGCCAGAGAACGTGGTTACGGCTTTTGCCAATAATAAAAACATGTTGCAGGTGGTCTTTTTCGCCGTCCTGTTTGGTATTGCCCTGCTGAAATTGCCTGAGGAAAAGAGTGCTCCCCTGGTCAGCTTCTTTGATGGACTGAATGAAACGGTGCTCAAGATTATTGACTTTATCATGCTGTTGGCACCATTTGGGGTGTTTTCACTGATTTGTTCCCTGATTGTGGAGGTTGCAGGTGATGACCCCAACCATGTTTGGGGCGTGCTGAAATCGCTGGGGGCTTACTCGCTGACCGTTATCGGAGGATTGCTGATCATGATGCTGGTGGTTTATCCAACAATTTTACGCCTGTTTACCAAGCGCCGTCTGAATTATAAAAAGTTCTTCAAGGGAATGGAACGAGCACTTTTGTTGGCCTTCAGTTCAAGTTCGTCGGCTGCAACTTTGCCGATTACGATCGAATGTGTAGAGCATGAGTTTGGGGTTTCTGAGGAAGTAAGTTCTTTTGTTTTGCCTTTGGGAGCGACCATGAATATGGATGGTACAAGTCTTTATCAGGGCGTTGCAGCGGTATTTATTGCCCATGCCATGGGGATTGAACTGACAATGATGCAGCAGGTTTCCATTGTCTTTACAGCGATTTTGGCTTCGATAGGTTCAGCAGCTGTTCCAGGAGCAGGTTTGGTGATGCTTCTGATTATTTTGGAAACCATAGGCGTTCCTGCAGGTGGTTTGGCATTGGTTTTGGGCCCTGACCGAATTATTGATATGTGCCGTACAGTGGTGAATGTAACGGGCGATGCGACGGTTTCGATGATCATTGCTGACTCTGAAGGTGAGCAACTTAAGATTTAGCCCTTTTGGGAATAAAAGATTAAATTGTCGTCAATCAGTCAGAATTGCTCATAAATATTTTGTAATTTTGTTCAAAATTAGAACCTATTAAGCTGATGGAAAATAACCAAGGATACGATCGCGATAAGATGTATGAGAAGGTGGTCACCATTTATTTGGAAGCTAACCCTAATCCTAATTCTTTGAAATTTGTGACCAATTTGATGTTGGTCAATGGCATGGAACAGTACGATTTTTCTGATATGGAAAATGCCGCTCCTTGTCCTTTAGCTCAGGAATTGTTTGGTTATCCATTCGTTGAGCGTGTATTTATAAGTGGTAATTTCCTGACCATCTCCAAGGCAGAGAATGTTGCCTGGGAAGATATTCAGGATGATTTGAAGGCCCATATCACTGAATACCTTCAGTCGGGAAAAGAGTTATTCAATGCCGAAGCGCAGGAGCAGCAAGCAAGCTCAGCAGAGAATGAAACGGAGATTGAAGGAAAGATCAAGATGATTCTGGATGAGTATATCCGTCCTGCTGTTGAGTCTGATGGTGGTGCAATTTCTTTCCACTCTTTTGAAAATGGCGTTGTGAAAGTATTGTTGCAGGGCGCCTGCAGTGGTTGCCCATCTTCAACAATTACATTGAAACAGGGGATTGAAAACTTACTGAAACACCAAATTCCAGAAGTTCAGACTGTTGAAGCTGTTGGTGTTTAAGTCTTTTTAGAGATATAAAATATATAAAGCCCGAAACGGAGCGTGATGCACTGTTTCGGGCTTTTTTTTAATAAATGAAAACCAAACCGGTAGGTAGGAAGTGTTTTTAGTATAACTCAAATTCAAAATAATATTACGTATGTTTGAGGTAGTAGCCATAAAAGGAGCCGGAGGCGAAAATTTAAGCAAGGAACAACGACAGTTCAATCGCCTTACCAAGCAAATCCAAAACCTTCATGTCAAAATAGAAAAGGAGGAGAATAAGCTCGAGCAATTATTGGAGATTTATCAAAAGGAGATCAAACCGACAGAGCGACTACTATTTGAGGCGCGTGTTCGCTTTTTGAAAAAGGCCGATAAGATTTACAAAAAGTTTAAATTTAATAAACGTCAGGCCGAGGATATTGAGGAGGTTTTGGAGTTAATTTTGGTTCCTATCATTGAAATGATGGATCAGCCCGACGATGAAGTTATTGCATTGTACAATCGTTACTCTGAAAATACCTATGAAGAGGAGATGCAGGAGCAGTCGATGGAAATGATGGACGAGCTCGAAGATATGATTAACAATATGTTTGGGGTAGATGTGGATTTCAGCGATTTGGATCCTGAGAAAATGAATACGCCTGAGGGTATGGCTGAGATTGCACAGAAGCTCAAAGAGCAAATGGGGCAACAATTTGAACAAGAGCAAAAGGAGCAAAAAGAAGCGCCAAAGACGAAAAAACAGATCGAGCGAGAACTAAATGCCAAGCAAGAAGAGATGGCGAAGTTGAAATCGCTCAAAGGCATTTATTTTTCATTAGCTAAGGTTTTGCATCCTGATACGGCTCGTACAGAGGAGGAGAGAGTTCAGCGAGAAGAGTTGATGAAAGAAGTTACTGCTGCCTATAAAGCAAAAGATCTTCCTGCTTTGTTGAAATTGGAGATGCAGTGGTTATCCTCTGAAAACGAGCATCTCGAAAAATTAACCCAAGAGCAACTGTCCCTGTACATTAGGGTGCTGAAAGAGCAGGTGAAAGAATTGAAAGGGGAGCTCGAGATCATTAAGATGAACCCTCGCTATAATGAAATAGGGGGGCTTGTTGATTTAGGAATTCAAGCGGCTAAACGAGAGATAAAGGAAGCGTTGAAGGGAATGAAAGATTTTATTGCCGTATGTGAAAAAGATACGCAACAACTGAATTCCCGCAAACAGTTGTTAATTTTTACAGAAGAAATGTTGGAAGAAGCAGCTGCAGGAGAAACGGATGATGAAATGGAGATGTTTGAGGATTTTTTCAGAATGATGGATGAAATGGATGATGATGACTATTGATCTTTTTTAAGTGATTTAAAGTAAAAGCCCGAAACGGAGCGTGATGCTCTGTTTCGGGCTTTTTTGTTAGGGTATTAGCCTATCATTCTGGTTCAAGCGTCCCGCTTGGATCAGGCATTGGTAATCATTAGTCCAAGCGAGACGCTTGAACTAAAGATAGCTATCACGAGAGGGACTCTCGCGACAGGTTTTAATAATTTACACCCAATTCTTCAATCAAAAAGGCGTATTCCAAAGCGGTTTCTTTGAACTTGCGGAAACGCCCCGACTGCCCACCGTGGCCAGCATCCATATTGGTATGCAACAACACACGATTATTGTCAGTCTTCAGCTCACGTAATTTGGCCACCCATTTGGTCGGTTCCCAATATTGCACCTGACTGTCGTGGAAGCCACTCGTTACCAAAACCGATGGATAATCCTGTGCCACCACATTGTCATAAGGCGAATAGCTCAGCATATAATCATAATAGGTTTTGTCGTTCGGATTTCCCCATTCTTCATATTCGCCAATGGTCAATGGAATGGATTCATCCAGCATGGTTGTAACCACATCCACAAATGGAACCGCAGCAATCACCGCCTTGAACAAATCAGGGCGCATATTCATCACCGCACCCATCAACAGGCCTCCGGCAGAACCACCCATCATTGCCAATTTATCTTTATTGGTATAATTTTCAGCTGTTAGCCATTCCGCTGCTGCGATAAAGTCCAAGAAGGTATTTTTCTTTTTCAAAAACTTACCATGCTCATACCATGAACGTCCCAAGGTTTCAGAACCACGGATGTGCGCAATGGCATAAACAAATCCACGATCCAACAGCGATAATCTCACCGAGCTGAAATGCGGATCAATGCTGTAACCATACGAACCGTAACCGTAAAGCAAGGTCGGGTTGCCTCCCTCTTTTTTCAGTCCTTTTTTATAGACAATCGACATCGGAACCATCACGCCATCATGCGAAGGGAAGTTCACGCGCTCACATACATAATCATCCGCAGAATACCCGCCGACAATCTCTTGCTCTTTTTTCAATTCTTTGGAGCGATCCGCCATATTGAAATCAAATACCGAGTTTGGACGGGTCATCGAAGCGTAACCAAAACGCAGGATGTTGGTGTCAAAATCCATATTGGCACCTGTATAAGCCACATAGGCAGGTTCATCGAATGGAATGTAATAGTCTTCCGTTTCGTCCCAACGCTTCACATTCAGGTGGATCAATCCGTCTTTTCTTTCGGTAACCACCAAATAGTCGCGGAAAATTTCGATGTCTTCTAACAGCACATCTTCGCGGTGAGGAATCACTTCCACCCAATCATGAAAAGTGGTGGCCGTTTCGGTACATTTCATCAGGCGGAAATTGTGCGCCGCCATATTGGTGCGGATATAGAAATGATCTTCGAAGTGATCAATGCCATATTCCAACAGAGGCGTACGTGCCTGAAACATTCTGAACTCGCCGGTCGGGTTTTCCGCTTCCAAAATCTGAAATTCGGAAGAGGTTGTACTCGTTGAGCCAATGATCAGGTATTTTTTGGATTTGGTTTTATAGATAAAGGTGTCATATAAGCCATCCTCTTCTTCAAATACCAAAACATCCTCTTCCTGAGGCGTACCCAGAACGTGTCGATAGGTACGGTAAGCTCGCAGGGCATCATCTTTCAAAGTATAAAAGATCGTTTTGTTGTCATTGGCCCAAGTGATGCTTCCCGCCGTGGCAGGAATCAAATCCTCAAATACCTCACCCGTCTGCAAATCCTTGATGCGGATGTCATAATTGCGGCGGCCGACCGTATCTTCACTAAAGGCAATCAGTTGATTATTGGTACTGACCTCCCAATCGCCAAGGGAATAATAATCATGCCCTTTGGCCATTTGATTTTGATCCAAAAGCACTTCTTCCTCCGCTTCCAAACTGCCCTTTTTTCGGCAATTGATCGCATATTCCTTGCCCTCTTCATATCGGGTATAGTAATAATAGCCATCATAGAGCACAGGAACAGATTTATCGTCCTGCTTGATGCGACCAACGATTTCGTCATAAAGTGTCTTTTGCAACCCTTCAGTAGCCGAAAGCGAAGCCTGCGTATATTCATTTTCTTTGTTCAAATAATCGACAACCTCTTGGTTTTCGCGGTCGCGCATCCAATAGTATTCGTCCACACGTTGGTGTCCGTGGGCAGTCAATATTTTATTTATTTTTTTGGGGCGAGGTGCTTCCATTATTGCTATGATTTGGTGCGGCAGAGCGCACATTTTAGTCTATTCTTCTTTAAAGTTCAAAGGTCGTTTTTTCAGTAAAATTTTCTAAAGGAATGTAGCTTTTTGTCAAAAATTGGGCTGAATTTGATCAGTGCAAAAAGTGTATTAATTCAAAAACGGGGAAGGGACGTTAAAATAAGTGGGATCTGATGGATAATTGTGATAATTATGATAAAAGTCATGATTTGTGTTTTTCTTATTTCTATTCAGCACAATCGGGTGAGTTTTTTCAAAAAAAATCACATAGTTTGAACCACATTATCATTTCTTGTGTTACTTCTAAAGCCAAATATTGGTGATAAGATCTTAATAGTTTGTGAGATCATTAATTTGTGAATCAATAAGTTGCTTGTTTTTGGGAAGGGTGTAAAATTTTCGGCTTTTGCGCCACAGAATGTAATTTATCGGCAAATAGGCATCGCTATTAGGCTAAGGCCTATGTTTTACTTAAATTTGCACGAAATTTACAGGCGACCGATAATGTAAGTATTGGCACAAATATTGTTTTTACAAGATCAATTATCGCTTTTGGCTTTGAGGGTACAAATGCTGGATCAGCATATTTGGCGTTTATGAATTTTAATGATTGAGAAAAAGCTGAAAAGTTAAACAAATACATCTTTTATGAAAAATACTAAAATTGTTGCTACGATCTCTGACCGTAAGTGTGACATTCCGTTCTTGACAGAAATGTATAATCAAGGTATGAACGTTGTTCGTATCAATACAGCTCACCAAACTTTCGAAGATTCTTTGCGCGTTGTTGAAAACGTTCGTGCAGTATCTGACAAAATCGGTATCTTGGTAGATACTAAAGGTCCAGAAATCAGAACAACAAAGATCGAGGAAGAGTTCCGCGTGAAGCCAGGTGACGAAGTATTCATGGCTGGTGATCCTGAAGGTAAGTCAACTCGTGAGTTGGTTTATGTAAACTACGCTGGTTTCGTAGAAGATGTACCTGCAGGTTCTCGTATCTTGATTGATGATGGTGATGTTGAGTTCATCGTAAAAGAAAAACAAGGCGACAAGTTGTTGTGTATCGCACAAAACTCTGGTCCTGTTAAGTCAAGAAAATCAGTGAACATCCCTTCTGTTCACGTTAAATTGCCTTCTATCACTGCTAAGGATAAAGGTTATATCGAGTGGGTTGCTGATAACAACATTGATTTCGTAGCACACTCTTTCGTACGTAACGCTGCTGACGTTATCGCTGTACAAGACATCTTGGATGCTAAAGGTTCTGATGCGAAAATTATCGCTAAGATTGAGAACCAAGCGGGTGTTGATAACATCGACGAGATCTTGGATCACGTACACTCTATCATGGTAGCTCGTGGTGACTTGGCTGTTGAGATTCCACAGGAGCGTATTCCGATCACTCAAAAAATGATCATCGACAAGTGTATCGCTCGTCGTAAGCCTGTTATTACTGCTACTCAAATGTTGCACACAATGATCGAGAACCCACGTCCAACACGTGCGGAGATCTCTGACGTTGCGAATGCGATCTATGATGGTACTGATGCAGTAATGCTTTCTGGTGAGTCAGCTTACGGTGACTACCCAATCGAGGCCGTAAAAACAATGACTTCTATTGCTATGGCAACAGAAAACTACGAAGGTTTCAAGAAAAACACTGAGTTCGTTGTATTGAACAACGATATCTCTGCATTCGTAGCAAAATCTGCTTACTATGCTTCAGAGCACTTGAACCCAACTGCAATCATCACAGACACAGCTTCTGGCCGTTCTCCACGTGCTATTGCAGCTTACCGTCCAAAAACACCAATTTTCGCTGTAGCTTATGATGAGCGTGTAATGCGTGAATTGTCTTTGACTTACGGTGTGCGTGCAACTTACTTGTCTAAAGGTGACGATAAGAACGCATTCATCAAAGAATCAGTGAAGACGTTGAAAGACAATGGTGCTGTTGAAGCAACTGATCGTTTGGTTATCGTTGGTGGTAACTTCGGTGAGGCTGCTGGTGCATCTACTTTGGACATCGCAACTTTGGAAAACATCGAGAAAAACTACTAATAAGTAGCTTTCCCATAAAATAAGAAAGACGACCAATATGGTCGTCTTTTTTTTTGCCAAGCATTTTTTTCGACGCTTTCAATCTTGTTCTTCCTTTTCAGATGGCAGTAAATTGAAATCAATACAATGAGTGTTGATGTGCTGTTGAATTGCGCTCAATCGTTGGCCTACACCTTCTGGGTAATCTGTTCATGTAGAATTTTGATTCCTTCCTCGAAACTGTGGGGTTCGTAACCGAGTACTTTTCTGGCTTTGTCGATATTGAAACCTGTCTTGGGTGGTCGTTTGGCTGTTTGCTGAAAGATGCTGCCGTCCACTTTTTCTATGGCTGATTTATCAAGCTCAAAATAGTCGCAGGTCATCATGGCCATATCATATGGCGTAAGAAGATCTTTTCCTGAAATATTGAAAATACCTTCTGCCTGTTTTTTGGCAATCAGCCAGCAGCCCATCGCAAGGTCTTCGGCAAGGGTAGGTGTACGCCATTGGTCATCGACAATTTTAAGCTCCTTACCCTGCTCGATGCTGTTTTTTACCCACAGGATAATGTTTGATCGGCTCATGTCATGAGCGATACCATAAACCAGTACCGTTCTTGCAATGGCCCATCGGATATTGCTTTTTTGCAGGCATTCCTCCGCAGCAAGCTTACTTTCTCCATAATAACTGATCGGGTTGGGCTTTGCTTCTTCATCATAAGGACCATCCTGTCCGTCAAAAATAAAGTCCGTAGAAAGGTGTAACAGAAAAGAATCCTGCTTTCCGCAGGCATCAATCAGGTGGTTTACCGCAGATACATTCAACTTCCAACAGCTTTCTTGTTCTGTTTCTGACTGATCGACATTGGTCATGGCGGCAGTGTTAATGACCACCTCAGGCTTTTGAGCACCTATCACTTCATTGACCTCCGCTGCATTGCAAATATCCATCGGAATAAAAGTAAATTTCCCTGCTGACGCTGGGAGCCTTGATTTGCCCAATCCCGTGGCAATCACCTCTACATCTGTTTGCTGGCTAAGTAGCTGTACCAATTTTTGCCCCAATAGGCCATTGGCTCCAGTAATAAGTATCTTCATAGGTTTATAAAAAAGGATGACAAAAAAGCGTTTATCATGACCATCATTAAGTTGATGCTGTCATCATAAACGCTTTCTTCAATCTGGTGTTGTATCAATTTAATTTGCTAAGTCCGTGTAAATCTTAATGCGCATCAAGCGGATTTCGTCTTCGGCATAATCTTCTCCCAGTTCATCGAGTGCGGTTTCGATATTGTCCGTTTCAGCGCCCATAAAATATTCCTGAATATCGCTTTGCATTTCTTCATCCATGATTTCCTCAATGAAATAATCGATGTTCAGCTTCGTTCCAGAAAAACAAATGTGCTCCATTTCTTCCAATAGCTGGAAGAAATCCCAGCTTCTTCCTTCAGCAAGCTCATCGAGATTAACCTTACGGTCGATTTGCTGAATGATAAAAATTTTATCTTTAGAACGGTCACCAGCCGTTTTTACCGTTACTTCATCGGCAGTTTCAATGTCGTTTTCAGCGACGTATTTTTCTATCAGGCTCAGGAACGGTTTTCCGAACTTGCGTGCTTTGCCTTGCCCCACTCCCTGAACCTGCAAAAGGCTTTCCATGGAGGTGGGATAGATGATGGCCATCTCTTCAAGTGCTGGCTCTGAAAAAACCACATAAGGAGGCACCCCTTTGGTTTTGGCTACTTCTTTTCGAAGGGCGACCAATTGCGCAAAAAGAACCTTATCGTGCGCTTTTACATTGATGGTCGGCAGATCCTCTTCTTCACTTTCGTTGCGGTAATCGTGCCCAAGGGGAACAAGGATCTCGTGTGGTTCGTCAATGAATTTTTTACCGAGCTCGGTAACCTTCAGTACCCCATAATTGTCAATATCTTTATCCAGAAGCTGATGAATCATCGCCGCACGGAAGATATTTTTCCAGTGCTCATCATCATCTTCTTTTCCCAGACCATAAATTGGCAGCTTGTCATGTTCGTAACTGAGGACATACTGATTTTGTGAACCTCGAACAACGGACACCAAATGGTTGATGCCGAAACGCTCGCTGGTCATCAGGGCTGTTTTTACAGCTATCTGAATTTGATCCTGTGCATTGAAACGATCTTTCGGGTGCTTACAATTGTCACAAAAGCCACAATCTTCCTCCATATGTTCTCCAAAATAGTGGAGCAACTGTTTGCGTCGACATACGGCAGATTCTGAAAAGGAAGCCACTTCATCCAGGAGCATCTTTGCGTTCTCCCGCTCGGTAACTGGCTTGTCTTTGTTGAATTTTTCGAGTTTTACAATGTCGTTATAACTGTAGAAAAGCAGACAATGCCCATCGAGGCCATCGCGACCTGCACGTCCCGTTTCCTGATAATAACCTTCCAGTGATTTTGGGGCGTCGTAGTGAATGACAAACCGCACATCGGGTTTGTCGATCCCCATACCAAAAGCAATGGTCGCTACAATCACTTCAAGATCTTCATTTAGAAAATCATCCTGATTTTTTACCCGCATTCCAGACTCCAGACCTGCATGGTATGGCGCTGCCTTAATGCCGTTCACTTTCAGTAAATTGGCAACCTCTTCCACTTTTTTACGGCTCAGACAGTAAATAATCCCTGCCTGCCCTTTGTGGTCAAGGATAAATTTTATCAGTTGCTTGTCGATTCCTTTTTTCGGGCGAACCTCATAATAAAGATTTTCGCGGTTAAAGGAAGATTTGAACAGGTTAGCTTCCTCAAGCCCGAGGTTACGCTGAATATCCAGCTGCACTTTTGGGGTGGCCGTGGCCGTGAGCGCAATAATGGGTAAATCACCAAACTGAGTGATGATTGTTCGAATTCGACGATATTCCGGTCGGAAGTCATGCCCCCATTCTGAAATACAGTGGGCTTCATCAATGGCTACAAAAGAAATTTTTGCCTCTTTCAAAAAAGCGACATTCTCTTCCTTGGTCAGTGATTCTGGTGCCACATATAACAAACGCGCTTCACCCTCTAAAACTTTTTTCTTTACCTTGTTCATCTCCCCTTTGGTCAGGGTGGAGTTGAGCATGTAAGCGGAAACGCCCAAAGCATTGAGTTGATCAACCTGGTTTTTCATCAGTGCAATCAGCGGGCTGATAACAATAGCAGTACCGTCCAAAAGTAGGGCAGGAAGCTGGTAACAAAGTGATTTACCGGCTCCTGTGGGCATAATAACGAATGTATTATTGCCGTTCAGGAGGTTTTTTATAATGACTTCTTGGTTACCCCTGAATTGGTCATAACCGAAGACTTCTTTTAATTTATCTGTTATTTTACTCAAGATCCTTGCAGTTGTAGGTGCTCAAAAATCATTACGTAGTTCATGGCCTGAAAATTGGCAATGCCCTAATATAAGATATTGAAAAATATTGTATTTTTCTAATGATTTTGATCATTAGTTATGCGTTATTCCCTATGGGGTAAACTTGATTGAGGAGGATTTGATATTATATTTATAGAAAATTAAATTAATATTTAAATATTGCCTCTGAATCCCTCAAAGGATAGATTTGATACATGAATTTACAATTTATAACATATCAACAAAAGGAGTTTATTTCTTTTTTCGGGGAATAGGATATAAATTGTAAGCTGTAAAGCAGTATTTAAATTTAAACAAATTAAAGATTTGTTTAATTGTAACCCGTGTAGTAATGTACAGTGAAAATAATTATGTGGTGATCATGGCTGGAGGCATTGGCAGCCGGTTGTGGCCATTCAGCAGTATAAAAAAGCCCAAGCAGTTTATGGATGTTTTAGGCACGGGGAAATCGCTCCTGCAACAGACTTACCAACGGTTTTTGCCCGTCTGCCCACGCAAGAATATTTACATCGTTACGCATGAGTCTTATGAAGAACTGGTGATGGAGCAGATTCCTGAGATGGATGCCGATCAGTTACTATTGGAGCCCCACCGTCGTAATACAGCCACCTGCCTGGCATACGCCTGTTATAAAATTGCGGCAAGGAACCCGCTGGCACGTATTGTGGCCGCACCTTCAGATCATACCATTTTTCGTGAAGATTCCTTCTACCGTTGTATTTTTTCAGCATTGGATTCGGTCGAGGAGCGTGACACACTGATGACCATTGGCTTGAGGCCTCATGGGGCGGAGACGTCTTTTGGTTATTTACAATATATTGAAGGAAAGGACGAGACGATCAAAAAGGTAAAGACGTTTACTGAAAAGCCGACAAAAGAGATGGCAGAACTTTTTGTGGACAGCGGCGACTATGTGTGGAACTCGGGGATTTTTGCCTGGAATGCACAGTCAATCGTTCGGGCACTTCGCAAGTACCTTCCTGAGATTGCAGAGAATTTTGAGGACCTTCGGGATGTGTTTTTTACGGATCAGGAAAGTGGACAAATCAAAAAGGCGTATTCGCACTGTAAAAATATCTCCATTGATTATGGCTTGATGGAGAAGGCCGATAATGTAGAGGTGATTTTGGGGGAGTTTGAGTGGGCTGATTTGGGCTCTTTTCAGGCGATTCACGAAGGTAATGAGGAAAAGGAGGGCACCAACAGCGTGAAGGCGAATGCGATGTTGTTTGATGTGGAGGACTCGATGATTGTGAGTGATGACCCTGATGCGCTTATTGTCGCAGAAGGCCTGGAGAATTATGTGGTCGCACTGCGGGAGAAGGTCGTGATGATCGTTAAGAAGGGTGACGAGCGAAAGTTCAAGAAGATATTCAAAGCGGTAAAAAAAGCCACAGGAAACGAATTTCTGTAGCCGGGGGATTTACCCCAACAAAAGAAAGGGAAGATGCTGATGTGCATCTTCCCTTTTTATCTTTATAGTCCTTTCTGACGAACGGCCTCGTACAGGATAATTCCTGCGGCTACCGAAACATTCAGAGATTCGATTTTTCCCAAAATTGGAATCTTAGCTTTCAAATCGGAGCGTTTTAGGTATTCCGGCGATACACCGTCTTCCTCTGATCCCATTAGAACAGCAATAGGCTGGTTGTAATCGATATCTGAATAGCTGTTGTCTGTTTTTTCTGTAGCAGCAACAACGGCAACACCACTTTCCTGAAGGTAGGTGATGGTATCTTTCAGATAATCCTGACGGCAAACCGGGATAATGTTCAATGCACCTGCAGATGTTTTTACAGCATCTGGATTGATCTGTGCAGCACCCTTGCTTGGGATCACGATGGCATCCACACCGGCACATTCGGCCGTACGGCAAATTGCCCCGAAGTTACGCACGTCCGTTACACGGTCCAGGATCAGAATAAAAGGATCTTTCCCCTGCTCATAACAACGGCTAATGATGTTATCCAGCGACTGGTAACTCACTGCTGAAAGGTAAGCGATAGCCCCTTGGTGATTTTTACGCGTAATGCGATTTAGTTTTTCCACAGGGACTTTGCTGATCGGCAATCGAAATTCAATTGCAGTATCTACAAGCTCTTTTGTAAGTTCGTTGTTCAACCCTTTCTGGATGAACAGCCGATCGATTTCTTTTCCGGCGCGTATCGCCTCAATGACAGCTCTTGTGCCAAAAATCATATCCGCCGATTGCGGTTTTCTGCGGGGAGTGCCGCGGAATTGTCTTTCCATAAACTGAATACTTTCCTAAATATAAAAGCGCTGATTAATCATTAGCAAAAATGATGCTCAATTACTGCCAGGCTTTTCAATGCAAAGATACAACCCTTTTAAGCCCATGCCCAAAGATGTTTCTCATTTATTTAAATGCCCTTGAGGCCTTTGCGCCACAGGTCAACCTGCCGAAACCATACATCCTGATATTTTTTGGCCCTTTTCAGCATAAACAGACCATTTTTGTAGTGCTCGGTATTTTTTTCAAAAACAAACCGTACCTGCTCCTCTTCTCCGCGCCCATACACCCAGATTTCATCTTTGGGGTGAAGGTAAACCTCATCGGGCTTGCCGAAAACAATATAGACCATCCCGCGGTCCGTTTTCCATCCTTCCTTATAAGTGGTGAAAAAGGTGTTGGCAAATTCCACCTGATTGTAGTATCTCTTGATGGTGCTTTTAGCGCGTTTTGGTGATCGGCTGTTGCTGAGCCAAAATTCCTCAAAAGCTTTTCGGCGGTCGTTGGTGACCAACAGGGCTTTGTATTCATCATTGGTGGAGATGTAGCGCAACGGTGGCGCGAGGTCTTCCACTTTTTTGATTTTAGGATAGTATTTATCTTGTTTCATGAATATCCAGCCCTCTTTTTGATCAGGGTTTAGGCTGATGAAGTACGTTCCCATCGCCTTGATCGGGATGGTGGCGCCAGAATCAAAGGTTTTGTCTTCAGTGGCCAGTTCTTTTGGCGGCGAGGTTTTACTCATCGGTGGTAAGGAAGGCAGGAAAGGGTCTTTCCAGTGGCGCACCGTAACTTTTGCATTGGGGTCGGCAGTGGAAATCTGAAAAGCCTTTTCAGGAATGAAGTTGTCAGTCATTCCCCAGAAAGGTTGTGTGCCATCCATGGGCAGAAAATCCACCGCTTCTTCCAGCGGGATACAATGATAAAAGGTAAAGTTTTTATCGTAGGTGGCCATTTTTATGACCATTATATCACCTGTATCAACCTTTGGGCTCAGGGGAATGGTAAAGTGGTTATTCAGCGTTTCATGGCCTACAAAGTGGCTGTTGTTGAGTTTTTCCGTATTGCTTTTGTCAAGGGAGTTCAGCGAATTGACAAAGAAGTAACTGAGCTCACTGTCTTCCATCACGCTGTTTTCTGAACGGTAGCGGATATTCAGGTACACCCTGAGGTTTTGCTTGTCCCGGTAAACAAAATGGTGAAAGTTGGTTAAGGCCAACGGATTGTAGTTGTAGGCCTGATTATATTCACTCAATGGGAGTTGAGCCACGGCTGATGAAAGTGAACAAATGTTCAGTAGCGCGATCAAAATGATCAGGAGATGATTGGGTTTATGCATAGGAGGGCGGCGATATGTCAAAAATTCATGGTTAAAAATACAATTTTTAGTGGAAATAAGATATTTCCTCGGCCATCTCCTTCATTTATTTCTCCCTTCGCTTTTCAGTTCACGGATTTGGCTATATTTGTATTTAAAGATTTAACGTAATAGGAAAGGATGCGTTGAGCATTCAATTCTATATCCAATAGCTTAGTCATTAATCGAATGAGTGTATATACAACCGAAATCGCTTCGGATCAGATTCCTTCTGATAACCCTATTCATCAACGCCTGCTAAAGGCTTACTATGCCGCACAGCCGTTTGTCAGTGGACGCTTGCTTGAGGTGGGCTGTGGAGAAGGCCGTGGGGTCAGTTTGTTGGCGCCCAAGAGTGAATCTTACACGGCCATAGATAAAATTCATGAGGTGGTGGAGAAATTGCAAGCCCAGCATCCCGAGGTGGATTTCCGCCAGGCAATGGTTCCTCCTTTCGAGGGAATTGCTGACGAGTCTTTTGATACTGTGGTCTCTTTTCAGGTGATTGAGCATATCGAAGATGACGCCTTGTTTCTGAAAGAAATTCACCGCGTACTGAAAAAAGGAGGTAAAGCGATTATTTCAACCCCCAATATTATCAAGACGCTGAGCAGAAACCCATGGCATATTCGGGAATACACTGCGGAAGAGTTGCGCCTGTTGGCTAACCGTTATTTTGATCAGATCGATACGCTGGGTATTGGTGGCAACGAGAAGGTGTGGGAATATTATCACCGAAATAAAAAATCAGTTCAGGCAGTGATGAAATATGATTTCCTGAACTTGCAGTATCGTCTGCCTGCGGCTTTACTGAAGATCCCTTATGATATTATGAACCGCCGCAACCGTAACAAGCTGAAAGATGTATCGGATGATTTGGTCAAGTCAATTTCCCATCAGGATTACCTTTTGGTGAAACAGCCAGAAGAAGCCCTTGATTTATTTTATGTACTGACCAAGTGATAAAATATTCAACACAAAAAAAGCCATTTACAACCGCTGTAAATGGCTTTTTTATTATAAGCTTGTGGCGTGCAGCTTCATTTCTTTTTTGATGATCATCAGTCGGTCAGGGTAATCACTGATCAGGCCATCGACGCCCCATTCCACCAATTTCTCCATCTCTTCTTTGTCATTGACTGTCCATGGAATGACTTTGAAATCATTGGCATGAAGCCACTTGACATCCTTCTTTTTCAGTAAAAAATATTCAGGACTGTAAATCGGTGGCTTAAAGCTGAGCTTTTTCAGATTCTCCTGAATAGACTGCTTGTTTTCCACCAAAAAGGCCAGTCGAATTTGTGGGTAATGCTGATGTAAATACTCCAGCACGCGGGGATCAAAAGATTGAAGAATCACACGGTGCATCGGCACGTAAGCATCTACGGTTTTCACCACAAGCTCACAAAACTCATCTACCGGAGGAGTATAAAGCATGTCCCACTCCTCTTCCGCCTTAATTTCTATATTGTAATATACCTCATCACGATCCGTATTTTTCACGTGTCGCTCAGCCGTTGTTAACACCTCTGAAAGTAGGGGTTTGTAGGCAGGGACAGAAACCTGCTCTGGGAATTCCGAATGGTTGCGTTTTCCGACATCATACTTCTTGATGTCCTCATAATTCATGTGATAAAGCAAGTGCTCATCGTGCTGACGCGAGCGAATTTTCTTTCCCTCAGGCGTTGTGGTAAACTCATGATTGAAAAAGGGATCATGTGAAACGACCACTTTTTTGTCTTTAGAAATCACCACATCCATCTCAAGGGTGGTAACGCCCAAATCCAACGCTTTTATAAATGCGGGAATAGTATTTTCTGGAAGGAGTCCCCTTGCTCCCCGATGACCTTCAAAATCAAACTGCGCCATGGCATTAGTACAAATAAATAATAAGACGATAAGACCGATGTAAGGCTTTTTCATTGAGTATGACTTCTTTTTACTCGCAATGTGGGTTTTGTTTGGTGGAATTGCAAGTGATGTGTTTGAAGGAATTATTACTTCTTGGTGAACTTAACATGGTTTTAATTTATTGTATCTTAACAAAGCTATTTTTCTTATTTTGATAACTATGAGTGAAACAATAAATCAGACCCTGAGTCCAGATCAGGCGACCACCCTTTTGGAGGCGCAGCAAGCATATTTCCAACAGCAGCATACCCGTGATTTAAGCTTCAGGAAGAGGCAGTTGCAAAAACTACTCCAAGCTGTGGAGAACTTCGAGCCAGAACTTACCGAAGCGGTGCAGCGCGATTTTCGGAAAAGTACTTTCGAGACCTTCATTACTGAAATAGGAATGCTCAAGGTAGAGATTAAGCATGCGCTGAAGCACTTGAAAAAATGGACAAAGCCACAGGTACAGGGCGGTTTGAGCTTGGTGAACTTTCCTGCACGCAATTTCCTTTATCAGGAGCCGCTTGGCGTAAGTCTGATCATCGCGCCGTGGAATTACCCGATTTTGCTCGCATTGTCTCCCCTGATAGGGGCAATTGCCGCGGGCTGTTGTGCCGTAATCAAGCCGTCAGAACTAACACCCCATACTTCAGCAGTATTGAAGAGGCTCATCACTTCAACTTTTCTGCCTGAATATATATCCTTGGTAGAAGGTGGGGCAGAAACGGCCTCGGAGCTGTTGTCCATGCCTTTCAATCATATTTTCTTTACAGGGAGCAGCAAGGTCGGGCAGATTGTAGCCAAAGCGGCGGCAGAACAAATGATTCCTGCCACTTTGGAGCTTGGAGGGAAAAGTCCCGTGATCGTTCACCGTGATGCAGATATTGAGGTGGCAGCTCGTCGGGTGGTCTGGGGGAAATTTCTGAATGCGGGGCAAACCTGTGTAGCGCCAGATTATGTTCTTGTGCATCGCGAGGTGCACGATGCCTTTGTGGAAGCCCTTCAGGTGGAGGTAATCAAAGCTTACGGCGACAATATTCAGCAGAATGAAGATTACCCACGAATAATTAGTAATAAACATTATAAAAGGTTGGAGGCGATGTTGCAGCCAGATAAAGTGGCCTTCGGGGGTGTTTGTGATGAGCTTGATCTGTATATATCACCAACGGTTATGGTTGGGGTTGCCGTAGAAGACGCCGTAATGCAGGAAGAGATTTTTGGCCCCGTTTTGCCGATCCTTTCTTATGATGGGATTAATGAGATTGCCCCAATACTGAACAAACTCAGTCACCCACTCGCTTTTTATGTCTTTTCCGAAAACAGGCATTTTACCAATTATTTCATTGAAAACTTTCCTTTTGGAGGGGGATGCATCAATGATGTGGTGGCGCATCTTGCAGAACAACAGTTGCCCTTTGGGGGAATGGGCAAGAGTGGTTATGGGCAATACCATGGGCGGTATTCGGTGGAGGCGTTCAGTCACCGCAAAGGCGTAATGAAAAAGCCAACCTTCCTGGATGTTCCTTTCAGGTATGCGCCTTATGGCGGGAAGTTAAAGCTGATGAGGCAGTTGTTTCAGTGGTTTTAGTTATTAAAAATAGTATTGAGGGTGAAATAGGGCTGCTGAGGTGGTGGTTTAAATTAAATTCAGCTTAATAAATAAAATAAATTATTTAAAGATCCGTTATTTTGAATATTATTTTTATATTTGACGTATAGTAAATGAGGTAGAAGAAAATATAAGCCGAAAATGAAGGTTTTAGTTCAAAATGTACGTGTAGTTTCCCCTGATTTGGATATCGATCGGGCATCAGTATTGGTTCAGGATGGTAAAATTCAGGCAGTGCTTCGTTTGGGGCAAATGGTTCCTGCGGCAGAGAAAGTGATTGATGGCCGCGGGCAGATATTAATGCCAGGGTTTATTGATATTCATACCCACGGTGCTGCGGGTGCCGATGTTTGTGAAGGTACTGAAGAGGCCGTGCGTACAATTGCGAAGGCAAAACTTCAGGAGGGGGTAACCATTTTTCTCCCCACAACAATTACCGCACCCAATGCAACGCTGTCGCAGGCAATGCAGGGAGTGAAAGCGTACCAGCAACGAATGGATTACGCTAAAACACCTTCCGTACATATTGAAGGGCCATTTATCAATGCGGATTGCGCAGGCGCGCAGAACCCTGATTTTGTCCGCAACCCCAACTGGGAAGAGTTAAAGCATTTACATGAAATCGCTCCAGTGGGCGTGGTATCCATTGCCGTAGAGACTGAGGGAGCTATGACATTTACTGAACAGGCCTCCTCTGCGGGAATTGTGGTTTCAGGGGCGCACTCCAATGCGACTTATATGGAATTCCTTCAGGCAAAAAATAAAGGACTGGGGCATCTGACGCACTTTTGTAACCAGATGACTCCTGTGCATCATCGGGAAATCGGTTTGGTGGGCGCAGGCTTGCTTGATGATGATATTAAGCTGGAGCTGATTTGCGACGGGGTACACCTGAATCGTGATATGATCAAGCTGATATTTAAAAGTCGCTCGGTTGATGGCCTGATGCTGATTACGGATTCTGTGGCGGCATCCTGGTGCCCTGATGGTATTCGGGATTTCGGAGGCTTGCAGGTAGAGGTGAAAGATGGTGTGGCAAGACTTGAAAGTGGTGCTTTGGCAGGTTCAACCCTTAAATTCAACGATGGGCTGAAGATGGTGCGCTCGGTAACGGGCTTGCCGCTGAAGGAGCTGGTAAAAACCACCTCTTGGAATCAGGCGCAGAGTCTTGGACTTGAAGGTGTCGGGAAAATAGAAAAGGGATATGCTGCGGATTTTGTGCTGCTTGATGAGGAGCTGAATATTCAATCCACTTTCGTGGATGGGGTAGAGAAGTTTACCAAAGAACAGACGGAACAGCGAAAACAACATTTAGCCTAAAGCTCAGGTTTTAAAAAAATACAGATAACGGCATCGGTAGTTACTCTACGGACTCAACAAAAGTCAATTGCAGGCTATGCTGATTTTGAAAAGCTACGCTTGCAGTAAAATACTTGAAAAATAAGATGGTTAGGAAATAAATATTCTCCTTAAAATTTGAAAAGCCCTCCGTATCGCTCGGAGGGCTTTGCTGTTTATTTTTCAAATGTTTATTTAAAAAACGAAATACTGATGGGGTAGCGGTAATTCTGATCCTGGTCGAGTCGGATGGCTGCAATGATGGCACATACCATGGACATGATTCCCAAAATCATGATGATGGGTATGCCGATAGCCAATAAAACCAGGGGCGAAGCGAGCAGGCAATACAATGCTATGGAAAGCTGGAAATTCAATGCGGCCCGTGCATGGCTGGCAACAAACGCTGATTCCTCTTTTTTGGAAAAGTAGATCACCAGTGGGATAATCAAGTGTGCCATAGGCATCACGCAAGCCGCTAACGCACTCAGGTGCGCAAACAGTGCCCACTGCCTTTCCGAGGAGGAGGCGTATTTTTTAGGTAAATAGGGATTCATCTTATTTTTTGTCCTTTAAATGATCTCGGAAATTACTGAATTCCTTTTTAATCTTCTCCTTCGATTCCCGCACTTTATCTTCCACTTCCTGAATGGTACTCTGGTGATTGATCGCGAACTCATCAACCTTCATTTCAAGAAAATGTAAGTTTCTTTTCAGTTCATCCGACCTTTTGTGTAGCTCAGATTTAAAAGATTCCTTGTCTTTTGGTACTTCAGAAATCAGGTCGTCCATGCGTTGGCCAATCGTTCGAAATAGTGATTCTAAAGGGCCTTCTGCTTTATTTTGATGATTCATAATGTTATTGATTGATTTTTCTAATTGTTCCTTACCTGTATTTTAATAACGTGTTTTTTGCCCTGCTGTTATTTCGATAGTTTGGATCTTTTATTTGTGATTGTGGAGTGGTATTTTTCGGGAAATTCCGATTTGCTTTGTTATCTTTGGTTTCGCGGATGTTATTGGCAGTGATGGTTTTTTGATAAAATAATGCAATAAATAATGAAAGGTAACGCTAAAAGGAAGAATTTTCCACGAATACTGCTGTGGGTGCTACTCCTGACCTTCGGCACTGCCGTATTGGGGGCTTGTTCAAGCGCTCGGAAATATCCGCCTAAGCATCGGCAAATCAAAAAGGGGAAGCCAATTCCCTGCCCGATGAAGGATTGTTAAAGAGGAATAAATAATTTTCAATGAGTAATAAAATTGTAATTGCGATCGATGGTTACAGTGGCTGTGGGAAAAGCTCCACGGCAAAAGCTGTCGCCGCAGCATTAGGGTATGGTTATATTGACACAGGTGCAATGTACCGCTCGGTAACGCTTTACTTCAAAGAACATAATATCAAGCTCACCGATCCCAAGGCTGTCAAGGCCGCATTGAAGGAAATTAATATTTCTTTTGTGTACAACGATAAGTCGGGGCTCAACGAAACGTTTCTTAATAGTAAGAACGTGGAAAAGGAGATCCGAAAGATGTATATTTCTGAAGGGGTCAGTGAGGTGGCTGTGATTGCTGAAGTACGAAAGGCAATGGTAGACCAGCAGCGTAAGATGGGCAAAAAGAAAGGCGTAGTGATGGACGGGAGAGATATTGCCTCGGTGGTATTTCCTAATGCAGAGCTGAAAGTCTTCATGACTGCCGATGTGCGCATTCGTGCCGAACGCCGACAGAAAGAACTTTTTGATCAGAAGCAGCTCGTGAATTTGGAGGATATCATTGATAACCTCAAAAAGCGCGACCGTATCGATACTTCTCGGGCAGAAAGCCCACTGACACAGGTGGAAGATGCCATGGAAGTGGACACTTCTTTTATGAATTTTGATGAACAGGTAAATGTCATTGTGGAGGCTGCCCAGAAATTAATTGGTAAATAGCCTGCGGGTGAGATTGAAAAACAACACTATGGAAGTAACCATTGATAAAAATTCAGGCTACTGCTTCGGTGTGGAGTATGCCATCAAGATGGCTGAAGATGAGATGGAACGCTCGGATCAGTTGTACTGCCTGGGGGATATTGTCCACAACGATATGGAGGTAAAGCGGCTGAATGAAAAGGGGTTGAGGATTATCTCTCGTGAGGAGCTGAGCAAATTGAAGGATTGCAAGGTGTTGATTCGTGCCCACGGGGAGCCTCCAGCAACCTACCGCATGGCGATGGAGAATAATATCACACTGATTGACGCCTCCTGCCCTGTGGTTTTAAAATTACAAAACAGGGTAAAGACCGCCTACGATAAAATGCTCGACATTAACGGGCAGGTGGTTATTTACGGAAAGAAAGGGCACGCTGAAGTGGAAGGGCTTGTGGGTCAAACCAATGCCGAAGCACTCATCGTGACCGAGGAAAAGGACCTCGCGCAGGTGGATTTTAACCGCCCCGTGACCCTCTTCTCTCAGACCACCAAAAGTACCAAAGGGTTTTATGCCCTCAAAGATAGTATCGCCTCACAAATTGTAGCGAGTGAAGGCGGTCAGGAAAATTTTCAGGCCAATGACAGCATTTGCCGACAGGTATCCAACAGAGAGCCGCAGCTTACCCGCTTCGCTCAAGAGTACGATGTCATCTTGTTTGTCAGTGGTAAAAAAAGCTCCAACGGCAAGGCGCTTTACCAGGTGTGCAAGGCCAATAATGTAACGAGCTTTTTTATTGAATCAGAATCTGATATCGATCCTGCCTGGTTGGCGCAGGCAAAGTCCGTCGGGATTTGCGGTGCAACCTCTACGCCCATGTGGCTGATGGAGCGAGTATCAGATTATATTAAAAATATTGTTTAAATCATTTTTCGGTATATTTACCGAGGTTGAGATATGATAAGGCTCAATATTACTGTGAATAATTGTCATTTTACGTAATTAATACGTCAGTTTTTCGTAGATTTGAGCCGTTTTTTAGGGACCTATTGAATCAATTCATGTAGCGATGTCAAATACAAAAAAGCTGAAGAAGGGGTTTGATATCCGTCTTGTTGGACAAGCGGATAAACAAATTACTTCATTTGCAAAATCAAGTGTTTTCGCGCTTAAACCTTCAGATTTTATCGGGATCCAACGCCCGAAGTTGAAGGTTAAAGTCGGCGATACAGTAAAAGCAGGTTCGCCAGTTTTATTCGACAAAATGACCCCAGAGGTTCTTTATACTTCTCCAGTGAGTGGTGAAGTGGTAGAGATCGTTCGCGGGGCAAAGCGTCGCCTTTTAGAGGTTAGAATTTTAGCGGACAAGGAACTCGAATACGAGACCTTTAATCAGTTCAACATTGCCGACCTGTCAAATGTTTCGGCAGAACAGATTACTGAACAGTTGTGTGCCTCAGGTGTATGGCCACAAATCATTCAACGCCCTTATGGGGTGGTTGCAAACCCAAAAGATAAGCCAAAGGCCATCTTTATTTCTTCTTTCGATACTCACCCATTAGCACCAGATACTGATTTCGCATTCCAGGGCGAAGAGCAGCATCTGCAAGCAGGGATCGAGGCATTGTCGAAATTCACAAATCAAATTCATGTCGGCCTGAATGCCAAGTCGCCATCGAAAGTATTCAGTGGATTGAAAGGAGTAACCTTTACCAGTTACGAAGGGCAGCACCCTGCAGGTAACGTAGGTATCCAGATTCACCATACTACGCCAATCAACAAAGGCGATCTTTATTGGACGGTTTCGCCTGCGGGCTTGGCTGACATTGGTCGAATGTTGCTAAGTGGCAAATATGATCCTCAGCGCGTTATTGCGGTAACAGGTTCAGAAGTGAAGAAGCCTACTTACACGAAGGTGCATGCAGGTACTTCAATCAAGTCTTTAGTGGAAGGAAATGTAAACTCAGGACATTTGCGCTACATTTCAGGAAACGTACTGACAGGGGAGAAAATCGCCGCGGATGGTTTCTTGGGCTATTATCACAATCAGGTAACGGTAATTCCTGAAGGTGATGGAGAGCAGGAATTCCTGGGCTGGATCACCCCTCAAGCAGAGCGTTTGTCATTCTCAAAAGCATTTGGTTTGTTGTCTTTCTTGAATCCGAAAAAAGAGTACCGTTTGGATACCAACACGCGTGGAGAAAAACGTCGCTTTGTAGTTTCTGGAGAATTCGAGAAAGTATTGCCGATGGACATCTACCCTGTGCATTTGTTTAAAGCGATCTTGGCAGAAGATTATGAAAATATGGAAGCCTTGGGGATTTACGAACTGGTAGAAGAAGATGTAGCTCTTTGTGAGTTTATCGATGTTTCAAAAAATGACATTCAGTCTATTTTGAGAAAAGGTTTGGATTTGTTGCAGTACAGCTAATAAGTATTATGAAATTCTTAAGAGAAAAACTCGACGAAATAAAACCGAACTTCAGCAAAGGAGGAAAATTCGAGAAGTTTCATCCCGCTTTTGAAGCGATTGACACGATCTTGTATGTGCCCAAAGAGGTGACCTCTGCAAAAGGAGTTCAGGTTAAAGACGCAGTCGATTTGAAGCGTCTGATGATGACAGTGGTGATCGCCCTGATCCCTTGTCTGTTATTCGGTATGTGGAACGTAGGTTTTCAGCACTATCTTGCGATAGGTGAAACGTCTACTTTCATAGATCAATTCCTTTACGGTGCCATGAAGGTACTTCCTATCGTGATCGTTGCTTATGCAGTCGGTGGATTGGTGGAAGGAACCTTCTCTGTGCTTAGAAATCACCCCATTGCGGAAGGTTTCCTGGTAACAGGTATGTTGGTGCCTTTGTGTATTCCTGCTTCTATTCCTTTATGGCAAGTGGCTTTGGCCATGGTGTTTGCCATTGTATTGGGTATCGAGGTGTTTGGTGGTGTAGGTACTAACGTGTTGAACGTAGCCCTTACCGCACGTGCTTTCCTTTACTTTGCTTACCCAACAGATATCTCAGGAGATGTTTGGACGGCAGGTATCCACGGTGAAGGGATTAAATTGGTAGAAGGATATACAGGTGCTACGCCTTTGGCAATTGCTCACTCAACCCCTGCGGGCGAGAGCGTGGCCAATGCATTGAGCGCAGTATCGTATGGTGGTTTCGACCATATCTTTAGTTTGAAAAACCTGTTCATGGGAGTGATCCCCGGCTCAATCGGTGAGACATCCACTTTGGCGATTTTAATCGGTGCCGCTATTTTGATTGTAACAGGCGTTGCTTCTTGGAGAATCATCGTTGGGGTATTTGGCGGTGCTTGGTTGACAGGCCTGTTGTTGAATGCTTTTGCTGTAAACCCATTCATGGGATTACCTGCTCACTACCACTTGGTAATGGGTGGTTTGGCTTTCGGTGCTGTATTTATGGCTACTGACCCTGTAACGGCTGCCCATACCACTAAAGGGAAGTGGATTTACGGTATTTTGATTGGTGCAATGACGGTGATTATCCGTGTATTCAACCCAGCATATCCTGAAGGAATTATGTTGGCAATTCTTTTGATGAACGTATTTGCGCCATTAATCGACCATTACGTAGTTGAGGCAAACAAAACTAAAAGATTAAAACGTGCGACAGTCTAACGGATATATTATTGGTTTTGCAGTAGTCATGACAATCGTCTGTGGAGGATTGTTATCGTGGGCTGCTGTGGGCTTGAAAGAAGCTCAGACCAAAGCGAAGGAATTGGATACTAAACGCCAAATTTTAAGTGCTGTAATTGATATCAAAGGAAAACCTTCTGAGGAGCTTTTGAAATTGTATGACAGCGACATCTCTGCAATTGTGATTGATGCACAAGGCAAGGTGCTTGATGGCGTAGATGCTGCGACAGTAAATATCGCAAAAGAATACAAAAAGAAACCTGCTGAACGCAAGTTGCCGATTTACGAATTCAAGAAAGACGGTAAAATTTCTGCTTATATCCTTCCAATGTATGGCTCAGGCCTTTGGGATGCTATCTGGGGATTTATCGCTATTGAGTCTGACGGTAATACCGTGCAAGGGATCTCTTTGGATCACAAAGGAGAGACGCCTGGTCTTGGCGCCCGTATTACTTCTGAAGAAGTACAGGAGCGTTACAAAGACAAGAAGATCTTTGAAGGTGGTAAATTGGTGTCGGTACAAATGGTGAAAGGGGAAAACAACCCTGGCCTTAGCGAGCACCAAGTAGACGGAATGTCTGGCGCAACATTGACTGGTAACGGTGTGAATAAAATGTTGGAGTCTTACCTTGATCTTTATAAGGGCTTCCTGAAAGAGCATAAAGCAGGTTAATTAAACTTTAAAAGATATTACAATGGCTGAAACAGTAGAAACGGCGAAGGTAGAGAAGGCAGAGCCTTTATTCTCCAAGCGCCGAAAAAACATTGTTGCCGACCCTTTGAATGACGATAACCCAATTACCATTCAGGTACTGGGAATCTGTTCTGCACTTGCGGTAACGACACAAATGGAGCCTACATTCGTAATGGCCTTGGCCGTAACGGTTGTAATTGTATTCTCCAACTTGATTATTTCATTAATGCGTAACTTGATTCCAGGTCGTATTCGTATCATCGTCCAATTGGCCGTGATCGCGACTTTGGTATCTTTGGTAGACCAGGTTTTGAAGGCCTACTTCTTCGACATCTCCAAGATGTTGTCCGTATTCGTATCGCTGATTATTACCAACTGTATTGTAATGGGTCGATTGGAGGCCTTTGCAATGGGTAACAAACCTTACGATTCTGTATTGGATGGTTTGGGTTCTGGTTTGGGTTATGCGTGGATCATCTTGACCGTAGCATTCTTCCGTGAACTTTTGGGTTCTGGATCTGTTTTCGGTATCAAGATTTTTGAAGCATTGCATATCAACTTCCCAACGAATGGATTGATGGTAACGCCTGTAGGTGCCTTTATGGTATTGGCTTTGATCATCTGGGTACAGCGTGCACGCTCTGGTTACGTAGAAAAATAAACGAACAAAATAATGGAATTATTTAACTTAGGAATAAAATCCATCTTCATCGAGAACATGGTATTTGCCTACTTCTTGGGAATGTGTTCTTTCTTGGCCGTTTCTAAAAAGGTAAGTACAGCGATGGGATTGGGTATTGCCGTAACGTTCGTATTGACGATTACAGTACCTGCGGACTGGGCATTACAGACATACGTATTGAAAGAAGGTGCTTTGGCTTGGCTTTCACCAAGTCTGGCATCAGTAGATTTATCATTCTTGCAGGCGATCATGTTTATTGCCGTTATTGCATCGATGGTACAGCTTGTAGAGATGGTGATTGAAAAAGTATCTCCAGCACTTTATGGTTCTTTGGGTATCTTCTTGCCTTTGATCGCAGTAAACTGTGCGATTTTGGGGGCGTCGATGTTCATGGTACAGCGTGAAATGGATCTTGCTGAATCAGTAGTTTATGGTTTCTCTTCAGGAATCGGCTGGTTGTTGGCAATTGTTGCTTTGGCGGCAATCCGTGAGCGTATGAAGTACTCTGATGTGCCAGATGCAATGAAAGGTCTGGGAATCACCATGGTCATCACTGGTTTGATGGGTATGGCATTTATGTCATTCATGGGAATCTCGCTTTAAGCAACTTCCCTTGATTATAAAAATGGAAAGCACCTCAATTTTGAGGTGCTTTTTTTTGTTCCTTTTGAGTGAAATTTCGTCAGTAATAACTGTAACAAGCTGACAAGTATTTGAAATTGATCAAATGCTAAAGAGGGGGAGGGAGTATAAGATGCTAAAACAACAACCTATTGAGTCCACTTCATTCCAAAAATATTTTTTCCAGCGATCTGTTCAAAAAATGGGCAGTGCTGTTTTTCGCCCCTTTAGCGGTGGCTATTGGTTTAATGATCGGTACAGGAAGCAAACTGCCATTCATTATTTTTATCGTTCCGGCGGCCATATTGTTCCTCGTTAATTTTTATAATAACCCACGTATCGGTATTTATATTGTCCTCGTGGTTGCTTTTATGCAAGCTGGCTTAACCCGCTACTACCCCGTGGCGCCTTATGGGCTTGCCGTTGATGTCTTTCTGCTGCTTCCCATCCTTTTTATTATGCTTCGGAAAGGAAAGGACCTTGATGCTTCTGATTTAAATCAGGCCGTATTCTATGTGATTTTGCTGTGGTTCAGCTATTGTATTGTTGAAATAGCCAACCCGCTCGCGCGAAGTGTTGTTGCCTGGTTTTATGCCATGCGTGGTTTGGCACTGTACCTGGTGCTGAACTTTATTTGTGGTATGCTGATATTCAATAAGCCCAAGGACATGGACCTGATGATTACCATCTGGACCGTATTTTCAATCATCGGGACCATTTGGGGCATAAAGCAGCTGTTCATTGGGGTGTCCCCTACAGAACAACGATGGCTCGATGCAGGAGCAGCAAACACCCACGTGCTTTTCGGTAAATTGCGGGTGTTTTCCTATTATTCGGATGCCGCACAGTTTGGTGCCTCCCAGGCCATGGCAGGGATTGTTTTTGGTATTTATGCCATTGCCGAATGGGCCAATAAACGGCGAAGGAACTACCTGATTTTTGCCTCCCTGATGGCTTTTTATGGAATGATCATCTCGGGTTCCCGTGGGCCTTTGGTTATTCCTGCCTTGGCGGGTTTTATGTATCTGTTGCTAAGTAAGCGTTTGAAAATCCTGATCCTCGGTTGTTCGATAGGCTTTATGGTGTTTTCAGTTTTGAAATTCACCACCATCGGGCAGACCAACTATCAAATCAACAGGATGCGTACAGCCCTGAACCCTTCTGAAGACCCATCCTTTTTAGTGCGACTGAACAGGGAAAAAATTCTTGAAGCCTATATGCACAACAAACCGATTGGTGCAGGTATCGGCATGGCAGGCTCGTGGGGGAAACGCTTTGCGCCAGGTACTTTCCTTGCGGAGCTCGGAACCGATGGTCATTACACCCGTGTGTGGGCAGAGTGTGGATTTATAGGGCTTTATGTCCATATTTTCATGATTGTTTTTATAGCAGTGAAAGGCTTTTTGGTCGTCTGGAACCTCAAAGAATCCAAAACAAGGGTCAAGCTAATTGCTATGTATGGTGGCTATTGTGGGGTGGCAGCTGCAAGTTATACCAACGGATTGATCACACAGATTCCTACGGCTCCACTCACCTACTTCGGAATAGCGTTTATTTTCCTGGGCAGGCGGTGGGAACAGGAAGCGGAAAAAGAAGAGGCGAAGTTGCTCGAAAAGCAGGAAGTTGAATAAGCGGATGCTTAATATTTGCAGGAGGGTGTTAAGTTTTTTTAATACGCTCTAAAAAAGAAAATCCCCTGAGTCATCACACTCAGGGGATTTTCTTTTGCTGATTCAGGCTTATTGATTTTGAATGGGACTGATTTTACTGCCCACATCACCAACGGCAGATTTGGCGTCGGCCTTTGCTTCAGGGTGTACGCCACTTTTAATCACCATAAACCTGCTTTTGAATTTCAGTACTTTTGATTCAAAATATTCATAAGAGATTGCGGTGATGAAAGTCGTGAATATCACACTTCCCCCATACAGCAATACATTGAATAGGGTAGGGTTTACGAGCTGAACTTCAAAATACATCAACATTTTTATGATCAGGATAATACAAATGTTGTGGTACATGTAAACGCCATAAGAGAGGTTGCCCAAAAAGTTAAAAAAGGGCCCCTCCATACTGTTAGAGGCATTCGGATGTGTTGAGAGGTTCATCAGGAACAGGGTAAATACGATACCCTCTATAATGGAAGCACCGAAAAAGTGCATCGGCAGAAACATCATCAGGACCAAACCGAACATGCTTCCATACTTACTGATGGGGTGATAAATAAGGGCGAGAAATTTCGCCTTTTGCTGATACAACACCCATGCACCAATACCCCCAAGCGTCATTTGTTCAATCTGGAAAGTATGCATCATGCGATAGGCAAAATTGATCGGTACATGCAGGGAATGCCCCGCCACGAAGTAAGACTTTGATAGGTACAACGCCAGGTCGATGCTGGTTTTAAAGGCCAAAAAGCCGATGAGAAACTGAAAGAGATTTTTTCTGAATAACCAGATCAGTACTGGCCACGCCAGGTAGAACTGCTCTTCAACACCAATAGACCATGCCTGATTTGCCCCCAGAACAGGATCAAAAGCCTGGCGGGCAACATTGGGTAAAATAGCGAGGTACAGGACTAATTTCTGCATGAAATTTTCCTGCAGGTGAATACCAAAACTGTCGAGATTGACGATTTGAGGAAGTAAGAAAAAGGCGATTATTGTTACCAAAAAGTACAAGGGCCAAATTCTTAAGGCACGACGAAGGTAGAATTTGAAAAACGCTATGTCCTTCGTTTTTTCAAGCTCAGCCATCAACAGATAGGTAATCAGGAACCCGCTCAGCACAAAGAAAAGCGATACCGCCTTATGTCCGAGGGCATCGACAAGGGTCGAGCCCCAGGCATTCTCAAGGCCAAGCCAGTATTTATGATGCTCAATATGATGGAAGATCACGGCACAGGCAGCAAAAAATCGCACACCATTGAGTCCTTTAAAGTAGATTTTCTGTTTTGATTGCTCCATTTAGGGGCTTATTTTTGGTGGGTAATTGTTGGATTTGTTTTTCTGTAACGATATCCTATTTCTTTAAGTTCCTCACCTTATTTATCATCCATGTCAGTACAAAATATATATCCCTCCGAAAGCGATAAAAAATTCAAGGTTTACAAGGCAGCTGCAGGCTCGGGAAAAACCTATACACTGGCCAAAGAATACATCGGCTTGGCGATTAAAGGTGAGCAAGCTTTCAGGTTCAGTAATATTCTTGCGGTAACCTTTACCAATAAGGCGACGCAGGAAATGAAAGACCGCATGCTCCTGTTCATGCACAGAATTGCCAAAGGAGAGGAAGGCGGCATGTGTGGTGATATTGCCGAAAATATCGGCCTGTCGCCAGAGGAAGTGCAAAAGCGCTGTGGTCGGGAACTGAAAAATATTCTTCATGCTTATTCTCAGTTTAGGGTAACGACGATCGACTCCTTTTTTCAGGAGGTGGTTCGGGCTTTTGCTAAAGATCTGGGCTTGCATGGTGATGCCCGTATTGAGATGGATTCCTCCGCAGTGATGGACAGTGTGGTGGAACGGCTGGTCAATAAATTGGGGTATGATGAAGAACTGACAGGCTGGATGGTCGCTTTTGCGGAAGAAAAATTGAACGACAATGAGCGGTGGGACTTCCGTGATGGACTGAAGAAGTTTGCCTCGAGCTTGCTCTCTGAAGAGTTCAAGGTATTTGAGAAACCACTGAGGGAAGACGTCTCAGACCCTGAAAAAATGAAGAGATTTCGGGATGAGATTAATGCGGTGGTGAAGGGTTTTGAACAACAGATGGATCAGTTGGGAAATAAAGCACTGGATATTATTGCAGCGGCAGGTTTGAGCATAGAAGTTTTTCCTTATGGCACGTTCTCTTTTGCTAATTACTTCAATAAGGTACTATTGACCTCAAAAGATTATAAGCCTGGAGTCAGGGTGCTCGCGGCCTGCAATGAGGTACAAAAGTGGATGAAGAAAAACGACCCCAACGAGGCCAGTATTTCCATGGTTTATGCAACGCTGAACCCTGTGTTGAATCAGTTGGTGGAACTGTATAGAAGTCAGCATAGCTTTTATAAAATATGTAAAACCGTTCGTTCGCAAGTCTATAATGTCGGCCTGTTCGCTCGTATCCTTGAAGAGTTGCAAGCCTATCGCGAGGAGCAAAACATGATGCTTATTTCTGATACTTCAGATTTCCTGAACCGCATTATTTATGGAGAGTCGGGCACTGAGGAAATGGATTTTGCCGACAGCCCCATCCCTCCTTATATCTATGAGCGCGTAGGGACCAAGTATGAGCATTTTCTGATTGATGAGTTTCAGGATACCTCCCTGTTTCAGTGGAAAAATTTCCGCCCTTTGGTGACCAATACGCTGGCTGAGGGCAATGAAAGCCTTGTGGTAGGGGATGTCAAGCAGTCTATTTATCGTTGGCGTGGTGGCGACTGGGAATTGTTGCTGAATAAAATTTATGATGATATTGACCGTGTAAACGATCAAACATTGGACACCAATTGGCGGTCTTACGAGAATATTATCAAATTCAATAACCACCTTTTCGAGACTGCGCCCGCTGTTTTGGGAGATTATTTGGTGAACATGGTCTCAGGTATTGAAGAACTTCCCCATGATGCCCTTGAGCAGGTGAAGCATGGTGCCGAAGATATTGTGAAGGCCTATGAAGGTGCAACACAAAAGGTCAGTGGTCCCAAGCAAAAAAAGCCCATTAAAGGGTTTGCGGAATGCCATTTTCTGGAAATGAGCAAGGAAAGGGTTAATGAAGAAGGGAATTTTAAGGATTTGGTTTTGGATCGGTTGCCAATGGCACTGGAGCGGTATTTTGCACTGGGATATCAACCCAAAGACCTTTCTTTTTTGGTGAGAACCAAACGCGAGGGGCAGAAAATCGCCAATCGCCTGATAGCCTACGGACAGGAGACCAATCAAGAAAAACTTTTTCGGGTCGTTTCTTCCGAGTCGCTATATATCAGCGAGGCCAGCACGGTTCAGTTGCTGGTTTCATGCATGCGGTGGATCAACACCCCCGATGATCGCCATGCGATTGCGCAAGTGGTATATGCGCATGTAAAGGCAAAAGATATTGATGCTGAGCCTCACGAGGCATTTACAGCCAATGTCGATGCGCCAATTTTTCCGCAGGCATTGCGTATACAACGCGCCTATTTTATGAAGTTGCCGCTGTTTGAAATGGCAGAGCAACTGCTGGATGTCCTTGAATTATGCAAGGAAAATACTTCCGTAGGAAATGTTGAAAAAGCCTATGTGATGGGCTTTTTGGATGCCGTGATGGAGTTTAGTCAGGGTGAGTTTGATGACCTGACCGCCTTTTTGGAGTGGTGGGATGAGCGCGGTGTTACCAAGGCAATCCGTATTCCTGATACCCTCGATGCGATGCAAATCATGACGGTTCACAAATCCAAGGGGCTGGAATTTCGCGTGGTGGTGGTGCCTTTCTGCGATTGGGAAATGGATCATTCACCTTACAAGGCGCCAACACTTTGGGCACAATCGGAACTTGCTCCGCTGAATGCCCTGACCCGTGTGCCGATAAAATACTCTTCGAGTCTGCAATTATCGCCTTTCAGTCAGGAATATTTTGCCGAAAAGATGAAAATCAATTTTGATAATCTCAACATTCTTTATGTGGCCACCACGCGTGCAGAAGAAGGCTTGCTGACTTTTAGTCCGCTGGATGGTCTGGATAAGAAGCCCAAGAAAGGAGAAATTCCAAGAACAGAAAAGGTCGTTCATGCGGGAGATTTACTGAGACTTTCTCTTCAGGCACAAAATGATGCGCAGGCCTGGGAAGTGATTGAAAAAGATAGTGTGATTTACCGTAGTGGTGAACCTCAGTTCGAAAAACATGATGAAGCAGTTGGCAAAGATGAGGCCGATATTGAACGGATGAAATTTTTCGATTGGCGACAAAATCGCTTGAAAATTAGCCGTCAGTCAGAAATATTGAATTTGGACTTTTTAGAGACGGAAGAGAAGGTCAATTATGGGGTGCTTGTGCATGATATTCTGTCGAGAATAAAAACGACTGATCAGGTGGATAAGGCGCTTTCGATGGCACGGGTTGAAGGGGAGATTGATCAGCAGGAAGAAATAATGCTGAAAACACAGATTGACAATTTGCTCAAAGATCCTTTGGTCGCTTCTTGGTTTACAGAGCATGTTATCGTGAAAACAGAGGTGCCTGTTTTACCCAAAGATGGCAAAATGATTCGCCTTGACCGTGTAGTGCTTGATGGCGATCAAGCGACGATTATTGATTATAAAACGGGCATTCAAAAAGGACAGGATGTTAGGCAAGTGCAAAATTATATGCAGATGATGGTCGATATGGGATACCAGCAGGTAAAAGGATATTTACTTTATTTGCATGATGGAAAAACGAAAGAGGTATTCATTAAGAGCGCATCAGATTCCAAGCAATTGCCGCTATTTTGATCCAAAAGGTCCGGATATTTCTTGTTTTGACCTGTTTTTGATTGATGACCTTCAAATAATGTACGCTTTTTAATACATTATTTGAAGGTCATGGTTTTTTAGGGGTAGGGATAATAATTTGATTGGGACAAATAATTTGATCCAAAGGCTCATCGAATGGGTTTATATCTTCAATATTTTCCACAGGAAGGAAAAGGGATAATCCTATTTTCATGATGTTGGGGTTGCACTCGTTAAGGAAGCGATCATAAAAGCCTTTTCCATATCCCACACGGTAACCCTGTTGGTCAAAAGCAAGCAGTGGAACAATCACGATATCCAGTTCCTTCGGCTGAATTTCCCGTGCCTCTTCAGTAGGCTCCAATATTCCCCATTCATTTTCCTTAAGCTGCTCTTGCTTCAGTAGGAAGTGCCGCATACTGCAATTGCTAAAATCACTTTTCGGGATGACCACCGCTATCCCTTGCGCTTGCAGGTATTCAATAATTGGCCAGGTATCAATTTCCCGATGGCGAATGATGGGAAGGTAACAGTGTGCCTTTTTTACTTTTTCAAGATTGATCGTCGCTTTAAACTGCGCCGTTAAACGGGTGTTGGCAATAGTGAACTCTTCTTCTGTCAGTGCTTTCCGCTTGTTTTTATAGACCGCACGCAAATTTTTTTTCAACATTTTTTTGAAGCTTTAAAAGCATTCAAAAAGCCTATTTTTGGGCTTTTTTCCTACTTTTTTTGCCGGATTCCCCCCATTTTTTTTTTTAGTGACTCAATCATTAAACTAAATAATTAGTTGTAAAACTAATTATTTAGTTATATGTTTGTGTTGTTCATTAATGATTAATTATGAAAGAGTTAACGAAAGCCGAAGAGCAAATAATGCAGGTGCTTTGGGAGAAGAAGGAAGCCTTTATCAAAGATATCGTTGCAGAACTTCCTGAACCGAAGCCCGCTTACAACACCGTTTCAACCATTGTTCGAATCCTGGAAAAAAAGGAAGTGGTAGGGCACCGTTCGTTTGGTCGCTCACATCAGTATTTCCCATTGTTCAGCAAAGATGAATACCGTAAGTACAGCCTGAAAAACCTGTTGAATGGGTATTTCGGAGGTTCACTGAAAGGCTTGGTGTCGTTTTTTGCTAAGGAAAAGGATGTTGATATCAGTGAATATGAAGCCCTGCTAAAGGAGCTTGATGATGAACGCAAAGATTAATCGACCAAAAACTTAACCGTTATGCACACCTTGTTATCCATACATTTAACCTCCCAGTTGTTTTTATTTCTGGGTTTTACAGTCTTTTATTTTTTCATGAAAGGCCGAAAGGCAGGCCAATGGAATCGGTTGTTTTTGTTAGGTACGGCACTCGGCGCTTTGCTTTTACCATGGCTTTCCCAATTGAATTTATTCCCGAGCTCTTCGGCGCTCGAGGGCGCCTCCGCCATTATGCTTTCCCCTATCGAAATCAATACTTCCTACACGAAGGTTGTTCATCAATTTAATTTTTTGGAAAGTGCTTATATGATCGGCGCTTTGGTGCTGATGATGTTTTTTGCTTTTCGACTGGTGTATTTCATCGTGAAGCTCTCCAAAGCCAAATGGGAAAAGCGTCAGGGCATTATTTGGGTAGAAGGCGTTCGTAACCTGTCGGTTTGCTCTTATTTTAATCTTTTGATCTGGTCTGATGACCTGAAACTTTCGGATCAGGATCGGGCAAGAATTATAGAACACGAATACGGCCATATTCGGCAATGGCATTCACTCGATCGGCTGTTGATGGATGTTTTGTGCGTATTGTGGTGGTTTAACCCCGCTGTTTGGCTGATAAAAAATGCCCTCGAAGAGGAGCATGAATACCTCGCCGACGCTTATAGCTTAAGAAATTTTCCGGATCATACCGCCTATGCACAATTGTTAGCGCGCAAAACATTGGAGCAATTGGGTTGGAGCATAGGGCACTCTTTTTTCAATTCAAAAACATTAAAAAGAATTTCAATGATGAAAAATCCTAAAAAATTATCCCGCCTTGGACTGATGTTTTCCCTGTCCCTTGTGGCGATGTTCAGCCTTTGGGCTTGTCAGTCCAATGAAGAGGCACAACTACCAAACACTGTTACCGATGCGAAAGGAATTACTCAAAACCCTGATTTATCGGGGGAAATCTACACGATTGTAGAAGAGCAGCCGATGTTTAACGGGGGAATGCCCGCTTTTTATAATTACATTGGAGAACACTTGAAGTACCCTGAAGAAGCCCAAAAAGTAGGCTTGGAAGGAAGGGTTTTCGTTCAGTTTGTGGTAACGAAATCAGGTGAAGTCACAGGCGTGAAGATTATCAAAGGCGTTGATCCAAAGAAGGCACTTTCAGTTAAAACGGAATTAAGCAAGATTGACCCTAATGATATTGCCTCGATGTCGGTAAATAAAACCGATGGGAAGTCGGTGGTTCACTTGACCATGAAAGACGGATCAACGAAAACAGTTGAGGGTTCTTCTTTAAAAGCGGGCAACTGGACTGATACCGACCTGCAAAAAGCGAGTGACGCTTTGAGTCTGGAGGCTAAAAAGGTCATTCAATCATCGCCAAACTGGTCGCCTGGCGTGGATAAAGGAGAGCCACAAAATGTACGGATGATCTTACCGATTAGTTTTAAGTTGGGAGAGGAAACGAAATAAGCTTGTTTATTTTTCCATGGAATGAATTCCATGTCTTTTACAAAAAGCCCTTTCAGGACTTGTGTGCCGAAGGTACATATTGCAATAGCTTCGGGTTTTAACCCGATGTAAGTATTGCAAAATTAACAGAAACCAAAAAGAACCACAAACTGACCTTTTAGTCAATATGTGGTTCTTTATTTATAAGCACCCAATAAAGTATTCAAGAGGGTTTTGTTGCCCGCAGATTACAGATTATTTTTTTGATGTAACAGATGCTCTTCAATAAAGGCGGTTCTGAGAAAAATAAAAATCATGGTAATCCTTTTAATCAAGGTAATCATGGTCTAAAACACCTCTATCATAAAGTGATTACTCCTCAATCATCGCCTCTTCAAACTCCAACACCACGCGCTCAATGATGTCGCAACACTCATTAATTTGCTCTTCGGTGATAACCAACGGAGGCGTAAAACGAATGATATTACCGTGGGTTGGCTTGGCAATCAATCCGTTTTCTTTCAGTGCCACACAAATATCCCAAGCCGTAGAACTGTCTTCGGTATCGTTGATCACCAAAGCGTTCATCAATCCACGACCGCGCACTAATTTCGCCAATTTCGATTTGCCTACCAGTTCGTTCATGCGCTGACGGAAGACCTCACCCATCGCACGGGAATTCTCTACAAGATTTTCGTCCTTGATTACCTGAAGTGCCTCAACCGTTACCACACAGGCCATCGGGTTACCGCCATAAGTTGAACCATGTTCACCTGGGTGAATCACATCCATAATGTCATCATTACAAAGCACCAAGGAAACAGGGATCGTTCCGCCCGAGATCGCTTTACCTAAAATCAACATGTCAGGATGAACGCCTTCGTGATCGGAAGCCAGCATCGCTCCTGTACGCGCCACGCCCGTCTGGATTTCATCCATCATCAAAATCACATTGTGCTTCTTACACAAAGCCTGCGCTTCTTTCAAATAACCTTCCTGCGGTAAATAAACCCCCGCTTCTCCCTGAATCGGCTCAATCCAAAGCCCTGCAACATTCGGATTTGACAAAGCTTCTTCCAGGGCTTTAAGGTCATCGTAAGCAATCACCTGGAAACCTGGCATGAAAGGACCAAAGTTCTTGGTAGCCACCTCATCCGTCGAAGCAGAAATAATGGTGGTCGTTCGGCCGTGGAAGTTGCGCTCAACAGCCACAATTACGGCTTCGTTGTCTGGAATATTCTTTTTCAAATAACCCCATTTTCTGACGATCTTGATCGCCGATTCATTGGCTTCGGCACCCGAATTCATGAACAAGGCTTTATCATAGCCGAAAAATTCACATACATATTTCTCCGCAACGCCAAGCTGGTCGTTATAGAATGCTCGGGAGGTTAGGGTCAGCTTCTGCGCCTGGTCTGTCATTGCCTTGACAATCCTTGGGTGGCAGTGCCCCTGGTTTACTGCAGAATACGCAGAAAGAAAATCATAGTAGCGCTCCCCTTCGCAATCATATACAAAGACACCTTCACCACGTGAAAGAACCACTGGCAGTGGGTGGTAGTTATGGCATCCATATTTATTTTCAAGCTCCATCGCCGCTTGGCTACTGATCTGGTGGCTCATATTGTTATCGTTTTAAGTTGTAAAAATTGTTGGGACGGTTTGATGGTTTTTGAGCAAAATGTCCCTTCTTTCCTCAAAAACGATATAATATAGTGATTTATTTAATGGAATGGAAAAAACAATTTTCCGCAGACCGTTAAATTCATAACAAGACGGCGGCTAACTGAATGGCCTTATATAAGGGGGGTGATCGTCGATTGACTTCCCCAACTTTTTTCTGCCAACCGTGCTGAACAATAGGGTATAATTAAAATCATTACAGCGGACCTAAAATGGTCAGCATCTATTGGTTGGTGCTTTCTTTGAGTCTTCATTTTTTTAGCCGATGCGCAAATTACCGCAGTTTTATGGCTGATATTACAACGATGCGTTTAGCTTGATCCTCTGAAACATGGCTCAAATTGGGGATTTGAAGTGTTTTTTGCTCAAATGTCAGCAAATTTGAAAAAAAAGTGAACAATATAGGGCTTCGCTAAAAGGAAAATTGTAATTTTGCGCATCAATCAAAAGTGCCTCCTAAAATTATTGTCCCTGAAATAGGTATTCAGGCATAATTATCGTTAGGGGTATTATGTTGATTGTCAGCAAATAAAAAATGGGTGTAATACCGATGAATTGTGTTCAACGCGTTTTCATCACTTACAACTATTTTGTAACTTTGCGGTCCTGCAAAATCGGATCAAGGGTTTAGGCGCCAAGCTTCCTGGTGCTTTGAGAAAAAATATCCATGCCTTTTCTCCTCTAAATTTTTGATCTTTTGGAAATTAATTCCGAATTTTGCCAACCGTTTGGTAATTAGAAATAAATTTTCGAGAGAGAATAAAATTATATCATGGCCAGAGTTTGTCAAATCACAGGTAAAAGACCTCAAGTAGGAAATAACGTTTCCCACTCAAACAGAAAGACGAAACGTAAGTTTCTTCCTAACCTAATGAAGAAGAGATTTTTCATTCCAGAAACAGGAGAATGGATCACGTTGAAAGTGTCTGCATCTGCAATCCGTACTATTAATAAAAATGGTATCACTGCAGTATTGAAAAAAGCAAGAGCTAACGGTAACGTGCTCGTATAATCAACACTCTATCTTCATAGAAGAGTAATTATTAACAATTAAAAATTATTAGAACATGGCTAAGAAAGGCAATAGAGTTCAAGTAATTTTGGAGTGTACTGAGCACAAAGAATCAGGCATGCCTGGCACTTCAAGATATATTACAACTAAGAATCGTAAGAACACTCCAGAGCGTATCGAGTTGAAAAAATACAACCCGATTCTTAAGAAATACACTGTCCACAAAGAAATTAAATAATCATGGCTAAGAAAGTAGTAGCAACTTTGAAGCAAAAAGGTGGTGTAAAATACGCTAAAGTCGTTAAAACTGTAAAATCAGAAAAGACTGGAGCTTACACATTCCGTGAAGAAATCGTTACTGAGGACCTCGTTAAAGAGCGTTTGAAGTAATTGATTTATCAAAATATTTCAATACAATGAAAGTCCCGTATTTAATATGGGACTTTTTTGTTTTATATTGCAGTAAAATACCTAAATGGGATACCGTGGGTGCATAGGGCATTGGCGTAAACCATTTGGTGTACCTCGGTAATTTAGATAATACTATTTTTATGGGAATCTTCGGTTTCTTCTCAAAAGACAAAAAAGAAAAGCTCGATAAAGGGCTTGAGAAAAGTAAGGACAGCTTACTGGACAAAATCTCTAAAGCAGTTGTGGGTAAATCCACCGTGGATGAGGATGTCCTGGATGAGCTTGAAGAGATCTTGATCACTTCTGATGTAGGCGTAGGAACGACGATTAAGGTCATTCGCCGTATTGAAGAACGAGTTGCTCGTGATAAATACGTGGGCACAGATGAATTGGACAAAATCTTGAGAGAGGAAGTTGCAGGCTTATTGGCTGAAAACCAGACGGAAGAGATGTCTGATTTTGAGATTCCTAAAGGGGCAAGTAAGCCTTATGTGATGCTGATTGTTGGGGTGAATGGCGTTGGAAAGACGACCACGATCGGTAAACTTTCGGCACAGTTCAAGAAAAAAGGATATAAAGTACTGTTAGGTGCGGCGGATACCTTCCGTGCAGCAGCAGTAGACCAGATTAAACTTTGGGGCGAGCGAACAGGCGTGCCAGTGGTTTCTCATGGGATGAATACCGACCCTTCGGCAGTGGCCTTTGATGCGGCGAAAAAAGCGGCAGAAGAGGGGTACGATATCGTGATGATTGATACCGCAGGACGTTTGCACAACAAGGTGAATTTGATGAATGAGCTGACAAAAATCAAGCGCGTGATTCAGAAGTTTATTCCTGAAGCACCACATGATATTATGTTGGTACTCGATGGCTCGACAGGTCAGAATGCGGTAATGCAGGCCAGAGAGTTCACCAAAGCTACACAGGTAAGTTCGTTGGCGATCACCAAATTGGATGGTACAGCCAAAGGCGGTGTGGTAGTTGGTATTTCCGATGAATTCAAAATCCCTGTGCGC
This sequence comes from Persicobacter psychrovividus, assembly GCF_036492425.1. Taxonomy (NCBI): domain Bacteria; kingdom Pseudomonadati; phylum Bacteroidota; class Cytophagia; order Cytophagales; family Persicobacteraceae; genus Persicobacter; species Persicobacter psychrovividus. The sequence continues at coordinate 583,411 of NZ_AP025292.1, forward strand.
TACATTGGAGTAGGCGAGCAGGTAGATGATTTACAGGTGTTCAATAAAGAGGAATTTGTAGATTCTTTATTTAAGAAATAACAATCCTTCAGAAGATATTCAAGCCCTTTGAGCGATTATGCTGAAAGGGCTTTTTTTCTGCGAAAACTTGCCGTGCGTGGGCGCAAACCATAAAAACAAATGTTCGAAAGCAAGGCACAGCCGAACATCATCTCGTAAGTGGAATTGAGTACGCCTTGCCCCATCCAGTGAATCAACGAACCGATGATGCCTGCAATAGAAAAGCGCACCAGCCCATAGGATGCATTGGCGGTGCCCGTCGCGCCAGGGTAACAACTCAGGATACAACCGTTGATGTGGCCGAAGATAAAACCAAGGGCACTGACAAAAATAACATTGAAGCTCAGCAGCAGCCATAAGTTCGGCCGCTTGTATTCCACCATTGCAAACAGGATGAAGCCACTCAGCAGGCAAATGGTAATCCCCCACTGAACCATTTGTTTGGATTCAAAATTCTTTAACAGATACTGACTCCATCGGCTGATGATGATCATCCCCAGAACACATACTGTAAACAGCCAAGGGAACAGCTGAGCAGAAACATGGTAGGTATCCACAAAGATAGATGTCGCCTTGGACATAAAAGCGTAAAGTCCGCACAGGGCGAAGGTGCCTGTCAGAATGTAGCAAATCCCCCATTGGTTGGCGACAATTTTTTTGTATCGTCCAAAGGACGACCAGACTGATTTGTTGGTTTCTTTGGGCATAGAGCGAAGGGGGATTTTTCGATAAACTCCCGTTAGAATGGAGATGCAGTAAATCAGCAGGAACAGAAATACCGCCTGCCAATGGCCCGTTTTAGCAAAGATGCTCCCGAGCAGGGGAGCGATCATTGGGGCGCACATTCGAACACTTGCGATCTTGGACAGCATTCGGGCGCTTTCTTTTTCATTGTATAAATCCTTGACAAAAGCGGCGACATTAACAGAGGTGAATCCGCCACCGAAACCCTGCATTACCCTCAGCATGTCAAGAAAATGAAGATTGGTAGTGAGAATAATACAGCTTGTGGCAAAAACATAAATGCTCAGCCCCAGCAGCATCACCTTCTTTCTCCCAAAATGATCTGACAGTGGTCCACCGCAAAACTGTCCCAGGGCAAAGCCTATAAAAAAGAGGGAAATGGTCAGTTCAACAGTTGAAATATTGGAGGTGAAACTTTGTGCCATTTCAGGAATAGAGGGCAAGTACATATCTATTGAAAAGGCAGTCATGGCAACTACGGCCCCCAAAAGGAGGATGAGTTGCCGCTTTTTGAGCGCAGGCGCTTGATTTATCATAAAGGAGTCGTTATGATGAATGGACATCACAAATTAAGCCAAGAAAAGTGAAATTTTAGCAAGCGATAATAATTGTTATCAACTCCTGTCATTTGTTATTGATAATTGAAAGGCAATCCACCAATTTCATAATTAAAGATTAGCTTGCCGCAGGCTGGGGTTGCTGAAATGCGAGCAGATAATAAAAGCCATTGGATAATATTGCGCAAAGAAACATCATCTGATAGGTTGGCAGCAGGATGTCTGAACTGATGAAATGAATCAGCCCTCCGATGGTGCCTGCCATGGAAAAACGGATCAGTCCGTAGGTGGCATTGGCCGTGGCAGTGCGTCCAGGGTAGCATTGCAGGAAGCAGGCGTTTACGTGGCCAAACACAAAACCCAGTGCACCGATAAACAGGAAACCCAGCAACATCAGCACCCATAAGCTTGGCTGTGGTGTAAACTGAACATAGAGCCAAAGTAAAGCGCCAGCAGAAAAATTCATCAGGTAGCCTATGCGCACAATGCTTTCGGGCGACCGTTTTCTGAGCAGGCGTTTACTGTACCTACTGAGTCCGAGCATCAGGATGGTATTCAGTGCAAAAAGCCAGGGGAAAATGGTTTCAGCAATATGAAAATGACTGACATATATGGAGGTGGCACGGGAAATAAAGGCGTAGAGCCCGCAAAGCGTAAAGGCACCACTGAGGATAAAGCCCATGCCCTGTCGGTTTGAAAATATATGGCCATAATTTTGAAGCATCGGCTTGATGCGGATTCCCCCCTGCTTATTGCTCGGCAACTGTTCAATTTTTTTGCTGACCATCAGCAGGGCGCCCAATGCATACAGGAATAAAACAACAAAGGAGGTTTGCCAATAACCGAGTTTGGCGAGCAGCCCTCCGATAATTGGCGCAATAATCGGTACCGCCATCCGGACCCCCGCAATGGTGGAGAGAATTTTGGCGCTTTCCTGATGATTGAACCGGTCTTTGACCAATGGGGCGCAGTTTACTGTTGTGAATCCGCCACCGAAACCCTGTAAAATTCGGAACCCATAAAGAACGGGCAAGCTGGGGGAAAATACCATCCCGATAGATGCCACGGTAAAGATGCTCAGGCCGATCATCATCATAGGTTTTCTTCCATAATGGTCACTGAATGGCCCTCCCGTGAACTGCCCAAAAGCAAAACCGACCAAAAACATGGAGATGGTCAGTTCTATTTTGGGGATGCTCGTGGCAAAATGTGTAGCCACCTCAGGGATGGATGGCAGGTACATGTCGATCGCCAAAGCCCCCATCGCAACCAGTGTCGCCAGCATGTAGATCAGTGATGAATATTGATTTTTTGAGGGGGAATGATTCATGTTTTTGTACTTGTTGTATTCACTTTGTGCTGCACGGAATTTACCGTACATTTTTTGTGTCTGCTGCTATTAGTGCACCGACGAAAGTGGGGCATAAAAATGCAATCGTACAAAGCTAAACAATCAATAGCATGAGCAATATAGGTTGGAAGAAAAAGATGATCATTCCCATGTATATTTTTTTATTTCTTATGGCGGTAATGGCCTTGAATGTTGGTATGGGAAGGCAGGGATTTCAGCATTGGTTTGCCAGTGGCAGCTGCTTCCTGCTATTTTTTGGCGGTTGGTGGGCCCTCGTTGGTCGGACTGATGTTCGTCGTTGGCTGTTGGGACTTACTTATGTGGTGACGTTTGGCTTGGCGAACCAGTCCGCTATTGTGCACCAACCATGGCTGATGGGCCTTTTTACGTTGCTATTTTTAGGGATGTCGGTTTGGCTCAGGTATAAAAAAGCGGCTAAAGTTGATGTTAACCTTAGCCGCTTGGCAAATATCATTTTTATGATGTTTTGGTTGGGAGCGTTGATCTGAACTTTTGGTAATGCTATCGCGAGCGCCTTTCTCCTGACAGCCCTCTTCTTCCTGTTACGAGAGGGGTTATTTGGCCCAAGCGGGACGCTTGAAACAAATCATTACCCAGCATATTCACTCAACTCCAGCCAGCGCATCTCTTTTTCTTCGAGGGTATCGTTGATCTCCTCAATCTCTTTTGCCCAGTTGGCCAAATCTTCATGGCTTCCTGTACCAGCATTCATCAGGGCTACAATTTCCTCTTTCTGAGTTTCAAGTTGCTCAATGTCGGTTTCAAGTTGCTCGTATTCTTTTTGCTCCTTAAAAGAGAGTTTCTTTTTCGGCTGATCATTTTTTTGCTCAGTTTTCCAGTCGGTTTTCTCTTTCTCTACTGATTTAGCGGCTTCTACACGTGCTTTTTCCTTCTCCTCCACCTCTACACGGTAGTCGGAATAATTACCAGGGAAATCACGGATCACGCCCTGCCCTTCAAACACAAAAGTATGGTCCACCAGTCGATCCATAAAGTAACGGTCGTGAGAAACAAGCATCAAACAGCCCCCAAATTTCGATAGAAAATCTTCGAGGACATTCAGCGTGATCAAGTCCAAATCGTTGGTGGGCTCATCAAGAATCAAGAAGTTGGGATTCTTAATCAATACCCTCAGCAACTGCAATCGGCGACGTTCACCACCAGACAGCTTGGCCACCACATTGTATTGCATTTTTGGAGGAAACAGGAACAGGTTCAAGAAGGCCGAAGCACTCAAAGTCGAACCGTCGGCGAGTTCTACCACCTCAGCTACATCCTTCACCACGTCAATCACACGAGCGTTTTCATCGAAAATAGCCTCTTCCTGATGGTAATACCCCACATGCGTATTTACACCTAAATCAATCTCGCCACTATCGGCTTCCAGTGTGCCCGTCAGGATGTTCAGGAAAGTAGATTTCCCCACTCCGTTTGGTCCAATAATTCCGATACGGTCTTTTTTCTGAAAGATATAAGAGAAATCTTTAACAAAAGGCTGACCATCGAAAGATTTATTGATCTTGTCAAGTTCCAGCACTTTTCCGCCGAGGCGTCTTTGCTGAACACTCAGGGCAAGCTCATCTTTTTTCAGGTTTTTATGTGCCGCTTTCTTTACATCGTCAAAGGCATCTACACGGTATTTGGCTTTTGTTCCTCGTGCTTTTGGCTGTCGGCGGATCCAGTCGAGCTCCTTTTTATACAGGTTTTTCGCCTTTTCCACTTCACTTGCTTCAATGGCTTCGCGTTCCGCTTTTTTCTCCAAAAAGTAGCCGTAGTTACCGTAATACTGAAAGATTTGCCCCCCATCCAGCTCAATGATGTGGTTGGTAACTTTCTCCAGAAAATAACGGTCGTGCGTTACCAAAAGCAAAGCCATATTGGCGGAGGACAAGTACTGTTCCAGCCACTCAATGGTTTCCAGATCGAGGTGGTTGGTAGGCTCATCGAGAATCAAAAAGTCAGGCTTTTCGATCAATGCCCTTGCCAAAGAGATGCGCTTTCGTTGTCCACCCGATAACTGCCCAACTTTCTGCTCCAAATCATGTAAGCCCAACTGGCCCAGAATGGTCTTTACCTGTGACTCATAATCCCAGGCATTCGCACTGTCGATGTCAGCAATCAATTCCTGAAGTTTTTCTGCAGATTTTTCATCTGTCGCCGAACGCTCCAAATGGTATTCGTAATCGCGGATCAACGAAAGTGTACTGTTGTCGGCATCAAATACAGAGGTGCGGATGCTGTCTTCAGGGTTAAAGCTTGGCGACTGCGGAACAAAAGCCATGCGTATTCCTTCACGGAAGGCCACATGTCCCTTGTCAGCTTCTTCGCGTCCAGCAATAATTTTCATCAGCGTGGATTTCCCACAGCCGTTCACACCCACCAGCGCAATTTTCTGCCCCTGGGCAATGCCAAAATTCACGCCATCCAGCAGGCTGCGCTCATCAAAGCTTTTATGTAGTTCTTCTATCGAGAGGTAATTCACAAGCTATATTTTATAATGCGCCACAAAACCAGCGCACGGTAGATCATTCAATTTTAGCGAAGATACAAAAAGCAGTGGAATTTTTTGGGGGACAAACCGATACCTTTCGGGTATATGACTGATATACCTCCTTTGTGCCCTGCGTGAGCGACTCAATAGGCAATTCCTTTGGCTTGAACCAAATTGGCACGCAATCAATTACGCATATATAGCATGTGCAACCCAGCTAATGAATTATTCCAACAAAACGCGAACTGAATTAATCTACTATGTTGTTTGTGTTTGTTGGATTGATAATGCTAAATATTGATGAAATAACGATGTTATTTGCGTCTTGTAGCTAACTGATAATCAGTGTGTTTCCTTTTTGGATTTTGATTGTGTTTCGGTTGGTTATCGGGATACTTCAACCTTTTTAAATCAAAATATATAAGGTCTTGATAAGGCTTTGCCGAATGCCGAAAACACTTGATTTTAGTGGATACTTTGGCTTATGAGTTCAAGCCGATGGAAGGATCTCCTGTTTTGGATCAAGGGGTTGATTTAGCTTTTAAAATCAAGAAGGATTTTCTGAGAAAGGCACGTGTCAAAGGTTCGGCGATAGATATTGGAGCAATTGAGGGTGAGGAGTATATTACGGCTTTCAATGATCTGAGCAATAGCAATACACAATGGTTTATTTCTCCTCAAAGTGAAATTTCATGGCTGAGCACTGCGGGCAGTTTTTCGGTAATGATCTTTGATCAGCAGGGAAATGAGGTGTTTGCTTCTTCGGCTTTGGAGGGTCAGACCCATGCGTCTGGCCTAAACAATTTTTTGTAGGGTGATTACGGTCGAACACGTGGGTTTGTCCGCAATGTCATTAAGTTAAGGATTTTGGGCTGACTCAGGTGTAAATTTGAAATGCATGTAAAGGCATAATTCATTATGTCTCACGTAACCATTTGAATTAATCCAAGAGAAATCAGCGTTGTGTTAGACGTTAAAAATAACGTCTCTACGGGGTAAGGCGCTTAACTTAATGACTTTGGGTTGGCCCGTACCTAACAGATTAGAATTTCGCATATCATTATTTAACTGGGGGTTGTTCAACATCCGTACAGCATTGCTTAATGCTAAAATCCTATCACGAGAGACGCTCGCGATAGGATTTTTTTATGGAATTATTAAAACTGCTCCTTACCAAACTGTCCTTTGGTATTCTTAACTTTTTTGGATTTTCCTGATTGGAAGCGGTAGGTTACGCCCAACTCAAGGATAGGACCGTAGCGGAAATATTCGGTATCCTGAAAGAAGATTTGAGTACCTTCGGCATTGTATCCTGCAGTGTTGAGCCCTTTGATGTTGGAGGCGAAAACGTCCTCTACACGGAAGGCGAACTGGAATTGATCCAATTTATTAGGAGTGTAGTTTAGCGCTACATTCGATAGATAGAATAACTCATTCTCCCCCTGAGCGGTAACGGTGGCTGACTTTACTTGCATGTCCCAAGCGAATTTCAGCCCTTTATAAATGGTGGCATTCAGGTTGGTATTCACCGTCCAGTTGGTGGATTTGGTATCCACGGTATAATCGAAAATATCCCCTTTGATTGCATATGAATACAATGAACCACCCAAGAAGAACTTGACATTTTTACCCAATCTCCAATTGGTATTCAGCTCCAAACCAAGCGCCTGATCGTTTCCTGCATTGGTGTAGGAACGCAACAAAACATTCTGATCGGTATCGACGGTATTGACTCTAAAGATAGCATTTTCTGTACCACGGTAGAAGGTGGTTACGGTGAAATCCATCCATGAAGTATGCTGAGTGAAAGAGGCTTCAACATTGTTAATGTACTCTGGCTGAAGGGTAGGGTCTCCGATTTCAAATACCTCAAAATGACGTCTCCAAAGGAATGGGGCCATGTTTTTTGTCGGTGGTCGGTTGATTCTTCTTGATCCCGAAAGGATCAGCTTTTGCTCTTCCGACAGCTGGTAATCCAAATGCAAGGAAGGGAAGAGATTCGGTTGCTTGACATTGTACTGCGACTGATTCTCACGTTCAGGGTCGAAGATATTCTGATATTCAGGGTTCTCAATCGTCAGTTCTTGATCGGTATATTCAAAACGCAAACCTGCCATCATGCTCAGCTTGTCAAACTTCGCACTGTAGTTCACATAACCTGCATAAATGCCACGGTTCAAGCGAACAAAATTCTGGTAGGCACTGCCGAACTTTTGAGTGTTCAGGTCAAGGGTGTCATAATTGAAGTCGCCCGACTGTACCAACCATTGAGGCTGGAATCCTGTTTCCAATTTCTGATTTTCAGCCAAAGGAATGGTCAAGTCGATATTCAGGCGGTAACCTTCTAACGGGTTGTTGTCATCCTGCATATAATGCAATTGCAGTTCCCCGACTTCACCATCAGTATTTGAGGCGTAGTTCTTGTTGTCCAAATCTCCCCAAAGACGAGAGTTTTCATACAAACCAGCAACACTCAAAGCCGTACCATTGTCCCACGACTTCTGGTAATCCAAAGCATAGGATTGGAATTTTCCTTGTTTCTCGTGGGTGTTTGGGTTGAAAATATAAGCATTACGAGGATCATCAGTACGGTTAGCGTTGATGTCTCCGTAGAAGTTGTCATAGAAATAATCGGCGGTACGCTTTTGGTTTTTGTAACCATAATAATAGGAGGCGTTGATCTTTCCTGCCGATCCAAAATCATAGGATAATCCTGCGTTAGCCGTCGCATTGATGTGCCATTCAGGTCGGTCGCCCGAAGCCTGCATGTGATAATAGCTACCGTCTTGTTGCAACAGGCGGGCATTTCCCGTTCGGCTACCACGCACATCACGGTCATTATAGCTCAGTCCTCCATAAAGCGACAGCTTGTCTTTGCTATGGGTGATGTTCATTGATCCCGAATAACGTCGTGGATCCATGCCTTCATGCCAAGGCGTTCCCCCGCCCATCAGGTCAGCGGTGATGCTGGTGCCCTGCATCACATTGCCCAAAGTGGTAATGTTGATGATCCCCGCATTTCCCTGCGCTTCATATCGTGCCGAAGGAACGGTGATGATTTCAATGTTTTTGATGGATGAAGCAGGGATTTGTTGCAACAAAACCGACGGTTCAATCTGCGTAGGCTTGCCGTCAATATAAACCAAAAATCCTGAGGTTCCCCTCAAACTCACATCGCCATCGGGGCTGATGCTTACCGAAGGAATGTTGCGCAAAAGGTCGGTGGCATTCCCCGAACGGGCGGTGGCAAAGTCCTCGGCGCTGAAACTCTGGCGGTCAATCTTACGGACGGTGGTTGCTTTTTGGGCTTTTACTTCTACCGCTTCCAATTCGGTGGCGTCAATACCCAAACCAATGTTCCCCAACTTGAGGTGTTGTCCATTGCTCAGACTGATCGCTTGTTTTTGACTCTGATAGCCCACAAAACTGAGCTGAAGCGTGTAGTCCCCCGCTTTGATTTTCTTGATTTCAAACCGACCATCTTGTTCGGTCATCGCTCCAGTGATGAGTTTGTCGTCTTGAAACAAGGCAACCTGTGCAAATGACAGCGGGCTGTTGGCTTGTTGGTCAATAGCGGTTCCAGAAATGCGTGCTTGTGCCCATAGCATTTGGGGCAACAGCAATAAGGTGATGATTAATAGTCTTTTCATTGATTATGTTGATGTTTTTTGTTTAGCCACAGATGACACAGATTACCGCAGATTTTTTTGTTTTGATCTGTATTGTACTGTAAGAAAAATAGACATTCTGAATATTTTTTGAAGATTTCAGTGGTTGAAAAAATAAAGACAAAGATAGGAGATCTTAAAGGGATAAGAGAAGGAGTCAGACCGTTATCTTTTTAAGGGAATGTGATTTTTTTGTTATGGCTATTTGGGGCTGTTTTACGAAATTCTATTTCGCCACTGTATGGGCCGATCTATTTGTCTGCCCGATTCATTAGAGAAATTGTTTGGTTTGGAAACAGACAGGGGTGCATTCTTACAGCTGATAAAATAATCTATGGACAATACGCCCAACAGTTTCAGGATTTTTGACTCTCCATTAAAAACCCTTTGGCCTAATCCGTTAAATCTTATTTGTTTTCAATACTTTTGCAGGATGTGGATTTATTGGGGGTTGTTGGCGGCTGTATTCTTGGGCCTCCACAACATTACGAAGAAGATCAGTGTGCGGGAAAATGCAGTTTTTCCCGTTTTGTTTTTTACCACACTGAGTAGTTTGGGCGTTTTAGTTCCTTTGTTTATTGGTTCAGTTTGTTTTCCGGAGGTTTTGCAATCGTGGGGGATATTTATCCCTTCATTACCGTGGGAACAGCATTTTTACATTTTCATCAAGTCGGCGATCATGTGTGGTTCGTGGATCTTGGGCTATTCAGCGATGAAGCACTTGCCGATCACGATTGTGAGTCCGATTCGTTCGGCGGGACCATTCTTCACCCTTTTGGGGGCTTTGAGTATTTATGGTGAACGCCCGAATACCTGGCAGTGGTTGGGTTTTGCGCTGATCATCGGCGGGATGCTTTGGTATTCGAGAGTGGGCAAAAAGGAGGGTATCGACTTCAAAAGGGATAAGTGGATCTTTGCCATTATCGGGGCGACTTTCCTCGGCTCAGGCAGTGGATTGTACGATAAGTTTTTGGTGCATTATCAGCATTTGAATGCACAGACGGTGCAGTTTTGGTTTTGCTTTTATATCGTTGCTCTGATGGCCCTCGTATGCTTATTTTATCGATGGAAAAGCCCGGAAAAGGTTACGGGCTTCGACTGGCGATGGAGTATTTTGGCTACAGGCATTGGGATTGTTATTGCTGATTTTTGCTATTTCCGTGGCTTGGAGGATCCTTCAGCGATGATCATGCTATTGTCAGCCATTAAGCGCAGTCAGATTTTTATCAGCGTGTTTGTTGGTGGATGGATCTTCAAAGAGCGAAACAAGCGCAAGAAGATGTTGCCCTTGTTTGCAGTGCTGTTGGGTGTTGGGTTGATTTTGTATGCTTCTTGATGGTGTGGTGGATAAATTCCCGCCACGTAGGATTTGATGAACATCGGACTTTATATTATCTTTGATAAGGCTAATTTCCTCCGATCATGAAAGAAGTATATATCAATCCGTTCACCGATTTTGGTTTCAAAAAACTCTTTGGCGAAGAGCAAAACAAGGAGATGCTGATTGATTTTTTGAATCAGTTATTGCCTCCCGAAGATCAGATCCAATCGCTGACTTTTCATAAGAATGAGCATTATGCCCGAACAGATGCTGAACGAAAGGCGATTTTTGACTTGTTTTGTGAGAATGAAAAAGGGGAAAAGTTCATTATTGAGCTTCAGAGAGCAAAGCAGAAGAACTTCATGGAGCGCACAATTTACTATGCGACTTTTCCTTTGCAGGAACAAGCGGAACCTGGCAAAGAGTGGGCATTCGACCTGAAAGGGGTGTACTCGATCGGTATCCTTAATTTTGAGTTGGATACGGGACTTTTTCCAAAGGAGGATTTACTGCATACGGCGAAGCTGATGAATGTGAAGACGGGTGATGTGCTCTATGATAAACTGACCTTTATTTATTTGGAGACGCCCAAATTCACCAAGACTTTGGATCAGCTGGAAAGTCGTTTTGACAAGTGGTTGTTCTTATTAAGGAACCTTCATTTGTTGGAAAACCGCCCACAACAATTACAGGAACGTGTATTTGAAAACTTTTTTGAAATCGCTCAAATCTCAAAATTAGATAAAATGGAAGCAGATCAGTATCAGGAATCATTGAAAAGCATGCGGGATTATTATAATACGATCAAGTATAGTCGGGAGCAGGGGGAAGAAGAAGGGGTGCTTAAGGTTGCAATGAATATGTTAAAATTGGGTGTTGATATTGATATTATAGTCAAAAGCACTAATCTATCTTTTCATGAAATAGAGGAACTGAAGAACAATAATGATAAAGCGAATTGATCCGATGTGTGATTATTATAACACGATCAAGTATAGTCGGGAGCAGGGGATTGAGGAAGGAGTCGAGATTGGTGTTGAGATGGGAGTCGAGAAACATCAAATTGAAGTAGTGAAAAACATGCATGATCTTGGGTTTGGTGTTGAATTGATCGCAAAGAGTGTGAAGATTTCGGTGGAGGCTGTTCGAGAGATTTTGAAATCAAAGTAGGGACGTTGCATGCAACGTCCGTACGGATAGGTACAAAATAATAGACAGTCTAACCGTCAAAAACCAAAAAATCCCCACAGTAAGCACTGCGGGGATTTTACAAATTTTCATCATGGCGATGATTAACTAAGTATGGTAAATCGGAAGTCGAAAGCGGTAAATGCCTCTTTGACCTCTTCGATAAATTGATCGTTGTTCAGGTAGAAATTCAGGAAGTTCTCGTGGCGTTCCTGCAATCCACCATTAGGGAAGAGCTTGTCCAAAACCGCCTCAATTTGCTTGAGTCCCGTTTCATGCTTGCGCTCTTCGGATTTTTTCAATCGCTTTTCAATATTGCCGATGCTCTTGAGCGTCTTGGCTTCCTCCGCACCGATAAATCCTTGCAGACTTTGATCAATGCTTTCGGCTTGTACAGCGATTTGAGCAAATGTAGCTTTAATTGCCTCCATTTCCTTTTCGAGCGACACTTCATTTTCAGAATTTCGCTGAATATAATTGGCTTTTAATGTTTGCAGGTCTTCGAAGATGTTTTCGGTCTTTGCGCCGGTCTTTTCCCACTTGTTTTGCAGGTTTTTATTGAAGACCATTCCAAAATGGCGAGGCAACAATATCGGGAAAGGTACCTTGAAATGCTCAAACATATCCTTCAGCTGTAGCCAATAGGCCAACTCACCAGGTCCTCCACAATACGCCAAATTCGGCAAAATCCACTCTTGATACAGCGGGCGCATGGCCACATTCGGACTGAAACGCTCAGGGTTACGCTCAATAAGTCGGTCGAGCTCCTCTTTGGTCATCGTCCAATTTCTGTTCAGTACATCGTAGTCGCCATTGTCGTTGCGGACCAGTCGCTCGCGGGTGTTTTCAAAAAGATAAAAGAAATTGATCTCCCGAGGGTGAACCTGTGCTTTGTAGCCAGCATTCACCAGTCGCTCGGAAGTCGCTTCGATGATCGGAGCCGACTCATTGTCGAAAATCTCCCGACGGATAACAGGCCTGAAAAGGGCTTTCAGGTTTTTATCGTCGGCATCAATCACCACCAAACCGTCCTTGCCAAAAAGGGTATTCACATAATGCGCCACCGCTTCGGCCAAGGTTTTTTTCTGCAAATAAGCCTCCTCAAACAATGGCACCGCCTCAGGCAACTGCTCAATAATCGCCTTCAGCTCCTGCGGATTCATGCGCCCCACAGCACCCGTTTGCTCCGTTTCCCACTCGTATTTCTTTCCGAACAAATGGAAATAGGCAATCTCGGCAAAATCATGATCCTCCGACGCCATCCAATACACCGGCACAAAGGTACAGTCCGGATAAGCCTCCTTCAATGCCTTGCAGGTATTAATCACCGATACAATCTTAAAAATAAAATATAGCGGCCCAGTGAAGATGTTCAGTTGATGTCCCGTGGTTACTGTGAAAGTCTTGCGGTCTTTCATCAACAGGCGGATGTTCTCCTTTGTCTCCGGAAAACGTTCCAATTTAGCGTACTGATTTCTCAACACCTGCGACATGATCATGCGATGAGCAGGCACATAAGCTTTGGACTTTTCCTCGATCTGAGCTTTAAAGTTCTCAATGTTCGGAAAACGATGATAGAAAGGCTTGAGTGCCTCGTGCTGATCGAGGTAATCCATGAATATCGAAGAAAAACGGTGCGTATCTTTCAGTGCAATCTTGGTTGTCGTCATACTGCTAAATTATGCTTTATATCTTTAGGGCAAATATGGGCATATTGTTTTAGGAATGAAATAGAGGGAGTGGGTTTTGGGAGGGAGTGGAGGTCGGGTGGGGTACATTTGGGAGGGTTTGAATGTTGGTGGAGCTTCTCTTTTATAGGACTTTAAGTTTAATTATTTGATAATATCAAGCTATCTTGTCGAGGTCAGATTTATTCAACCGAATTTTTTACAGAGCAATGAGTATTCTTATGCGTGTTTACATTTTTATTCTATTGTCGTTATGCGTTACTTCTTGTTCATATAGGGGTTTAGAGTACGATAAATGGCGAGCAAGTTTGCCTGAGGTAGTACAAGATGTTTACCCTGAACTATTGGATTCAAGAGGTTATTCTAGGGGGACAAACTACTTTCCCGACAGCCCTTATAAGCCCAAAACGAAATATAGATATACTTACTGGGAGGTTACTTTCCCGCAAGTAAATGATGAAGAGTTTTATCGTTTGAAAAAGGATTTTAAACTCAAAGCTAAATCAATAAAGAAACCTACTGATGGGATTTTTTGTCCTTTTGGATTTTATGATTCTTCAAGTACAATTGAGTTTAAGCCGTGGGACAGATATGTTGATAAATTTGTGACTGATTATGAAAATACGGACGAGCTACCTATTCCTAAGGCAGTAGACATGTATCGCGAAAGGGCAGGTACAAAAAATGGCTACCCAGAATCGTCAACCATTTATGTTATTGATGCTAAGCCAGGGAAATATATGCGAGAGGAAGATCTACAGGATGGAGATTTTATGCCTGATGGTTGGAAGCATGGATTTAGCAAAGGAGCTATATTCAATGATGCTGATCGAGAAATTACCTTTTATGGTATGATTTGGTAGTTTAAATTGAAAAGAAAAGTCATCAACTGACTAACATTACCTCTTATTTTTTCACCTACTCCAAGGCATCATCCTTCGGAGAATATTTTTAGAGCACTAACGATATGAACAAAAAAATATGCTTCATCACAGGGGCGAATTCGGGTATAGGAAAGGCGACTGCTGTTCAGTTGGCTGAGCGTGGTTATGTAGTTTTGATTGGGGCAAGGAACGAAAGCCGAGGATTGCAAGCGGTCGCTGATGTGAAGGAAATGTCTAGTTCGGAGACGGTCGAGTTGGTTCAGATTGATTTGTCTTTGAAGGCTTCGATCAGCCATGCAGTCAAGGAGATCAAGAGTAAGTTCGATCATTTGGATGTGTTGATTCATAATGCGGCTGATTTTGATGTTTCTCGAAAAGCGCCTGTTTTGACGGCTGAAGGTGTAGAGTCGATTTGGGCGACAAATCATATTGGACCTGTATTGCTGACTAATGGACTGTTGGATTTGCTTAAAAACAGCAAGCAAGGGCGTATCATTATGGTGGCATCACAGGGGCTGATGTTACATCCGAGGATGAAGGTTGATTTGAATGATCCCGAATATCAGCATCGAAAATTCAGCGTAGCAAAGGCTTATTATCAGTCCAAACTGGCGCAGGTGATGTATACTTATTGGTTGGCGAAAAAGCTGTCGGATACGGCGGTAACGGTGAACTGTATTCGGGTAACAAATGTAAAAATTGACCTGAACAGATACCCCGATTTATCGGCACTGATGAAGTTTCTTTATTCCATAAAAAGTAAATTCTCGATCTCTCCCGAGCAAATGGCGGAGACTTACACTTACCTTGCCGATGATCCCGCAGTAAGCAAGACCACTGGGAAATATTTCAATGAGAAAAATGAGATGGTGGATTCTTCAGCTTACAGTAAGGAGGAAAAGCACTGGGAGGAGTTGATGGAATTGACGAAAGGGTATGTTGCGGAAGGGTTTTCGGTAAAGCCATCACGAGAGGGACTCTCGCGATAGCTTGTATAGCCTTTTGATTATTTCCACTCAAATATGATTTCTACTGACGTAGGGACGTTGCATGCAACGTCCGTACCGTGAGGTACAAAATATTCAACAGACTACGCTTGAACTAAAAGAAGAAAAGCCAATGTCCTTCCCGAACATTGGCTTTTTTAATATATCAAAAACGGATTCCTTAAACCGGCTTACCGAACAAATCAAATTCTGAGGCGTCTTCGATTTCGATATTGGCGAAATCACCCAAACGCAACAAATGCTTGTCCGCAGGGATCAACACTTCATTGTCTACTTCTGGAGAGTCGAATTCTGTACGTCCGATCCAGTAACCACCTTCTTTGCGGTCGATCATGGTTTTGAAAGTACGTCCAACTTTGGCTTGATTCAACTCGAAAGAAATACCTTCCTGCAATTGCATCACCTCGTCGGCACGGCGTTGTTTTTCTTCCTGAGAAAGTAAATCTTCCATTCCGAAGGCATGGGTGTTGTCTTCGTGAGAGTAGGTGAAAATTCCCAAACGCTCAAAACGCATTTTCTCAACAAAACGCAACATTTCCTGATGGTCGGCTTCGGTTTCTCCAGGGTGTCCAGCGATCATGGTGGTACGGATAGCGATATCTGGCACACGCTCACGGATGTCGGTGATCAGGCGCTCCGTTTTCTCGCGGTCAATACCACGACGCATTGCTTTCAGGACATTTGAAGAACCGTGCTGAAGTGGAATATCCAGATAATTACAGATATTATCACGCTCAGCCATTACGTCGATTACGTCCATTGGGAAACCTGCAGGGTAGGCATAATGAAGGCGAATCCAATCGATGCCATTGACATCCGACAGGCGTTTCAGTAAATCTGAAAGGTTACGTTTTTTATAAATATCCAGGCCGTAATACGTCAGGTCCTGGGCAATCAATAACAATTCTTTGGTGCCGTTTTTGGCCAGATTTTCCGCTTCAGTAACCAGCTTTTCAATGGGCTGCGAGACGTGTTTTCCACGGATCAATGGGATGGCACAGAAAGAACATGGGCGGTCACAACCTTCAGCAATTTTCAAATAAGAATAATGATTTGAAGTCGTGGTGATACGGTCGCCTAATAGGTCAGACTTGTAATCCGCCTTGAAGCGTTGCAAAAGTGCAGGCACTTCGTTGGTTCCGAAGAAGGCATCCACCTGTGGGATTTCCGCAGTAAGTTCTTCTTTATAGCGCTGAGACAGGCAACCTGTCACAAAAAGCTTATCGATATTACCTGCTTCTTTCTCTTCTCCAAAACGAAGGATCATATCGATGGACTCCTGTTTGGCATTGGCGATGAATCCGCAAGTATTGATAATCACGATGTTAGCGTCGTTTTTCTGCGACTCATGCTCCACATCAATATCGTTTCCTTTTAGTTGGGTGATCATCACTTCGGTATCGACCAAGTTTTTGGAGCAACCCAAAGTGATCACGTTTACCTTATCTTTTTTTAGACCTTTGGCTTTCAAATTATTATCGTATTTATTTGACTTGCAAAGGTAAACAAAGTCCTTGGGATCAAAAAAGATGTCTATGATTAAGTTCAAAAGCTAATGGAATAATGAAACAATTCATCAAATAATCAACGGTATGGTGGAATTTCAAGCCCAAAGGTTGAACGAAGGCGGTGGTTGAAGAACCCAAACAATTTTATTGGGGTTGATCTAAGAGTGAATCAAGCAAATAACAACATCATGACCTACCTGAAATCTATTGCCAAACATGCCATGGACGCCCGCTTCTTCTGGAAGTCTGTACCCAAACGCCTATTATTTGAGCATGTACCCAAGTGTGGTGGAACAACGGTGGTAAAGTACCTGAGTGATCAGTACCCTTTCAGTAAGACATACCAACTGGATAATCACCAGCCGATGGTCTCTATTCAGCGCTTCAAAAATATGCCCCAGAAGGAACGTTACAGTTATCATTTTGTGGTCGGGCATATGGCACATTTACTGAAAGATGATGTTCATCCTGAAATGCTCAAGGCGACAATATTGCGTGACCCGATCGATCGGATGGTTTCCCATTATTACTATGTGTTGCGTCGGCCGACCCATTATTTATATGAACAGGTGAAAAGGGAGGGCGTGAGCCTGAAGGATTATGTTACCCTTGAACTGAGTCGGGAATTGCGTAATAATTATGTGCATAGGTTCAGTCAGATTGAAGAAAAACAAATGCTATCGCATCCGAGGGAAGCCCTGGAAAAGGCGATTGAAGTACTGACGGAGGAATATCAGTTTGTAGGCTTTTTGGAATCGCTGGAGGCAGATTTACTGCGCCTGAAGCACCTGATGGGCTTTTCGGAAAGTTATGTTCCCATGAAGGCGAACGCTACCGCAGGCAGAAAGAAGGTGGAGGAGCTTGATCCGCAGACCCTCAAAGAGGTGGAGGCGATGAACTTGCTGGATGTTGCTTTATATCAGAAAATCTGCGATCAGCGGGTGATTGGCGGATAGGCTTTGGGTTCAAGTGCAGCGCTTGACTTGAAAGGTATGATAAGCTATCACGAGAGGGATTCTCGCGATAGCATTATTATGGACCATGACTACCTTGATTTAAAGGATTACCATGATTTTTTATTTTAAATATTGATTTGTGAGTAACATCTGTATTGACCTCATCAAAAAAATCTGTGGACAAATTAATATCCTCTTAAATTATTTATTCGGTGCTTAAAGGTTAGACATACTCTGTTACATGCTTCACCTTTACAAAACCCGTCGGAGCCTGATCGGTGGTGATGCGCAAGCGGATGCCATCGGCTTCAATCTCATATTGATCAGTAGGACCTAAAAACTGCGAACTGACCACTTCCACAGGGATACCCTCTTGACTCCATTGCAGGTCTTCAAAGCGGATGCAGCACGCCTGCCCATCATTGATGTCGAGCTTTTGTGCATCCTGGGCAGAGAGTAAATTGGCATTTCCGAAAAACCGTGCAACATACGGGCAGTTGGGCTGTCGGTAAAGTTCCTCAGCACTTCCAGACTGAATGATTTTCCCATCACGCATCACAGCGATTCTATCAGAAAGGCGGAGGGCTTCTTCCATCCAGTGGGTTACCATAATGGCCGTAATATTCGCCTTTCGGAGCATTACTTTCATGTCGGCAATCAGCTGAATTTTTGTGGGTGTATCGAGGTTGCTGAAGGGTTCATCCATCAGCAGAATTTCAGGTTCTTTGGCCAAAGCCTGCGCAATAGCAACACGTTGTTGTTGTCCGCCAGAAAGTTCTCGTGGCAATTTTTTGTCCATTCCATTGAGCCCCACCAAATCAATCAGGTAGGTGAGTCTCTTCGCTCTTTCTTCAGGAACATAACCCCGAATATGCTCGCCAATGTTCCCTGCCACATCATAGAAAGGTTTCAGGTCAAGCCCCTGCTGAATGTAACGCACATTGGCATGTCCACGGATCAGCTTCAGCTTTACGGCTTCGGTTTCTTTGCCGTGGAAATACGTTTTTCCAAGTTCAGGGTCTTCAAATCCTCCAATAATTTTCAGCAGAGTGGTTTTTCCACAGCCACTCTCACCAACTAATGAAAGGATTTCTCCTTGAGCGACATCAAGGTTGATGCAGTCAAGGGCGGGTTTTTTTTCATTCTCGTAGGTCATAGAGACCTCTTCTACCAAAATGTGGCGCATCTGAATCAGGTTTGATTGTTCGGACAAATAAGGGGAAAAATGAAGTAGTTCGCAAATAGAGATTTTTAATATGTATATAATTAGGCGGATGAAGTGAGCGTTCCTGTCTTTTTGGAAAGGGAAGATGTAGGTGCTCAGGTGCGGTCAGATTTAGGCGCAATACTGACAGGGTGGGCAAGGAATTTATTGATAAAATCATGGTACAGGTCGTGAAAATTGAATTGATAATGTACCTTTGAAAGAATTATAAGTTTAATGAAGCATTGGCTTAACGATACGATGAATAATTGCTTTAGAAAAATAAAAAATATTCAGTGGCTTCCTGTGGTACTCATGCTGTTTGTGATCAGTGTACTGAGTGCCTGCAAGGATAATCAGGAGTGTTTTGATGAAAATAATGATTACGTTGTCGGGAATTTTTTTGCCAGGAATGAAGATGGAACATTGCAGGAACAACCCGTTGCTGTACCGATAGATTCCATGATTGCCATTACTGAAAGCGGACAACAGAAGGTTATTACACAGGATGATGAAGGAAACAGTCAACCTATTACTTTAGGTACTGAATTTCGATTGAATCTGAGTCCCCATGATCGTACGATTACTTATTATCTCGAACAGGCGGGTTTTGGCGATACTATTCAGTTTACTTACAGTGTTCTTCCGAGGTTTATTTCTGAAGCCTGTGGGGTGGGTTTCGTTTATAAAGACCTGACGATGGCCATCTCGGATCAGGGAAAGCAAGTTTTTCCTGAAGGGGAAGTGTTACAGACCGATCTGAAGAGCGGACTACCCAATATTCAGTTTGTTTTGGAGTGCCACCCAGAATACAATGATTATGTGAAGGTGGATTTTCAGAATTTGGCAGGCGAACCAGAGCTTTATCAGTTTGATTCCATTTATACCGTATTCCCTGATAATACTTATATCAATATTCTGAAGGGATTACAGCGAACAAGCGTGGACTTACCGATTGCCCTGGGGCTGACTTCGCAAGACTACTACCTGGTACGCGAAGGCATCACAAGCAAACTGAACGTACAGGTGAATGCTCGGCGATACCTGACAGGCAGCGGTTGTGGGCCAGGTGTGGTTTATACGCAGCTGAAAGTACAAGGCGCTCCAGATGCGAGCATCAACAAAATAGAAACTGTTCAAACAGAAATTTTATCTGATGATAATACGAATGTTAAAATACTTTTTAACCCTCTTACTGGTAATTAATGGCCTGTCTGCCTTTGCGCAGTATGTTGACCCTGCCACAAGGAACGACGGGATTATGGATAAGGACATCTCGCTGGATTCTGCTGATATGGCCAATATGTCTGAGCGGCCGCCCCGAGAAAAATTGGGGAAAGAATATAAATACCGTGCCGTGGAGGGGTGGTTTATTCCTTCAACATTGCGGGTAGGCGTGGATTTATGGTCTTTGGGAGAAACAGCCTTTACCAAAGGGAATTCAGACCTGAGGATTCATGCTGATACCGATATTGGGCGATGGCATTTATCTGCCGAGTTTGGCCGTCAGGTTTATACTGCTCGGCGGGATTCTATTTTTGCTGCTGATAATTCGTGGATTAAGAGCTCCCCTATTTATAATTATGAGTCCAAAGGGCAGTATATCAAGTATGGCGTGGATTTGAACTTATCGCCTCGTAGTTGGGATCGTTCAATGGTTTTCTTCGGAGTGCGTCGGGCAGATTCTTTTTACAGTGAGCGCTTCAGTTATTTGCTTACCAATGATTTTGGAGATTCAAATCAATCACTGAGCCTGTCGGGTTCGCATACAAGTTGGTATGAATTGCTGTTTGGCTACCGGGCGAATATCGGAGAAGGCTTTGGCGTTGGCTGGACTGGCGGGCTGCAATTTGGAACCTCAACAGCCGATCAGGGAACTGCTGTAGCTATGATGCCGTCATTTGCTCCGGGCTATGGTTTATTACGACGAAAATCAAGGTATTTCTTTGAGCTGAACCTTTATTATACCATTCGATTCTGGGATAAGGGTATTCCGAAAGCAAAGCCGAAATAGAAGGAGTAGAAAATGAAAAAGCCTGTATAGATCATGTATCGATACAGGCTTTTTTTATGGCTTATTTTTCGCCTTCATCAATCTTAAGTTGAAGCGCCTTAACCTCTTCAATGGTGAGGTTGGAGCTTTTTGCAACAAATTCAATATCCGCACCTAATCTTAGCATGTTTATAGCAACGGCGGTAACACCTTCTTCTCGGCCTACCTCCCTGCCTTCTTCTCTACCTTCCTCCCTGCTATACTTAATGGTATTATAGTAATCTCTCATGCTTTTGAGTGATTCTTGATATTGATGAGCTTCCATTTTGTCTAATTTTGAGATCTGAGCAATTTCAAAAAAGTTTTCAAATACACGTTCCTGCAGTTGTTGAGGACGATTTTCCAACATGTGCAGGTTCCTGAGCAAAAATAACCATTTATCAAATCGATTTTCAAGTTGATCCAAGGTTTTTGTGAATTTGGGTGTTTCCAAATAAATGAAAGTTAATTTATCGTAAAGGACTTCACCCGTTTTTACATTCATTAATTTGGCGGTATGTAAAAGATCTTCTTTTGGAAATAATGCTGAGCCCAAAATGAAGTTCAGGATGCCGATGGAATAAACCCCTTTCAGGTCAAAATCCCATTCCTTTCCTGGTTCAGCTTGTTCTTGCAAGGGAAAAGTGGCATAATAAATCGTTCGTTCCATGAAGTTTTTCTGCTTGGCGCGCTGCAGTTCAATGATAAACTTCTCTCCCTTTTCATTCTCACAAAATAAATCAAAAATGGCCTTGCGTTCAGCTTCGGTGCGTGCGTAATGCTCATTTTTATGAAACGTAAGGGTTTTGATCTGGTCTTCGGGCGGCAAAAGTTGATTCAGAAAATCAATCAACATCTCTTTGCTTTGCTCTTCACCAAAAAGTTTTTTGAAACCAAAATCAGTAAATGGATTTATATATACTTCCTTCATTCGCTAAGGGCTTAGTATTTAACCTAATATAATCTAAATCTTTCCGACCTACAAATGAATGTTAAGCCAACCCAAAGATGCAAGGGCGTGCCCCTGCACCTGCGATCATCACTTTACCCACTTCAGGCAGACTGGCGTAGGGATTTCGAACACCTCCGAAGAAACCTTGAGCCCATTTTCCCCCAACTGAACCACAGTTACATTGCTGCTGTCCTGATTGGCGATCAAAAGGAATTTCCCATCAGGGGATAAAAGCATGTCCCGAGGGGTTGTGCCCTGTGCAGAAATATATCCCTTTTTAGTTAGTAAGCCACTTACCGGGTCAATGCTGAATACAGCGACATCATTATGCGGAATGCGATTGGAGGCATATAAATGTTTGCCATCAGCACTGATGATGATCGCCCCGCCTGTGGCAGGAAGCGACGGATCTTTGCGTGTTTCGGCTAATTGCATGATTTGATCATTGCCATCCAAGACAGCCACTTTACCGCTTAATTCTGTGATTACATATTTATAATCGGAAACAGGGCTAAATGCCATATGCCGAGGGCCACTGCCTGCAGGCAATTGAATGACCTTCGGTTCGCTTAGTTGCTCCCCTTCGATTTTATATTTATACAAAGCATCTGTTCCCAAATCGACAGCGTAAAGATTCCCTGTCTTGGGATTGAAGGTGGACATATGCGCATGAGGCCCTTCTTGTCGGTTGGTGTCGGGACCTACGCCTTCGTGTCGATCCGTATTGACTTTTCCTGAGAAATGACCTTCTTTATCCAAAGCCAAAACGGCAATATTTCCTGTGCCATAATTCGCCACGGCTACATTTTTCCCGTCAGGCGCAACTTCAACATAACAAGGGTAAGCCCCATACGTACCATTTTTACTGATTTCTTTCAATGATTTTTTTGCTACATCAAAAGCATAAGCAACGAACGGCGCACCTTTGTCGGTGGTGTTTTCAGGTACCTCGCTGCAGGCGTAAAGCACTTTTCCGTTGGGGTGGATATTCAGGTAGGAGGGATTGGTAATTCCTTTGGCAGTGAATTGGTGACTCAGTTGCCCGTTTTCGGAATTAAAATCATACAAATACAGTCCTTCAGCTTTGCCGTCTACATGCCCCTCTTTTTGGGTGTAAGTACCAATGGCTAAGGTGAAATGTGCTGTTGTTTTGGTGTCGTCATTCATATTTTCTACCTCTTTAGTTTCGTTTGTGCAGGCCAAAGCTCCGAGGAACATTGCTGTGAATAAAAGTCGGTGGATGTTGTGGTATATCATTAGTGTGAGTAATTGGGTAAGTGTCGTTCATGATACCCGTGTGCAGGGCTCTAAAAACGGGAAGTTAGCAGGATTTGCTTCTTTAAGGAAAAAAGAGGAGAAATTTTATTGTCAATATCGCCGAATGGAACACCATGCAGGCTGCAGTTGCCACAGAATTAGATTGTTTGAATTATTGGCACTTGCTTTGCAAAATATCTATTATCTTTGTAAAGGTGAGCGATTGCTCGTCGGCAAAACAGAATGTTAGATGATGGATAAGGTTTCTGAAAAGCAGGACATAAGAAGACTGAGCCTGGCGCAGTTGAAAGAAAAATTCACGGAAATGGGCGAGAAGGCGTTCCGTGCGAAGCAAGTTTATGAATGGTTGTGGAAAAAGTCTGCAACAAGCTTCGAAGAGATGACAAATTTGAGCAAATCACTTCGTGAGAACCTGAATGCTAATTTTGTAATTAACAGTATTGCTGTCGATGAGGCACAAATCTCGGCAGACCGCACGATAAAATCGGCTTTTCAGCTATACGATCGACATTTGGTGGAGGGCGTGCTGATCCCTGCCGATGATCGAATGACCGCCTGTGTGTCATCACAAGTAGGGTGTTCGCTCTCGTGTTCGTTTTGTGCAACAGGGTATATGGATCGTAAGCGAAACCTTGACGCGGGTGAGATTTACGATCAGGTGGTAACCATTGCCAAACAGGCGGAGGAGAATTACGGGCAGCCATTGACCAACATTGTGTATATGGGCATGGGGGAACCGTTGCTGAATTATAAAAACGTGTGGGAGTCGATAGAGAAAATCACTTCTGAAGAAGGTTTGAATATGTCGCCTCGCCGTATCACGGTATCAACCGCTGGTGTTGCTAAAATGATCACCAAGCTTGCCGACGACGGTGCTAAGTTCCGTTTGGCGCTCTCTTTGCATGCGCCAACTGATGAAAAGCGAAATCGTATTATGCCGATCAATGAAACCAATAATTTGGCAGTATTGATCGATGCCATGAAATACTGGTATAAGGTTACTAAAAGCAGAATCACTTTTGAGTACATTGTTTTCAATGACTTCAATGATACTATAGAAGATGCGCGGAACTTGCTGAAAATTTGCCGTAAAGTACCGAGCAAAGTGAATATCATCGAGTATAACCCAATTAAAGAGGCTGACTTTATTAATGCCGATGGGGATAAGATTGACAAGTTTGCCAACTTTCTGGAGAAAAATGATATTACTGTAATGGTTCGCCGAAGCCGAGGAAAAGATATAGATGCTGCCTGTGGGCAATTAGCGAATAGAAAAAATTAAAATCATCGCTCCTGTAATCAGCTAAAAAAAGCTATCAGACTTAATTCTGATAGCTTTTTTTTATTTCATAATTTTCTGTTTCCCAGCTTTTGGTATAGATGTCAATGGTTTTATCTACGCCGAAGGTATAGATGATGTCCTTGAAGCGCATGATTTCTTCAATTTCGCACATGGACATCGGCCTTTCATATTCACGATTCAACAGGGACAATAACGGGTACAGTCCTTTTTCTGATAAACAGAGGACTTTCTCGCGAAAATTGTGTCTGAAAAGTTCTTGTATTGTTCTCATCGTAAACGTTTGAAATCAAGGTACAATAAAAATGACTTTAATTAAAATATCAAGTGATTTTATTGAATTATTTTAGTTATTATGGCGGGTGCTCCCGTTTTCCTGATGTGCTTTTTGATCTGAATTAAATCATCGAAAAGAGGCTTAAGTAGCACAGCTGATCTGGTTTTAATTCAACAAAAGCGGTCTTTGAAATCAATATAATAGGTCTGATATAACTATTTGGGTTAATTAAATGAATTTAACTGTTATGTGAATGTTGCGTGTGGCCTATTTTACGTTTAAATATGATTATTGAGTGTAAAATAACGAAGGTAGTTCGGATTATACAAATAGTTACGTGTGATAAATTCGACTAAAAATCAGCTTAATCTAAATGCTGAAAGGTAATATATTGACAGATAATAAATTAGATCTTCGATTTAATGTTTTTTTAATATAAATATAATTACCATAAACGGTTGATAGTTATTGTCTTGTCGAAATTGTCAAATCCGAAACTTGTAATAAGATGTTGAGTTTCTAAATGCTTTCCGCTTCGTTGAGATTTTTAAGGTGGGCAGCTGGTTTTGCAACACGGACATTGGTGTATGAATAGGTAAATCCTTTAGATATAATTGAATGAGTGAATTATTTGAGGGTTTTTACTTGATTTTTGTACGACATTTTATTTGCTATTTTTTTATGATCGATATATATAATCGTGATTTTTAATTTGCATTTTATTTGCGTTAAATTTTCGTGAATAAATTATTGTAAAAATTTTGTTTAAACCTCACCTTCTTTATGTATTTGCAATATTTTTTAGCCTTGTCATATATAATAATTCAAGTATTTAGATAAGTATAAATATCGATTCGGTAATTATTAAGAATTGCTCTATTGTTAATGAAAGTGGTGTTTGATGACGTTAAATGCAATTTTTTAGTAGTTTTTATATCGATGTGATAAAATGTTGGAACTTGATCTAAAGTTTGTTATCCGTATTTTGTACTGCGGTAGGTCTTTTGAATAGAATATTCTATTGTGTAGTTTTGTTTATCAGAAATAAAAAATATACTCAATCTATATTTAATCATTGACTGCTGTTTTTATGAAAAAATTAATGCTTTTTGTATTGGTGTTTGTTGCTTCCTTGAACGTTTTTGCTCAAGAGAGGATCATCACTGGTACGGTAACCTCGGAGGATGGGAATGAAGCTATTCCTGGTGTAAATGTCCTGCTAAAAGGAAAGGCTACAGGAACAATTACTGATATTAATGGTCAGTATTCCATTAATGCCGCCTCACCAAAAGACGTACTGGTGTTTTCTTTTATCGGTTTAGCGACTGAAGAAGTGAAAGTGGGTTCACAAACGACCATCAATATGACCATGACTGCCGATATTCAGCAGCTGGAAGAGGTGATGGTAGTGGCTTACGGTACGGCGAAGAAAAGCCAGTTTACTGGTTCAGCCAAAGCGATCAAAGCGGAGGCTATTATCGCTCGTCAGTCTTCGGATGTAACAAACTCCCTTGCTGGTCAGTTGTCTGGTGTTCAGATTCAGAGCAGTAACGGGCAGCCAGGTGAGTCTGCGAAAATTCGTATTCGTGGGGTAGGATCCATGGCCTCCAGTAACGAGCCTTTAATTGTATTGGATGGTATTCCTTATGATGGAGATTTGTCGAGTATTAACCCGCAGGATATTGCCTCTTTAACGGTGTTGAAAGATGCAGCATCCAATGCATTGTACGGTGCGCGTGGTGCCAATGGAGTGATCATGATCACGACTAAAAAAGGGAAGAATGGCAAGGCGCAAATTATGGTGGACGCAAAAATAGGGGTGAACAACCGTGCGGTTCCAAATTACGATGTCATGACTGATCCGGCGCAGTACTACGAGACTTTTTATAAAACACTATATAATGCACAAATTAGTGGTGGGGCAACGCCAGCCGAGGCGCACCAGAGCGCAAGTGCAAATTTGTTTGATGATACCGATGGTGGTTTGGGTTATCAGGTGTATACCGTACCCAACGGCGAAGATTTCATCGGAATGGATGGGAAACTGAACCCACATGCGACTTTGGGGTATTCAGACGGAAATAATTACTTCCAGCCAGACAGTTGGGAAAAAGAGGGTTTCAGATCCAATGCTGTACGTCGCGAGTACAATATGAGTATTGCTGGTGCTGCCAAAGATCAGATGAACTTTTATTTGTCTTTGGGATATTTGAATGATGAAGGGATTGCTCCCGGTTCAGGATTTGAGCGTTATACTGGTCGTATCAAAGCGGATTACCAAGCCAAAAAATGGGTGAAGTTTAGTGCC
Source organism: Persicobacter psychrovividus (assembly GCF_036492425.1). NCBI lineage: Bacteria > Pseudomonadati > Bacteroidota > Cytophagia > Cytophagales > Persicobacteraceae > Persicobacter > Persicobacter psychrovividus. Next base: position 610,206 of record NZ_AP025292.1, read on the forward strand.
AATATTGGCTTGACACACTACGATAAAGCATCTCCAAGCTCGCAAACAGACAATAGCAGTTCGGGTAACTTGTTTTATGTGGCCAATATGATGGCACCGATTTATCCATTATATGTGAGAAACACCGACCAGTCGATTGCTAAAGATAAATACGGTTATACGGTTTATGATTTCGGTGATGGAAGTGCGGTGAATGCCAAACGTCCATTCATGAGTATGTCGAATCCAGCTTCTATGATGGAGCTTGATGACAGGCGCTTTGTCGGAGACGGAATTAACGCCCGTGGTTCTGCGCAGTTCACCATTACTGAAGACTTGAATTTCTCTGCCAATTTTGGTGCGGATGTCAATAATGAGCGCAGCCACTACCTATATAATGCTTTTTATGGCCAGTATGCAGAGCAAGGTGGCTTGGTAACGGTATCGAACCGTCGCCGATTTGGGGTTACTCAGCAATACCTATTGAATTACTCAAAATCTTTCGGTTTGCACAACCTGGAGTTTTTGGCAGGTTATGAGCAGTACGCTTATAAATACCAATACTTGAATGGTTCTAAAACGCGTCTTTTTGATCCTCATGTTCCTGAATTGGATAATGGAATTTTGGAGCCACAATCTTATTCGAATACCGATACTTATGCTACCGCAGGTTACCTGTCGCGTATACAGTACGATTACGATGGTAAATATTTTGCCTCAGTTTCCTACCGCCGTGATGCTTCCTCTCGTTTTGCTCCTAAAAATAGATGGGGTAATTTTTACAGCGCAGGTATGGGTTGGTTGTTGACCAAAGAGGATTTTATGGCCAACCTTCCTTGGGTGGATATGCTGAAATTCAAAGCCAGCTATGGGCAGCAGGGGAATGATAAACTTTTGGATCGACAAGGGTACAACAACTACTATCCGTTCGAGGATCAGTATCAGGTGATTGACAACGGTGGTGATTTTGCTACCACATTGACCTATAAAGGAAATCCAGATATTACCTGGGAGACTTCGCACAGTTTCAATACAGGTTTTGATTTTGACCTTTTCGATGGCAAGCTTGGTGGTACATTTGAGTACTTCTCGCGGATTACTTCTGATATGCTGTATTATCAGCCTGTTTCTCCTTCTTTGGGTTATTCTTTCTATCCCGTTAACATTGGGTCGATGCAAAATCACGGTTTGGAACTTGACCTGACGGCATCAATTTTGAAAACCAGTAAAGTTGACTGGGATTTCAACTTCAACGCAACACACCTTCAGAACAAAATCCTGAAGCTGGAAGAAAGCCTTGGCGGCTCTTATATCGATGGAAGTTATATTTACGAAGAGGGCAGGTCGCAGTACAGAATGTACATTCGTGAATATGCTGGTGTTGATCACGAAACGGGAAAAGCACTTTGGTACAAAGATGAGCAAGCCGCTGATGGGAGTATAGCACGTACAACTACTGATGTTTGGTCTTCTGCAACGCAATACGGAACGGAAGACATGTTGCCAAAAGTATATGGTGGTTTCGGAACAACCGTTCGCGCCTTTAACTTCGACTTCACGGCTGGTTTTGCTTATCAGTTAGGAGGTAAAATTTACGACTCGAGTTACCGTGCTTTAATGCATGTTGGGCGTTCAAACAATGCTGGAACAAACTTCCATAAAGATATCCTTAATGCATGGACACCAGAAAATAAATCCTCGAATATCCCGCGTCTGAATAATTCAGATTTGGATGTCAATAGTAGTTCTACACGATTCCTTGTAAGCTCAGATTACCTGAGTGTCGCCAACCTTTCGTTGGGTTACACTTTCCCTAAAAAAATCACGGATAAGATGGGCTTGACTTTCTTGCGCGCCTATGTGGTGGCGGATAATGTAGCGATGTGGACAGCTCGCAAAGGGCTTGATCCCCGTCAGAGCTTTACTTCTTCAGGGTCATTTAGATATTCTCCGATCCGTTCTGTATCAGGTGGTGTAACCGTTAAATTTTAATTGAAAATGAAAAAATCTGTTTTAATAGCATTACTGGGATTGGCCACCGCTTCTTGTGTGGATTTGGATGTAAAACCTCAGGGAGGAATTGTAACGGCTGAAAGAAAAGAGGAGCTTATTCAGGCGAACCCAGAACTGCTAAAGTCAAGTATTGCGGGTTTGGCAGCGAACCTGATTAACTATAACACGCTTGACCTTTCAAGCAGCCGACATTACGATTATGGGTATGCGGCCATTTGCCAGATGTCCGATCAGTCAGGGCAGGATATGGTAACAGACAATAACGGTTACAACTGGTTTAGTGGAAATGCCGATTTTACCAACAGAGAGTTTACCTCTTATGAGAATGAGTTGATCTGGAAGCTGTTTTATAACCATATTAAAATGGCCAATGATATCATTGAACTGATTGATCCCGCCACCGAGGATGAAGTATTCAAAGGGTATTTGGGGCAAGCCAAGTCGGCAAGAGCTTTTGCTTACCTGAATTTGGTGCAATTTTTCCAGTTGAGCTATGACGGTCACCAGGATGCGCCAGCAGTGCCAATTGTAAGCGAGCAAACCACCTTTGAAGAAGCGAAGAATAATCCTCGGGCAACGGTTAAAGAAGTGTATGAGTTCATTAAAAGTGATCTGGATCAGGCGATCGTGTTGTTGGAGGATTTTACAACTGAGGATAAATCTGCCATGAGCCTCAATGCCACCTATGGCTTGCGCGCCCGTACCAACCTGCTGATGCATAATTACCCGCAGGCGGCTACTGATGCCGAAAAAGCGATGGAGGGAACGAGCCCATATACCCGTGAGGATTTATTGGTGGCTGCAGCTAATTTTGTTGATGCAGCGGATAAAAATGTTATTTTGGCCAACGTGATTACGCTTACAAACCGTGTGGTAACCAGTGGGATTATCAACTGGCCATCTCACCTGAGTTCCATGACAGGCTATGGTTATACCACGGCGGTGCAGAACTTCAGAAGGGTCAATAAGGCGTTTTTTGATCAAATACCGACGACTGATGTCCGTAAAGGGTGGTGGGTTGATGAAAACCTGCAATCGCCGATTACCGACGGTGTAATGGTGGGCGGAGAGCCGATCGCTGAGGCTTTTGCTTATGTGCCTTATACTAATGTAAAGTTTGGAGCATATACTAAAGTGCCAGGAAATAAAACCAATGCATCGGACTGGATTGTGATGCGGACAGAAGAGATGATCTTGATTCGTGCGGAAGCATTGGCCATGGAAGGTAAGGTGAGTGTTGCAAAGCAGGTTTTGGAAGATTTTATACAGACTTACCGCGATAGCACTTTCACTTCCAAAGCAACGGATGCCACTCAGTTGGTAGATGAAATTTATTTTCAGCGCCGTTTAGAATTGTGGGGTGAAGGTTTTGGGCTGAAGGATATTCTTCGATTGAAAAAGCCAGTAGTACGTGTAGATGAGGCGACCAAGGAGAGTAGCTACCCTACCGCATTTAGAATTAACCTGGAAAAAGAAGATCCGATATTGTTGTTCCGTGTTCCTCAGGCTGAGATTAACGCGAATAATGGTATTTCTGAGTCAGAGAATAACACACCTGTTCCAGCACCTTCGCCAATGTTGGCGGAATAAAAGTAAAATTACAAATACAATATTTGCGTAATATCAAACAATATTTCAGTAGTTAAGAATATTTTATTTTTAGCGATTGAATTGATTGACTGATATAACTGTATGGCTACCTGCAATAAAGCGGGTAGCCATTTTTTTGGGCTGATTATTTTCGTGGATTTATATGTTTTTTTGGTTTGGTAATAAACAGTGGTGCTCTTGAATTTTTGTCTTTAAAGTAATTTTGGTCATCAAAATGTTATAACTGACCAAATGATCGAATTGTATTTTAGTTGCTTTATTTATGCTTTTTGTAATTTTGGCCAATAATGGAAAGTGTTCAATATTGACATCTTCTTTAATTGGTTTTTAATGTAGACGGCGTATTTGGTCGCGTTTTTAAAAGCTATTTAATGATATTCGATTAGAGGTATGTTGGCTTTTGTGTCTTTTTTTTACATCTATCTTGTGTTATTTTAATTTTTGTGGAAAAAGTTTAAACTTTTATTTATTGTGATTTTTCTAATAAAACATGGGAGTCAGTGCCATAATTTAATTCACTCATTTGATTTGATATTTTCATTCTGCCCCTTTTTGAGCCGCTTAAATTTTACAAATATTCAAAAATTGGTAGTAAATTCTGTTTTTTCGACTGAAATCAGAATGATTTGGAGGTAATTTTCATCTTTTTGTTTATCCAATAATATGTCGATCTGATGGTCGGGTTATAATTTGTTAAGTCTAATTGATCAATTGCGTAAGAATAAAATATTGTATTTATTTGTGTGGTATTCGGATATTTAATGCACTATAAAAAATACATTCTTTAATCTTATATTAATCAATCTATGAAGAGAGCAATACTTCTCTCCTTGATGCTACTTTTTACAGCCTTTACTGTATTTGCACAAGGGAAAGTGGTTTCTGGAACAGTAACCGCTGAAGAGTCAGGGGAGCCAATCCCTGGCGTAAACGTTTTGATCAAGGGTACCGCTTCTGGTACGATCACGGACATCGACGGAAATTACAGCATCAATGCATCCGGCAATGATGTGATCATTTTTACCTTTATCGGTTTAGCGACTGAAGAAGTAAAAGTTGGAACACAAACCAATATCAATATGACCATGACTGCTGATATTAAGCAGTTGGAGGATGTAGTGATCGTTGGTTATACCAAAGTCGATCAGGCAACAACAGTACCTGTAATCGCAAATGTGAAAGAAATTGTAACACCTAACGTCGCACAAGCCTTAACAGGTAAGTCAACTGGTGTCGCTATTCAGGCTTCAACAGGTCAGCCAGGTGCGAAAACCAACGTTCGTATCCGTGGTATTGGATCGATCACGGGTAATTCTAACCCATTGTATGTTATCGATGGTATCATCATGGACTCTGACGAGGTAATCACAGCAAATCAGCAAGCTGAGCGTGATCCATTGGCGAACATCAACCCTACTGATATTGAGGATATCCGTATCCTGAAAGATGCCGCAGCTACAGCACTTTATGGTGCGCGTGCATCAAATGGTGTAATTGTAATTACAACTAAAAAAGGTAAAGCAGGAAAAACAAACTTCACTGCTTCGATTTCTGAAGGTGCGACTTCTCGCTACCAGGGGAATTTCAAAATGATGGATAGCCCAACATTCTCTAAGTTCCACGGTGAGGATTTTGACCCAGCAACAGGTGTAAACACTAACTGGGGTGACTTGGCTTTCCAAACAGGTCGTACTTCAGATTACCAAGTTTCTGCTTCAGGTGGAAATGAAAAAACACGCTACTATGCTTCTGGTGGTTACTTCAACCAGGAAGGTATTTTGGTAGGTTCAAACTTTGAGCGTTATTCAGGTCGTTTGTCTGTAGACAACCAGGTTTCTGATCGCATGAAAGTTTCTTTCGGTGTTGATTTGTCGAAATCTATTCAGTCAGATGCATCAGATGGTAACTTGTATTCTTCTCCACTATTAGGATCTTACCTTCAGGCGCCATTAATCGATCCTTATGATGCAGATGGTAACGCTTACGATGTATTGCCTACAGGTCCTTGGACAGCAATCCGTGCCAACTTCATCAGTGATGTTGATAAAAACTACCGTAAAACAGAGTCTTTGTGGGGTGGTGTTTCTGGTAAATTGGATTACCAACTGATGGAAGGATTGTCTTTCCGTTCAACAAACGCTTATCGTTTTGAGAACATGAGAAAAGATAATTTCTCTTCTCCTACTTCTTATGACGGAGCGGATGCAGTTGCACCAGGTAATTTGGCAATCTATCAAGGTTACAGTGGAACATTCACAACAACTAACCTTTTCAACTACGAAACAACCATCGACAAACATAACATTACTGCTTTGGCAGGTACAGAGTACCAGCAATCAAATCAGGACTGGAATTATATGTATGGTGCTGGTTTTCCTGAGCCTATTAACAATATCGGTTCTGCAACACAGCAGTTCTCTTTGGATGGCCGTGGAACAGCTTACCGTTTCTTCTCTTTCCTTTCTCAGGTAACTTATAACTTCGATGATCGCTATTTTGCTTCGGTATCTTACCGTCGTGATGGTTCATCTCGTTTCGGTTCTTCAAATCAGTTTGGTGATTTCTACTCTATTGGTGGTAGCTGGAAAGTGTCTAACGAATCATTCTGGAATTCAAATGTTTTTGAAGACTTGAAACTACGTGCTTCTTATGGTACAACAGGTAACGCCGGTATCGGTAACTTCAACTCAATCGGTATGTACCGATATGCAATTTACAATGGTCGCCCTGCGGCTTACCACTCACAAATCGCAAACCCAGATTTGACTTGGGAGGTAAAACATAAATCCAATATTGGTTTTGATGTTCGTGTAGCAAAACGTGTAACGGTGAACTTCGATGCTTACCATGAAAACTCTACAGACCTATTGTTGGATGTGCCATTGGCAGGTGAGACAGGTTTCAACTCTGTAACCATGAACGCTGGTTCGATGGTCAACAAAGGGGTTGAATTGAATATCTCTTCGGATAATATCGATCAGGGAGACTTCACTTGGTCTACTGACTTTAACATCTCTTTCAACCACAACGAAGTAACATCAATGAATGGTATTGAGCCAATCCGTTCTTCATTTAACACGATCGAAGAAGGAAAAGCGATGTACACTTTCTATATGCCAGAGTGGATGGGTGCAGAGCCTAATTCTGGTGCAGCAGCTTGGTATGTAAACAAAGATGTTGCAGATGCTGACAGAACAGAGAATATGTTCGAAGCTGCTAACGGTAAGTTGGCAACAACAAATTACAGTGAAGCTGCTCGTATAGATGGCGGAAGCGCATTGCCAGTATGGGTAGGTGGTTTGACTAACCGCTTTACTTACAGAGGATTTGATGCTTCATTCTTGTTCACCTTCTCTGGAGGAAACTACATCTACAACGGTACACGCCGATTCATCGATTCTGATGGTATTTATCCTTACAACCAAATGGCTGCAGCGACGGAAGATCGTTGGGAAGCTCCTGGCGACAACGCAAGCCGTCCAGCTTACGGATCATTGGGTAACCAGCACTCTACACGTTATGTGGAGAAAGGTGATTACATCCAATTGAGAAACATCACTTTGGGGTACACACTTCCAAACGAATTTGTATCACAAATCGGTCTTTCAAAAGTTCGTGTATTTGTTTCTGGTCAGAACTTGTGGATGGGAACAAATTACTCAGGCTACACTCCTACAACAGTTGATTACGACGGTTACAACTTCTTCGAATATCCAGAAGGCCGTGTGTTCACTGGAGGTTTGACAGTTAGCTTTTAATTCTGCTTGATTAAATTTAGGAAACAATGAATTTTAATAAATTAATGATCGGAGGCCTTTTAGTGGCTTCCGTATTCGGAACAGGATGTAGTTTGGAGGTAAAGCCAGATTACGCTTTAGGAATCGAGGATGCAAACGCTTTTCCTCAGGATCAGCTTAATGGTGCGATGAACCGTATGTACCGGGTTGCATACTACGGTCGTAACGCTTATATCTTCGGAGATATCGGTACTGACAACATCGTGGAGGGAGCCAACAACTCAGGGCGATTTATCTTTGAGTCGCAGATGGCAAAGTTTGAAGCTATGAGTAACTCAGTAGGTTCAGATGAAACAAACCTTTACGATCACATCTACGAGGTGGTTAATAACGCCAACCGTGTAATTATCAATGACAAGGCGACAGCAGATCAGATCGGTCAAGCTTACTTCTTGCGTGCATTGGCGACTTTTGATGCCGTGAAGTTCTTTGATAAAGTGCCATTGGTTTTGAGCCCAGTAATGAGTATCACCGATGCGGTAAACTTCAAGCCAGAGAATGATGAGGTAACTAAAATCTATGCTCAGGTATTGATGGACCTTAAAATGGCGCAGGAGTCAATCACTAATACGAGTGTGAATGCACCAACAGCAAATGCCGCTTATGCGTTGGCATCTCGTGTGTTGTTGTATATCGCTACTGAGGTAGATGATTTTTCTAAAATTGAAGGCGTAAGCTCACAAAAAGAAGCATATGAAATGGCGATTGCTGCCGCTGATGCAGTATCTGGCGTTGAGTTATTGACTGCAAAAGATTATGCTGATTACTTCTACACACAAGGAAAATCTTCTTTGGAGACTATTTTCGAGATTGCTGTAGTAGAATCTCAGAGCCGTGGGTCTGATAACTTCGGTAACATTTACTACTTGGATAAAACAGGAGCCGGTTATGGTGCTTACACTGCAAACCCTGAGTTTGTAAAAATGCATTCCGATGAGGATGTTCGTAAATCGATGTTCGTAACGGTAGAAGAAGAAAAGCCAGGCTTTCAGTATGTGTACAAGTTTGCACAGAGTGACGGTGTAACAGGTTTGCATGCTCCGAAAATTTTGCGTTACTCAGAAGTGTTATTGAACAAGGCGGAAGCCTTGGCCGCTTTGGGACGTGGAAACGATGCAGCGAGCATTATCGACCAGATTCGTGCAGCTCGTTATACTTCTAATGCACCAGCAGTAGATGTAGCCAACATCGTTGAAGAAGTATTCATGGAGCGTCGTAAGGAATTGGCTTACGAAGGACATTATATGTTCGACTTGCGTCGTCATAATAAAGGTGTACAGTTGGTGCGCTTAGCAGACAACAAGGGAGGAAGCGATGAGGTCGAAGACTTCAATGAGTTTGTTCCAGCGGGAGATATCCAGTTCTGGTTCCCAATCCCTCAGCGTTCAATGCAAGCCAATACTTCTTTGCTTCAGCCAAAATACCCTAATCAATAATTAGGATTCAATATCAAGAATTTAAAGCCACTCCATTCCGGAGTGGCTTTTTTGCGTTCTATCCGTTTTGTTCGCTGCCGGCCAAAATGGACGGTTAATACCGACATGTACCTAATCTGATTTGTTTAAAAGAATAGGCACAGGGGAAGAAAAAGCAGAATGACTGTAATGTGGTGGAAATAACCATCAATTGATCATTGCGATATTTTTAAAAAATAGGGGGTTTTAGGTGTGAGTATTGCATCTGTTTTAATGCGGTTTGGCATATATTGATCCTATTTCGTCATTTTTTTGAAGTGTTTAATTTTTTTTAAATCTGCTTTAAATTAGAATAGTACAAAATCAAATCATGATTATTACTGATAATTGTCATAAGGCTTATTTTGTTAATGTAGTGTTAATGTGGGAAATAGTGAAAATCAGTAATATTTTTATCTATTTGATTTTCAGTCTATTGTGGTTGGGTTGTTGGGGGCGTGAACCATATTTTTACTGTTGGTAGAGGTGAGTTTGTAATTTGATTGTTTGTGCTTAAATCAAGTGAAATGCTGAAAAAAAGTCAATTTATGTAATGAAAACGGGTTAAGGTATAATAAAATTTTGTTTAAGGTAGTTGTGGTAAAATAAAATATTGTCTTAAATTTGAATGAAACAAAATTTAAAATCTACTCAGAAACTCACTGAGTAGAGAAGTAATTTTACCCAATCTTAACCATTATTATGAAAAGAGCTTTACTGATGGCTTTTGCTCTTCTGTTGACAGTTTCAACAGTTTTTGCACAAGGCCGAGTAGTAACCGGAACGGTTACTGCTGAAGAGAATGGAGATCCAGTACCAGGTGTAAACGTCCTGATCAAAGGGCAAGGTACAGGTACCGTAACTGATATTGACGGTAAGTATTCCATTAATGTAGATCAACCAAAGGCAGTACTTGTATTTACTTTTATTGGTTTGGCTACAGAAGAAATTGTCGTAGGAAGCCAATCTACGATTAACATGACCATGACGGCGGATATCAAGCAGTTGACTGAAGTTGTTGTAACAGCACTTGGTATTACCAGAGAGAAAGCATCTCTTGGTTATGCAGTTCAGGAAGTAGGGTCAAAAGATTTGACTGCAGGACAATCAGTAAACGCTATGGCAGGTTTGTCTGGTAAGGTTGCTGGTGTTCAGATTTCTGGCGGTACAGGTAACATGGGTGGTTCGCAGCGTGTATTGATTCGTGGTGCTAACTCCGTTACAGGTAACAACCAACCATTGTATGTGATTGATGGTGTGCCGATTGATAACTCTGACTTTAACTCTACGAATGCAGCGCGTGGTGCAGGTGGATATGACTACGGTGGGATGGCGAATGATATCAACCCTGAGGATATCGAGTCGATGAACGTATTGAAAGGCCCATCGGCAGCGGCACTTTACGGTTCTCGTGCAGCCAATGGTGTAATCATGATTACAACTAAAAAAGGAACAAGAAAGCAAGGTATCGGTGTATCGGTAAATTCTTCTGTAACTTTTGAGAAAGTAAACAGAATCCAAAAATTACAGCGTTCATACGGTGGTGGTCTTGGAGACTTTACAGAGCAGGACGGTAACTTGATTCCTCTTTATAGAATGGATGAGTCTTGGGGACCAAAATACGATGGCCAAATGAATGTTGTTCATTGGGATGGTATTGATGATGCAAATGGTTATAAAGTCATTGAAACTCGTGAGTGGAAAGCTCCAGACAATGATGTAGTTGACTTCTTTGAAACAGGTGTGGCATTGTCTAACAGTGTAGCATTGAACGGTGCGAATGATAAAGGTCGTTTCCGTTTGTCGTACACCAACTTGACATCTAACGGTTATATGCCAAATTCTGAATTGAAGAAAAATTCATTCAACTTTTCAGGAGATTACAAATTGCATAAGCGATTGACTGCTAATTCAAATGTTTCTTTCGTTCGTACTGAAGCTTTGGGACGTCCAGGTACAGGTTACGATGGCGGAAACGTAATGCAGCAGTTCGGTCAGTGGGGTCAGCGTCAGTTGGATATGAAGCGTTTGTCAAACTATAAAAATGCTGATGGTAGCCAAAGAACTTGGAACCGTATTGCATTTGATAACCCTAACCCTCAGTATTCTGATAACCCTTACTGGACTCGTTACGAGAACTACCAGAATGATGAGCGTGACCGTTTGTTCGGTAACTTCGGATTGAACTATGAAGTAATTGACGGATTGAACGTAAGTGGTAAAGTTTATTATGACGGTTATACTTTCCGTGCATATGAGCGTACTGCAGTAGGTTCACAAGCGCAATCATACTTTGGTGAAACTGTTCGTGTTCGTTCAGAAATGAACTTTGAAGGTATGGCGAACTACACGAAGCAAATCAACGATGATTTCAACCTTAGCGCAATGTTAGGTGTAAATAAGCGTGTTGAGAATTACCGTCGTAATACAATGGAGACTTCAGGTGGTTTGGTATTGCCAGGCTTGTATTCTGTAGATAACTCTGTAGACGCTCCTGTTGTATCTGCTTTCTCTTCTAACAAGATTGTTACTTCCGTATTTGGTAATGTTTCTTTGGGCTACAAAAGCATGTTGTATTTGGATGCAACGGCTCGTAACGACTGGTCTTCAACACTTCCTGAAGCGAATAACTCTTACTTCTACCCATCTGTAACGGGGTCGTTTGTTGTTTCTGAATTGCCATCAATCCAAGATATCTCAGGAATCAACTTCTTGAAAGCACGTGTTGGTTGGGCGAAAGTAGGTAACGATACTGATCCTTACCAATTGAGAGAAGTTTATACCAACATCGATAACTCTGGTCCTGACTACTCTATCCCTAATACTTACCTTGAGCCAAACTTGAAGCCTGAGTCTACTTACTCTTGGGAAGTTGGTTTGGAAGGTAGCTTCCTTGATAATCGCTTGACTTTCGATGTTACTTATTATGACATGAAAACAGTTGATCAGATTGTATCAGCAGCAGTATCAGGTTCAACAGGTTACTACTACCAAAAGATGAATGCTGGTGAGATGACCAACAAAGGTATTGAGTTTGTTTTAGGTGGTGATATCGTTCGTTCTGATAATGGATTTAACTGGAATGCTTCTGTAAACTTCGCAAGAAACAGAAACAAATTGGTGAAATTGGATGACGAAGAAAAGTTGAAAAACTACCGTATTGCAAATGCACCATTCTTGGTATCTGTAAACGCAAAAGTAGGTGAGGCTTACGGAGCAATCATGGGTACTGATTTCATCTATGACGATCAAGGACGTAAAGTAGTAGATGCTACAGGTCGTTACTTGCAAACTCGCGAAGCTCAAGTTTTGGGTACTGTTATGCCAGATTTCAACTTAGGTTTCAGAAATGCTTTCTCTTACAAAGGATTTGATGCTTCGGTATTGATCGATGTTCAGCAAGGTGGTAGCTACTGGTCAACTTCAAACATGTGGGGTATGTACTCAGGTATGATTGAAGCAACTACTGTTAACGGTATGCGTGAGGATGGCCTTGTATTGCCTAACACCGTAACGGGTACAGTAACTTATGATGAAGAAGGTAACTACACTGTTACTGACGTGAAAGAAAATGAGACGAACATCTCAGCTTACAGATATGGTACTGACCATTACTCAAGAGCAGATGCACAAAACATCTTTGACGCTTCTTACATGAAGTTGAGAGAGGTAACCATCGGTTACTCTTTGCCAAAATCATTGATCGGTCCTTTCCAGAAAGTTCGTGTAGGTGCATTCGGTCGTAACCTTGCGATCTGGGGATTGGATAATGAAAACTTCGATCCAGAAACTGCAGTAACTTCTTCTGGTAATATTCAAGGTATTGAAGGTGGTGCTTTGCCATCAACTGCAACCTTCGGATTCAATGTTTCTGCAAACTTCTAATTCTTAAAGTGACTCCAAATGAAATTATTTAATAAAATAGTATTAGGCGTAGGTGTCTTAGGCACCTTGGCCACAGGTTGTACTCAAGGATTTGAGGAAGCCAACACTAATAATAACGCCCCTGAGGTTGTACCAACTTATTCATTGATGTACGGTGGAACACGTGCGATTGTAGATGAGTTGCGTGATGAGTGGATGTTCTCTGGTAGAGGTGTAAACTCTTGGGTACAATATTGGGCACAGCGTAACTATACGGAAGAAGATCGTTTCCAGTACAGAGAGAACAATAACAACAGTTCATGGAAGCGTATTTATACTTCTTTGAATGACATTCAGCGTGTGATTGAGATTGCTCAAGATCCAGAATTGTCAGGAAGTTATGCGCTTGCTTATGGTGATCCTGATAACCAGGCAGCTGCAGCCATGATCCTTAAAGCTTGGACTTTCCAAATTTTGGCGGATTCTTACGGTGCGGTTCCTTACCATACTACAGGTGCTGAAAATGCCGATTTTCAGGCGTTGAACATTGCAATGTACCCTGCTCCAAAATATGTTTCAGCTGAAGAAATCTACCCAGATTTACTGAATGAGTTGAAAGCGGCAGCAGAGATGATCGATACTTCTAAGCCAGTATTTACTGAAAGAGATTACATCTTCGGTGGTAATGCAGAAGCTTGGAAACGTTTCGCAAACTCTTTGCGTGTTCGTGTAGCTGTTCGTATGAGAGCGAAAGATCAAACATTAGCTGATAAGCATATTACAGAAGCGGTTGCTTCTGGTGTGATGGAAAGTAATGATCACACTGCTGCTTATACTTATGACGCTTTTGCGTTGAAAGGTGCTCCAAAATACGGTGCCTTCTTCGTATCTAACCGTACTGACTTTGCGGTAGCAAATTCATTTGTTGATTTGTTGAAAGGATTGGATGTTAAGCCTGATGGCACAACACCAATGAACAACCCATTTGCAGGTCTTGTAGATCCTCGCCTTCAGAAATTTGCTTCTCCTGTAGGAACAACTACTGAAGCGATCAAAGCAGGTATCGTTCCTGAGCTTGACGATTTGTCTAAGTATGTAGGTCAGCCTTACGGTTTGGATAACGGTATCGCATCAGAAGTAAGCCCATTTACCTCTTTGCCAAGCCAAGGAGTATTGAAAGTTGATTTTTCTGAGGTGCTTATGGAGTATGCTGAACTTTGTTTCTTACTTTCTGAAGTAAACAACTGGGATCAGATGTACTACGAAAAAGGTGTACGCGCTTCGATGGAACGTTGGGGTGTTGAGGAAACTAAAATTGATGCATATGTGGCAGCATTGCCTGCAGCAAGCATGGAAACAGTATTGACTCAAAAGTATATCGCATTGTACCTTCAGCCAGCAGAAGCTTGGGCTGAATACCGCAGAACAGGTTACCCAATGACAATCATTATGCCTGGTGATGTAACATACGTAAATGAGGATGGCGAATCATTTGAGTTTGAGCCTCTTGTGCCAGATTTAACTGAAATGCCTGCACGTTTGAACTTCTCTCAAGAAGAATTCTTGTTGAACGAAGACGGATACAAAGCGGGTGTTAGTGTATTGGGTGGTAACAGCCTTGATACTAAAGTTTGGTGGATGCCTTGATAATCAAAGTGCATATTACCATTAAATAAATCATTGAAAGCCATCGCATAAATTGCGATGGCTTTTCTTTTTGGTGCACGTCCGTAGTGGGGAGGAGTAGTGCCAACCACATAATAGAAAGCAATACTGTAGATGGTGCAGGTAGGTGGGGAAGTTAATCGTCTTACCGAGGAAGGTGCACTTGTGAAGGAGATTCTCTTTCACTAGCCATCAACTCGATTGCTTTCAATTGATACATGTGCATTGTATGAATTCAAATATACACTTAGGTTAAAATGGGTTTATTGAAAATAATTTAAATCTTATTTTTATATTCAATTATCACTCAACCTTAACCACTATGAATAAAGTTTTATGCCTTGCCGTGGCGATATTTTTTGCGGTGTCTACTGTTTTTGCTCAAAAGCAAGAGGTATCAGGAATAGTTACCTCTAAAGAAAATGGTGATCCGTTGGCAGGTGTGAATGTCTTGCTCAAAAACCAATCGCTTTCTACCATTACAGATATCGATGGCCGTTTTTCAATGCATATTTCTGAGCCAAATGCTATTCTTGTCTTTTCTTTCGAGGGCTTCTTTACTGAGGAAGTGACTGTAGGAAGTCAATCTGAGGTTAATGTAAATATGACTGCTGATCTTATACAGTTAAAAAGTGAGGTAAGCACTGCTTTAGATATTACAAGGGAAAAATCCTCTTTGGGGTATGCGACTCAGGAAATCTCATCGAGTGATTTAACCATTGCTCAATCAACGAATGTATTGGCCGCTGTTTCTGGGAAAGTTGCAGGAGTACAGGTCTCAGGCTCGACGGGAAATATGGCAGGTTCTTATCGACTTTTGGTACGTGGGGTCAACTCCATTTTGGGTAATAATCAGCCACTATTTGTAGTGGATGGCGTGCCGCTAAACAATAATTCCTATAATGCGGAGGATATCAGCCGTGGAGGCGGTGGTTATGATTATGGAAATATGGCACAGGACATTAATCCCGAGGATGTTGAGTCGC
This sequence comes from Persicobacter psychrovividus, assembly GCF_036492425.1. Taxonomy (NCBI): domain Bacteria; kingdom Pseudomonadati; phylum Bacteroidota; class Cytophagia; order Cytophagales; family Persicobacteraceae; genus Persicobacter; species Persicobacter psychrovividus. The sequence continues at coordinate 625,575 of NZ_AP025292.1, forward strand.
TGAATGTGTTGAAAGGACCAGCTGCAACCGCCCTTTATGGGGTTCGAGGAGCAAATGGGGTGATAATCATTTCAACAAAATCAGGCAAGAGAGATAAAAAAGGTATCGGTGTTTCGGTCAATTCTTCAGTGATATTTGAAAAGGTGAATATGATGCCCAAGCTTCAACGACTGTATGGTGGAGGGAATGGATTCACGGCTACAAATATTGGAGGAACTGATTACTTGATGCCTGATTATGACTATGGTTGGTCTTGGGGACCTGCTTATGATGGGCAACAGGTTGTTTTGTGGAACAATATTGAGGACTCACCCATCAGGGGTTCCAAGATTACGGGGACGTCAGAATGGAAAGCTCCTGAGAATGATGTCTCCTCTTTTTTTGAAACAGGGGTAACGTTCAACAATACAGTGGCTTTCTTTTGGTTATACTTTACCCAACTCAGTCATTGGGCCTTTTGAGCGTATCCGATTAGGCTTTTTTGGTCGTAACCTCGGCATTTGGGGGGTGGATAAAGATGGTTTTGACCCTGAGACGGTAGTTACTGACATTGGAAATATTCAGGGATTGGGAGGTGGTGCACTGCCTTCTGTGGCTACTTTCGGATTCAATGTGAAGGCTAACCTGTAGCAGGTGGTCTTAATCCCCAAACCTATCCCTCCTCTTCATTTCTTACATTCATAATTTTCAGCCTGTTGCTTAGGGGTAAACTAAAGCTTGAATACACCTCATCAATAGCGTGGTTTAAACTACTTATTTTGAAAGGTAACCCCCTTGGCAATCTAATTTTTGATAAAAAAAACTCAAAACTTCACATCTGATATTCCGTAAAATCATCCATACGTAAAAAGTATGAATTGGCTGTGTAAAGGAAAGGTGTTGAAGAGCCAAAACCAATTGAGTGGCCTGCCACTCAAAATAATTGCCCAACACTTAACCTATATACATGAAGCGAATTCTTCTCTTTCTTTTCCTGTGCAGTATTTTTTCCCTGAATGCACAAGCGCAACAGCTTGTCAAAGGTAAAATTACGGCCTCCGACAATGGCGAACCCCTCCCAGGGGTGAATGTGGTCATCAAAGGAACCTCGGTGGGTTCTGTAACTGATGCCAACGGTAACTACAGCCTTTCAGTGCCCAATTTAGATGCCACGCTGGTATTTTCATTTATAGGGCTGATCGCCCAGGAGATTCCTTTGGCTGGTCGGTCTGAGCTTGATCTTGAGATGGAGGCGGACTTCAAAGAGCTCGAGGAAGTGGTTGTTACGGGCTATACGGAGATCAATAAAAAACGCCTTTCAGGTTCTATTTCCACCATGGAGGCCTCCGATATTGAAGGGGTTCCTGTTCCTTCTTTTGATCAGGTATTGCAGGGGAAAGCCGCCGGTTTGTATGTCAATGCGAGTTCCGGGCAGCCGGGGTCCTCGGCGACGGTGCGTATCCGTGGTAATGGTTCGATTCTGGGTGGAAACACCCCGCTTTTTATCCTCGATGGGGTACCGATCGAGGCGAACGAGTTTGCAGCCCTGAATGCCAATGATTTTGAGTCGGTGAGTGTTTTGAAAGACGCTTCCTCCACCTCCCTTTATGGTTCTCGTGGGGCCAATGGGGTGATTGTCATTACTTCCAAGAAAGGTAAAGTAGGCAAGACGAAGTTCAATTATTCTGGTCAGTTTGGGGTGTCCCGAATTGGAGACTGGAAATATGAAATGATGAATACAGATCAGCGGCTTGAATATGAGCGGTTGATTCAGAATGGCCCTGGCTGGGATTATGCCGCAGAAAACCCAGAGCGTCCTGCTGGGGCACAGGCTTCCCTCGACAGCCTTCGTCAGTATAATACCAACTGGCTGGATGTGGTAACGCGTCAGGGATTTACCCAACAGCATCAGTTGAGTGCGCAGGGCGGAAAAGGGCAGACAAGGTTTTTTATCTCTGGTGGTTATCTCGAGCAGCAAGGGGTCGGTATTGGCTCTTCTCTGGAGCGGATTACCGGACGGATGAACCTTTCGCATGAGGCTTCGGAAAAGCTGCGTTTCAATGTGGTTACTTCAGTGGGGTATGGGATGTCGAACACCCTGCCTTCGGAGTCTTTGAGCGTGGCCAACCCCTTTGCCTCTACCCTGAATATGCCTTATCAGCCACCATTGGATGCGGACGGCAACTATACTTATGGTCCACTGGATGCCAACCCGCTGGAGTGGCAGGAAAAAGCCAACTTTGAAGATGGACAGCTGAAGACCAACCTGACCTTCGATGTCGCTTATGATTTTTATCCGGGTTTTTCTTTTCAATCCAAAATTGGTATTGACTACCGCACCACAAAATCAACATCTTTTATAGATCCCAATTCCCGCCCTGGTGAGAGTTCCCGAGGTGGTGAGGGGTCTTATGGGGTATCGGAAAGCAAATATTTCAAATACATCTGGGGAAATAATGTGACTTATGCCAAGACGATAGACCGTCATGATTTTTCCGTAGGGCTTTATTCTGAATTTATTTCCAAGAAACAAAATTCATTCGGTTATACGGGCTATGGGCTGAATCCCAACTTACCCAACACTCCCGCTGCCATTACTCCCGGCAATGGCGGAAACGGCTTCATCCCTTCCGTAGGTGGGGGGATGACAGAAAATGCTTTGCTGTCCTATTTTATGATCGGAAATTATACCTATAATAACCGTTACAATTTCATTGCAAGTATCCGTCGGGATGGTTCCTCCAAATTTGGGGAAAATAACCGCTGGGCAACCTTGTGGTCGGTCGGCTCCTCATGGAATATTTCCGAAGAGGCGTTTTATGGCCTGACGGTGATCAATGACCTGAAGTTAAAAGCCTCCTACGGCTCATCGGGTAACCAGGATGATACCGATGCTTCCGTGGGGGATTTTCAGCGGGCACAGACCTTCTCGGCGGCAAGTTCCTATGGGGGCGTCAGTGGTATTTACCCTTCGGCCATCGGAAACCGCGATTTAAAATGGGAAATTTCAAGGCAGCTGAATGTGGGTTTTGATTTTGGGATGTTTAAAGACCGACTGAGTGGCTCTCTGGAATTTTACAACAACGTAACCTCAGACCTTTTCCTGGATCAAAAACTCTCAGCGACCTCAGGCTTTACCAATGTTCGGAAGAATGCCGGAAAGATGCGTAACCGAGGATTTGAAATCACGCTGAACACGACCAGCGTTGTGGCAGGAGATTTTCAGTGGTTCACGAGCCTGAATTATGCCTATAACGACAATGAAATTTTGGACCTGGGGCAGGTGTCGGAATTTGAAAACGGAACATCCCTCGTTCGGGTAGGCTATCCACTCGGCTCGCATTATGTGGTCGGCTGGGCAGGGGTGAACCCCGCCAATGGGCAGCCGTTGTACCTCGACAGCTTCGGGCAGCCCACACCAGTTTACAATTCAAATAATGCCACTTCCGACTGGGGTACTTCCAACCCGCCACACGTAGGGGGAATCACCAATAATCTCAGTTTTAAGGGCATCGAACTATCGTTTTTCTTCAATTATCAACTGGGCCACTCTTTATATAATAACCAGTCTTTCTTCATCGAAAACCACAATGTGCCTTACAACCAGTCCACGGTAATGCTCGAGATGTGGCAGGAACCAGGCGATCTGACCAATATCCCTTCTCCCCGCTACCAACGGCAGTTCAACTCTGTGGATGTGGAGGATGCTTCCTTCCTCCGCTTGCGTAATGTAACGCTGGGTTATCGCTTTCCGCAGGAATTGGTATCGAAAGCAAAGCTGTCGAGTGTCCGCATGTTTATTCAGGGGCAGAACTTGGCCACCTGGACCCGCTTCACAGGATTTGATCCAGAGATCGGAAACAATATCGCACAGTTTCAGTACCCGACACCGCAGATTTACACCCTCGGTATTGATGTAGGATTTTAAGGCTTTAACCGCTCATGAAGATGAAAAATATAATGAATAATAAAGGGTTGTTTTTACTGCTGATGTGGTTTTCGGCCTGTACTGGTAAGTTGGATATTACCCCAACAGATGTGATCGACCGCTCGGTGGCTTATAAAAATGTGGAGGACCTGGAGTCTGGTCTGGCAGCGATTTACGGCCTGTTTCCCAAAAGTCCGACCCTCCGTACAAGCACCTATCAGACCAACCTCTGTAAAATGGCCAGCAAAGGAAGAAATATCGGTTCCTCTGGTTATACCTGGCAGTACACCCCTGACACCCCAAGCCTGATGAGCGATTATGGCTGGAGTGGGTATTACAGTGCCATTAATGCCGTGAATATTCTGCTTGCCGAGGCCGATCTTATCCCTGCGCCTGATGACGAAAGCGTGAAGCAGGTCAATCAGATTAAGGGAGAGGCTTATGGTTTGCGTGCTTATGCGCATTTTGAGTTGTTCCGTATTTTTGCGGAAAGCTACACCCAACAGGAGGCTTTGGCGGTTCCTTACATGACCACCTCGGAAGTGGGCATGCCATCGAGAAATACCGTGGGGGAGGTTTACGCCGCCCTCCAGCAAGACCTCGAAGAAAGTAAAAAGTGGCAGGCAGATGGCCTGAGTCGCGAGGACCTCGACTATATTTATTTCAATACCCTGGCAGTTACGGCTATGGAGGCACGCATTGCCTTGTATCAGCAGGATTACAAAACAGCGATCACCAAAGCGACGGAAGCTTTGTCAGCAAAAAATATCGTGACCTCGAGCAGCTATCAGGCAATGTTTGATTTTGACTCTCCCAACAATGAGGAGGTCTATTTTAAATTCAACATCCCAGCTGAAACAAGTCGCCTTGGAAATTTGTGGCGCGATAATTCTGGCCTGGTGAACTTCTTCCCAACGCAGGATTTCATCAATGCCTTTGCCAAAAATGACGATGGCGACCCTGAGAAGGATATCCGCTATGGGGTACAGGTAGCCAACGACCCCAACCAGATTGAGCAGTCAGCCATTGTCGGGAAGTATATCGGGGGAAATTCGGCGATTAATGCTGGAGATTTTATTGTGTTCAGGGCTTCGGAAATGTTGCTGACCCGTGCGGAGGCTTACTTCAGGGATGGGCAGGCAGCCAAAGCACTTGAAGACCTTGATGCGCTGAGAAAAGAACGTATTGAGGGCTTTACTGACGGAGGTGAAAATGGCAATTCCATTTTTACGGCCATCAAGCATCAGCGATTGCTGGAGCTCAGTTTTGAAGGGCACCTGTGGTTCGATCTGCGGCGCTGGGGCGACCCGATTGTTCGGGTAGACACCACCACACCAACCACCCCAAAAGTACTGGTGGCGAACGATTTCCGATTTGTAATGCCTATCCCGCAACATGAAATTTTGGCCAACGACAATATGAGTCAAAACGATGGCTATTAATATCAACCTTACCGCTATGACCATGAAATACCCCAAGATATACCTATTGCTGATCGTTTCAGTGTTGCTGCTGTCAAGTTGTACTGACTCTGAAAGTGAACTTTATGAAGGTCAAAATTACGTTACTTTTGACCTGACAGACTCCGAGGTGTTTGATCTGCCCGAAGGAATTGCCATTCCTGTGGATGTGAATATCGCCCTGCCACGGGATGAAGACACGAAGGTGTACTTTCAGCTCGAAGAATTTAATGCCGTGGAAGGTAAAGATTATATCCTGACCACCAAAGAGGTGATCATTCCCAAAGGGAAGCAGGTCGGACAGATGATTTTACAGGCCATTGATGATAATGAAGAAAACTTCCTCGAGCGTTCCGTTACGGTGCGGATCATTGATGTATCGGCTCCTTCAGATTTGGTGATCGGTTATGAAAACGGAACGGTATACTCTTCGCTGCGGATCAATATTAAAGATGATGATTGCCCGATTGCGCTCTCGGAACGCTACCGAGGCGAGGTCTACTCCTCAACCTTCGGTTCTGTGGGCGGAGAAAACCACATCTTCCCGAGCAGGCTTGAGGAAATCGGCGACGAAGTTTACAGGTTCAGTAATATATGGGGGGATTATGTGGCCTACCTGACCGAAAACCCAGCATTTACAGGAGGTTTTCCCGTAACGATGGATTTCACTTTCGATGAGCTCGGCAATGTTGTGATCCTTGAGGCCTCGATGGTCGGGGCCGATGATGTTGAAATTCTGATCGATAAAATGGAAGCCATATACGACCCCTGCGAGGACTCTTTCAATATTCATATGGTGCAAAAAGGGCTTTTCAGTGAGGATGAATATGATATTTACACCCGTTTCACTCCTTAGCGCATGTTCTAAAAATGCCGATCCTGCTGCAAATTCAGCAGAGGGATCGCTGCATGTTTGCCACAACCACCCAACACCCTAACCCTACCTACCAATGAAAAAATTAATATTATCGATAAGCTTGTATTTTGCTGTGCTAACGGTCGCTTTAGCACAGGGGAACTTGCGACAAATGCAGTCGGACTTTGGTACTGCCTATCAGCAAAATTTTGAAGCGGCCAAAGAGATTGCCAGCCAAAGAGGCCTTCCTACAAAGATCACCCTGCGCGATGGTCGTCCTGCGTTTCTGAACGGAATAGAAAACGGGCAGCTGATCTATATTACCAACTACAACAAAGAAGCCGCCATAACCACTGGAGCCGTTAAGATTGGCGCAGGCGGAACAATGAAGCTTGAGCTGGAAGGTGAAGGGATGAAAGTGGGCGTTGTCGAGATCGGTGACCCGCAATACACCCACATCGAGCTTGCTGGAAGGATCAGTCGGTATGGTAATTCTTCTTCAAGCAATGACCGCTCAACCCGCGATCACGCTACGCATGTGGCGGGAACCGTTGCGGCAGAAGGAATCAACAGCTCGGCAAAAGGCATGGCCCCCAAAGCCGAGGTGGTCAGTATGACTGCCGCAGGAGACCTTAAAAAAATGGCCGAACAGGCAGAACTCGGTTTATTGCTTTCGAACCACAGCTACGGCTCGGTGCGGGGCTGGTCGGGCGATACCTGGTATGGTGATGAGTCCGTAAGCCTGGAGGCCGATTACCTTTTTGGGTTCTACAACTCAAGGGCAAGGGATATTGATAAACTGGCATTCAGCGCGCCGAACTACCTGATCGTATGGGCGGCAGGAAACGACCGAGGCGAAGGCCCGTCAAGTGGAAGTGTGCGCCCTGAGGTACAAACACGTGCCGATGGCCCTTATGATTGTCTTCCTCCAGAAACCACTGCAAAAAATACCCTGACCGTAGGAGCGGTAAAAGAAGTGTTGAACTACAATGATTTCAACAGTGTGGAGATGAGTGATTTTTCTTCCTGGGGACCAACAGACGATGGGCGAATTAAGCCCGATGTTGTTGCCAATGGGGTGAATGTGCTCTCGCCTGTGGCCGTGAATTCCTCTTTTGAACTGAGCGATTCCACCTATGCCACGCAACAGGGAACATCTATGGCTGCTCCCAATGCTACGGGCTCCCTGTTATTGATTCAGGAGCTTTATGCACTCGAAAATAAAGGGGCGTATATGAGGGCTGCTACCCTCAAGGGGCTGGCAATTCACACCACCCGACAGGCAGGAGCGGCGGAAGGGCCAACTTACAGTCACGGTTATGGTTTGCTGGCCGTGGATCGTGCGGCACATTTGGTGCAAAACACCCACTTGAGCAGCTATCAGATTAAGGAAGGCCGACTTGAGCAGGGAGCCACGGTAACGTATCAGCTTGAAAGCGATGGAAACAACCCTGTACTTGCCACGCTCGCATGGACAGACCCAGCGGGTACTTCCCCCGAAAAAATGCTGAATCCGAGAACGCCTGTTTTAGTGAACAACCTTGATGTTACCGTGAAATCGCCAAGCGGAAGCACCGTTTTTGCGTGGTCCCTGGACCCTGAGACCCCTTCACGAAAGGCGAGCAGAACAGCAAAGAACAATGTAGATAATAATGAGAAAATCGAAATCCTGAATCCTGAAGCGGGAACATACACCGTGGAGGTGAGCCATCAGGGCGACTTGCTTGATGGTGCTGGTCAGGATTACAGCCTGATCATGTCTTCGGGCGCACTGGAAGAACAGCGGACTGTATTGTACTGGGTGAAAGGCGATGGCGAATGGTCGGATGGCGACCACTGGTCGGACCGATCGGGAGGAGATGCAATCAATACAATTCCCGATGAAAACACCGATGTGGTGATCGATCAGAAATCAGGGACACCGACGGTGCTGCTCAACGGTTCCCCGACCGCCCGATCGCTGACCATTGAAGCGGGTACACTGAACATGGATACCGACCTGTTGTTGACGGGTGCGCTGATTCTGAAAGGCGACGGTGCGATTACCAATTCGGGGACGATCGACCTGACCGCCTCCGCAGGAACGCTGATCAACCTGAATGTGGAAAACGAGATTGAGGAAGCGAGCCTCAATTTGCGGGGATTTGATCAGTCGGTATGGAATATTAAAGGAAAACTGACCGCCAAAAGCCTTTTGCTTGGCGGGGGCCGATTCAATATGAATGATATAGAAGCACAAACCCTGGAGGTGACATCGCAAAGTACCGAAACGGAAATGCGGGCTGAAGGAAGCTGGTCGATAAGCAACCGCCTTGCCCTGGGTGGGGTGGAAGATGCCGATTTGTCTGGTGTGGAGGTGAATTTTTCCAATGCCAGTGATCAGTCAGCAAGTCTTGCCCTCGGTGGTGCGCAGCTGGGAACAGTGAGCTCGTCGGTGCCACTGACCCTGATCGGGACCGCCTCGGGCAATGGGCAGATTGGTGTTTTTGATGCGCAGGATGACCTGACCATCGAAGGGGAAGTCAGTATTGATGATTTACAACTGACCGCGGGTACTATGCTTGCCATTGGTGCTTCATCCACGCTGACAGTCACGGAGAATATGACCGCCACTGGTGCGTCAGATCAGCTGATCAGCCTTGTGGGCGAAGGCAATGATGCACTCATTTACAGTGATGCCCGACGTTTTTGTATGGATTATCTGCAAATTGATGACCTTGATGTGGCGGGGAATGCCGTTTTTGCCATTGGGAAAAACAGCCAACTGAACAGCGGTAGCGGCTGGATTGAAAAAGATTGCGATGAGCTTATTTTTGCTGAAATGGATGTTGACTATGCCTGTGCCGAAGGAGTTGCCAAACTGACTTCGATGAGCTCGGGAGCAGTAAGTAAAACCGTTTGGACCATCAGCAAAGATGATTATTCCGAAACCGTTGAAGGGCAGTCGGTGGATTTTGTATTCCCTGAAATGGGGGAATATGATGTTACGCTGAGTATTTCCAATGAAAATGGTGAACGCGACACTTTCACGGAAAAGGTGTGGGTGGTAGAAAATGATATTGTGGAAAAACCGCTGATCAGAACTTCAGGCTATTACATTACCCAGACGGTGGGTTCGCAATACGACTGGTTTATTGATGGGCAGCTGATTCCAGATTACAATGAGGGATTCTTTCAGCCTGAAGGGGATATTAACGATATACAGCTTTATGTGGTGGATGATGGCTGTCGGGTGAAACTCGGTTACGAGGTTGCCCTGAGCGCCGATGATCTTTCTGAGGTGAAGCTTTATCCTAATCCTGCCCATTCAACAGCTACGGTGGCGCTGCCTGCCAATGCCACGGGCGTAAGTATTATCCTTTCTGATATCAGTGGTCGAAAAATTCAGGAGATCAACGGGCTTGCGGAACGGTATCATCAGATTAATCTCGCTGGTTTTCCCGCAGGCGTTTACCTTGTGGAGGTGAAAACAGCCAATGCTTCCAAAGTCATCAGGTTATTGAAGAACTAAATCAGTTTAGAACTTTTGACCAGGGTGCTGAATACACTTAATTAACCTGGCTGAAGTAACAATAGATCATTTGGATTTGAAGCCCTGTGAAAAAGCCCGCATTTTGATGCGGGCTTTTTTTGTCTTTATAAACTGAAGTCGGTCACGGAAATTTGGCGAATTGTAACAGCGCTGAAAAAGAAGATCCCTTGAGCCGATAGCCATCCGATAGCCAATCCAGTTGGTAATAGGCTTTGCGTCCTCATTAGGTTCATTACATGGTTTACCAAATTCATATATTAATGGAACAATACAATTAAATTTCATAAAAGTCATTTAATCGGTTTGAGATATTTGATTAGCATTAAACAGTCATGAGGATTTAAGCTTTTTCATTAAATGATATAGATAATGGTGATTGTCAGTGATTTACCGTAAACGATTGCGGAAGTATTGGGTGGCTATCATTAGTTTTTGTAGCTTTTTTTTGGTTGAAAATTTGAAATTGAACAAAAGTGAAGTAGATAACGCGGGGGAAATTGTCAATTTATCAATCACCTACCATCGTGCTTATCGGCTGTCATTTTTATTTAGATACTTAACCAAAGTAAGCAATGACTAATTTTTACACGATCCGTAAGTCGCTTCCAATGGTGGTCATGTTGATGGTTTTTTCACTGTCAGCATTTGCACAGGCAATGGTCAAGGGAACCGTTGTTTCGGGAGATGATGGGGAGCCAATCCCTGGGGTAAACGTGTTGATCAAAGGATCAGCATCTGGTACAATCACAGATTTTAATGGAGCCTATCAGCTTCAGGCCAAAAAGAGCGATGTACTCGTTTTTTCTTTTGTAGGTTATAAGCCTAAAGAAGTTTTGGTGGGAGATCAACAGCAAATCGACGTCAAGTTGGGTGCTGATGTCAAAAGCCTTAACGAAGTAGTGGTTATCGGTTACGGTTCTGCCAAGAAATCAGATTTAACAGGCTCGGTTACTGCCATTACCGCTTCAGACTTCAACCAAGGCGCTATTTCTTCTCCACAAGAATTATTGAATGGTAAAGTACCTGGTGTACAGATAACCAATGGCGGTGGTGCTCCTGGCGCTGGCGCAACGATCCGTATCCGTGGTGGTGCTTCTTTGAACGCCTCTAACGACCCATTGATCATTATCGATGGCGTACCAATGGACAACGGTGGCGTAGCAGGTATGCGTAACCCACTGAACACCATTAACCCTTCAGATATTGAAACCTTCACCGTATTGAAAGATGCTTCAGCAACAGCCATTTACGGTTCTCGTGCCTCTAACGGTGTGATCATCATCACCACGAAAAAAGGAACGAAAGGAAAAATGACGGTGGATTACACAGGAACTGTTTCTGTTGGTCAGATCACGGGTAAATTGGACATGCTGAATGCGAACCAATACCGCGAATTGACGAATGCTAAAACACCTGAAAACGCTCACCTTTTGGGCGATGCCAATACAGACTGGCAAGATGCCATTTTCCGCACTGCCATCTCTACAGATCACAATATCGCCGTTTCTGGTTCACTGAAAGATATTCCTTACCGTGTGTCTTTGGGCTATAACAACAGCCAGGGGGTATTGAAAAAATCAGACATGCAACGTACGACTTTAGCGTTGAATTTGAACCCGAAATTCTTTAACGACAATTTGAAAACAAATATGAGCGTTAAGGTAATGGGAGTGAAAAACAACTTCTCTAACGAAGGTGCTATTGGTGCTGCGGGTGCTTTTGATCCTACGCAACCAATTTATTCTGACAACAAAGAATTTGATCAGTTCGGTGGTTACTTCACCTGGTTGAATGACAAAGGTGTTCCTCAGTATTCTATTGCGCCAGGTAACCCAATGGCATTGATCAACCAACGCCATGACGAAGCGGATGTATTCCGTTCAGTAGGTAACTTGTCTTTGGATTACAGCATGCCATTCCTGAAAGGTTTGTCGGCTAACTTGAATGTAGGTTACGATTACTCAAAATCAAACGGTGATACTAACGTTGATGCAAACGCTGGTTTCGATCAGGGAGCAGTAACCAACCAAGGTACTTTCAGATCTTACGAGCAAACGAAAAATAATAACCTGTTGGATTTCTACATGAAATATGCTTCAGACCTTCCATCTATCGATGGTAAGTTCGATGTAATGGGTGGTTATTCTTATCAGTACTTCAAGAAAGAGGACATTAACCACAACAGTTACGGTTCTGGACAAGAGCATCCAATGGCTTTGGAACACTACAAAAATCACAACAATTTGCAGTCGTTCTTCGCCCGTGCCAACTTCTCATTGAGCGAAAAATACATGTTCACCGCAACCGTACGTGCCGATGGTTCTTCAAGATTCTCTGAGGACAATCGTTGGGGTATTTTCCCTGCCGCAGCTTTTGCATGGAACATGGACAAAGAATCATTCCTGGCAAGCTCCAATACCATTTCTACCATGAAATTGCGTTTGGGTTACGGTATCACTGGTCAGCAGGACATCGGTTCTGAATTCGGTTACATGCCTGTTTACGCGACTTCAGTAGCCACAAGCCGCTACACTTACTATGACCGCAAAACAGGGGAGGCCAAAACATTCAACACCATCCGTCCTTCAGGTTACGACCAGGATTTGAAATGGGAGCAAACAACGACTTACAATGCAGGCGTTGATTTCGGTTTCTTGGATGATCGTTTCTCTGGTGCTTTGGAAGTGTATTACAGAAATACAGCTGACTTGTTGAACTACATTCCTGTTCCTGCAGGTTCCAACTTGACCAACATGTTGACGACCAACGTTGGGGCAATGGAAAACAAAGGGGTTGAATTCAACTTGAACTCTAAATTGGTGCAGAGCAAAGACTTCAACTTCGACTTGGGTGTGAACTTCACTTATAATGACAACAAGATCACCTCTTTGACCATGAACGACGATCCTGATTACGACGGTGTACGTACAGGTGGTGTTGAAGGTGGACAAGGTGTATATGCACAACGTCACCGCGTAGGATACCCTGCAAGTGCCTTCTTCATGTATGAGCAAGTATATGACAAAGATGGCCACCCAGTAGAAGGGATGTACAAAGATCAGGATGGTGATGGTAAAATCACGGAGAATGATTTGAAATACTTGGGTAACCCTGCTCCTAAATTCTTGTTGGGACTGACTACCCGCATGACGTACAAAAACTGGGATTTCTCAGCAGCAGCACGTGCTTCTTTGGGTAACAAAGTGTACAACAATGTGGCCTCAAACAAAGGTAACTACAACACTTTACACACTTCTGGTCAGGTGTTGAACAACGTTCACGCTTCGGTATTTGATACCAAATTCCAGCACCCACAATTGTTGTCTAACTACTACTTGGAGAATGGTTCATTCCTGAGAATTGACAACGTAATGATTGGTTACAACTTCTTTAATGTTTTCGGATCTAAAATGAACGCCCGCGTTTACGGTACTGTAAACAATGTGGCCGTGATTACAGGCTACGACGGTCTGGATCCAGAGGTATTCGGTGGTATTGACAACAATGCTTACCCACGTCCAAGAACTTACATGTTGGGTGTTAACTTAAGCTTCTAAATTCCTGAAAGATATGAAATCTTTATTTTTCAATAAAAAAATGATGGTGGTAGCAATTTTTGCTGCCACTACCTTGACTTCCTGTTTGAATAAACTGGACATCAAGCCAATCGATCCAAGTCAAAAGACTTCGATCAACTCTGAAGGAGAATACTTCTCTTACCTTACTAAAATGTATGCTGGTTTGGCCAATACAGGTCAGGGCGGTTCTGCTGGTGGCGACCTTGGTGGTGGCGACGAAGGAGGAACGCAGTACTGGCGGGTGTTCTGGAATGCGGAAGAATTCCCTACCGATGAGGTGAAAAACACCTGGACGGACGAAGGAGCTCCTCAGATGACTTACGGTACATGGACCAAAGACAATCCATTCGTGGCAGGTCTGTACAACCGTATTTATTATCAGATCACCGCAACCAATGAGTTCTTGCGTCAGGCAGAAAAATTGGACGGCAGTACTTATCAGGATTTGGCGGAGTGGAAAGCAGAGGCCCGCTTCTTGCGCGCATACTCTTACTGGCACGCCTTGGACTTCTTCGGTAACCGCGTACCATTCGTAACGGAAAAAGATCCTATCGGTAAATTCATGCCGAAGCCAGCAGGGGAAAACGTTCGTGGTCCTGAGTTGTTCAATTACATCCATTCGGAATTGAAAGCCATTGTAGGTGAAGGCGACAATAAAGATGAAGTATTGAAAGATGCGGGTACTGCCTGGTTGGGCCGTGCCGACAAAGGCGCTGCTTACATGTTGTTGGCCAAATTGGACTTGAACAGTGAAGTTTACTTGGGTCATAAAGATGTGGAGCTTTTCAAAGAAGGTCGTGCCTATTTGGAAAAAATGATGCAAGAAGGTGGCTATTCACTTTATACTGATGGCGGAAAAGTAGGCAACTACGAGTCGAACGCTTACAGCCGCTTGTTCATGGCAGACAACGAAAAGACTGCAAAAGAGCAAATCTTCACCATCTCCTCTGATGGTATCAACATGACCCACTGGGGTGGTACGACTTACTTGATTGCTGCCGCAACGGGTGGTAAAATGGATGCCAAAAAATTGGTAGGTATTGGTTCTGGCTGGGCTGGTAACCGTACGACCAAAACAATGGTAGAAAACTTGCAAAAAGACGGTAATGATGATCGTGGTAAAATGTTCTTCACCGAAGGGCAAAACCTTGAGATCGAAAATAACACGCAGTTTACCGATGGTTATGCGGTCATTAAGTGGAAAAATATTCAACAGGATGGTTCTGAAGGTAAAAATAACGATGGTGTATTTGCTTCAACAAAAATTCCTGTATTCCGCTTGGCAGATGCTTACTTGATGTTGGCGGAATTTGATTTGCGCATCGATGGTGCGGTATCGGCAGCACACCAGGCTTTGGTAAACAACTTGCGCACCCGTGCACATGCAGCGCCATATACAGGTACCATGGATTTGAACTTCATCCTGAATGAACGTCAGCGTGAATTGTTCTGGGAAGGTCACCGCCGTACCGATTTGATCCGTTTCCACAAATTTGTAAAAGGATTGGACTGGGCATTTAAAGGTGGTGTGGCTGAAGGCAAAGACTTGCCTGCACGCTCGGTATTGTACCCAATCCCATCTGCGGATACTGGTGCGAACACCAACTTGGTTCAAAACACGGGTTACTAATTTATTTTAGCCCTCTGCTTGCAGGGGGCTTCCATTATCGATTTAATGATCATGAAAAAATATTTAGCCTATGTGCTGGTAGCCGCTGGTTTGATGGCCACCGCATGTAATAATGAAGATCAATTGACCCTTAACGGGGAGCCTACGCATCCGGAAATTACTTCTGATATCGCGCCTTCCTCTGTATTGGAGTTGAAAGACATCAATAATGTTTGGGGAAAAGTAGAATGGACTCCTGCTGATTATGGTTTGGCCGTAGCTGCCAATTATAAGATCGAGGTAGCACTGAAGAAAAACGAAACGGATTCAGCAGAAACCGTTGTGAAGGTGGAGGACCCTCATGCCGCTTCCGAAGATGTTACCGTTGGTGAATTGAACGCCGCTTTGATTGAGTTGGGCGTAGTACCTGAGCAGGAAGCTGAAGTGAATATCTTCGTGGTTTCTGAAGTCTTGGACATCAAAGGAACTGCCATTGATGGCCAGACGTTAGTTTCTAAAGTAAAAACCATCAAGGTAACGCCATTTAAACCTTTGAGTACTGTTCCTGACCATATGTTCAAAGTAGGGGATGCGCTTAAAAACAGCTCATGGAAAAATGATGATGACAAAAGTTTCCCTCTTTATGAATTGAAGAAAGGTGTGTTCACTGGTAACTTCTATTTGAAAAAAGACGAACAGTTTAAAATTCTTTCAACTCCTGGTAGTTGGGATGGTTATGGTTTTAATGAATTGTCTGGTGGTGCTCCAAATTCATGTAAAGAAAATGGTGGTAACATTCAATTCACTGGTGAAACAGGAATGTATCAAGTAACCATTGACACCAATGCAAAAACTTTAAAAATCAACGCTGACGATGTTGTAGCACTTTATAAAGTTGGTTCTGAAAATGATTGGAACGATTCAAACAAGCCAGGCTTTAAAACGGTATTCCCTGTGTTTAACTTGTATGGCGCAGTATTCTCTGCTGTGGTAGAGTTGAAGAAAGGCGAAGATTTCAAATTTGTAAGCAAGTTGGGTGACTGGGGAGATCAGGTTAATGGTGGTAACTTCGCAACCAAACCTAAAGGATTCTCTGGTGATGATAATATCCACTTTGATGGCACTTCTGGTCAATACCGCTTGACAATTGATAGAGATAAAGGAACCTTCGAGGCGGAAGCGTTGTAATTCTTTCAAAATACCATTATAACCTATTCGACTTCGGTCATTAGAAAAGGCAGTCTGTTTCAGGCTGCCTTTTTTGCTTTTACCTCTCTTAAATGAGTGATAATGTTTAAAGGGTATTGTATTTAGCTCGAATTAAGCGCGTAGCGTCAGGATTATATTCAGGTTAAAAAATGTCTATGTAAAGTACGCCTATTGACTTGTATCATGTAAAATAGCCTTTAGTGGTGATATTAAGGGATATTTTGCCGATTGTGTTTTTTTGATGCATTGGTTTAGGCTTAAACTTTTCTTAGAGAATGTTCCGAAATCGTTTGCATTGATTTTTAGGCATTAGTGATAGATGAAAAAAGGATAAGCGAGGAATTCTATTTAAAATTGAATAAATAATCAGATCGAAAGCTGCCCGCTTTTAAGATATTCGTAAAAACAGGCGCTATTGGTGATGATTTTACAAATAAGTTCAATACTTATTTTTTTAATGAATTTTTATTTTTCCAAATTTTTAATTTTCAACCAACAGCTATGACAAAATACTACCAATTGCGTAGAGTGTTTTCGCTGGCAGTGCTTTTCACATTTTTTTCAGTGATGGCATTCGCACAAAAGGTAATTACCGGAACGGTAGTTTCCGCAGAAGACAACGAACCAATTCCAGGAGCCAATGTCTTGATCAAAGGCACAGCCACAGGAACAATCACTGATTTTGAAGGAACCTTCCAACTGGAGGCCTCTAATGAATCAACTCTTTTGGTTTCTTTTGTTGGTTACCAACCACAGGAAATCAAAGTGGGTAGCCAAACGAACATCGATGTGAAATTGGCCACAGATGTTACAAGCCTTAACGAAGTAGTTGTTATCGGTTACGGTTCTGCAAAGAAAGAAGATTTAACAGGTTCTGTTCAATCTATCAATGCTTCCGACTTTAACCAGGGAGCCATTACTTCTCCTCAGGAATTGTTGAATGGTAAAGTAGCCGGTGTACAGATTACTACTGGCGGTGGTGCTCCAGGTGCTGGTGCAACGATCCGTGTTCGTGGTGGTTCATCTTTGACGGCATCGAATGATCCATTGATTGTTATTGATGGTGTGCCGATCGATAATGGTGAAACTGCGGGTATGCCTAACCCACTTTCTACGATTAACCCAAATGATATTGAGACATTCACCGTACTGAAAGATGCTTCGGCAACAGCAATTTACGGTTCTCGTGCTTCGAATGGTGTAATCTTGATCACGACCAAGAAAGGTACAAAAGACTTCTCTGTATCATATACAGGAAATGTGTCGGTTTCTACTCCATTGAAAAAATTGGATGTATTGAACGCACAACAATACCAAGATGCTGTGAATGCAAAATACGGTGAGGAAAACCGATTCAATGCATTTATGGGTGTAACAGGTCCTGATGGTGAGCGTCAGATGTTTGACACTAACTGGCAAGATCAAATTTTCCAAACAGCAGTTTCTACTGAGCATAACGTAGCAGTAGGTGGAACTGTAGGTGAAGTGTTGCCATACCGTGTTTCTGTGGGATATAACCATAAC